>NZ_KV811082.1:0-201027 GCF_001812975.1 Rothia sp. HMSC073B08 | reverse complement strand
TTTAACCCGCATTAAAGTCACTAACCTATCGAAAATCCATGAACCCGGTGCGCCCTCCATCTGCATCGGGTGGGGGCGCGAATATAACCCCCGCAGACACGCAGAAGCCACATGTGTTTCGAGAAGCCACCAAAAAGTGGCTTTTCGAAACACATGTGGCTTCTCGGCGTTAATTAGACCGTTATTTAGACCGTCGGCTAGACCCTAGTTGCCGAAGCCCTGCAGGGTTGCTGCCCAGGCGCGGCGCGCCTCCAGAGCTTCCTTAGCCTTGGCGATCTTCTTGGAGTCGCCGCCCTTTTCAGCTGCGGCGAGCTCTGCTTCCAGCTCGGCGAGGGAGTCCTCGATCTGTGCGAGCAGGGAGTTCGCGCGTGCCGCCTTGGCGGGGTCGTTGCGCTTCCACTTTGCCTCTTCGGCGCCGTTGATTTCGTCCTGAATACGGCGCAGTTCGCCGTCGACGCGGCGCAGGTCGTTGCGGGGTACGCGGCCTGCCGCATCCCAGCGGTCCAGGATCTTCTCGAAGGCTGCCTTTGCACCCTCAATGTCTTCGACGGGCAGGAGTGCGCGTGCTTCTTCGAGCAGTGCTTCCTTGACCTTGAGGTTTTCGGCGTAGACTGCGTCCTGCGCTGCTTCGGCTTCGTTGCGGGCGTTGAAGAACACGTCCTGTGCCGCGCGGAAGCGTGCCCACAGCTTGTCGTCTTCGCGACGGTGGCCGCGGGGTACCTGCTTCCAGGCGCGCATCAGGTCGCCGTATACGCGGGAAGTCTCAGACCAGTCAGTCGAGGTGGACAGCTCCTCCGCACGTGCAATCAGCTCTTCCTTGGCGCGCTTGATGCGTGCGTTGCGGTCGTCGAGCTGCGAGAAGTGTGCGCGGCGGTTGCGGTCGAAGGTGGTGCGGGCTGCGCGGAAACGCTTCCACAGCTCGTCCTCTACGCTCTTTGCCAGGTGAATTTCGCGCTGTGCCTTCTTCCACGCTTCGAACAGTTCGTTCATGCGGGAGTGGGAGTTCTTCCAGTGGATCTGGTCGGGGTCCTGGCCAGCAATCTGCTCGGCTTCCGCGACGATTTCTTCGCGGACGGCGAGGGCGCGTTCACGGTTTTCGGTGCGTGCCTGCTGCTGCTTTTCGCCGAGTTCAGCGATCTGCTCTGCGAGGGAGATGAGGCGCTTCTGCAGGCCGGAGTAGTCACCGACCATGTTGCGCACACCAATCTGTGCACCGATGGAGGTGATGCCCTTCTGCAGGTCTGCGGCGGGGGCGTTGTTGGCGAGGCGGGATTCGAGCAGGGCAACCTGCGCCTCGACGTTTTCAAACTTGCGGGCGAAGTAGCTGAGCGCTTCTTCTTCGGAGGCGCCGGGCAGCTGGCCTACGGCGTATTCTTCGCCGTCGACAATGACGAAGACGTGGCCGTCCTCGGAGACGCGGCCGTACTGGCGTGCCTTTTCGAGGTTTACAGTGTCGTCGGGTTTGGTAGTCACCGCTATAACTCTTTCACTCGGGGGTGCTGGGGGTGGGCGCCTTTGCGCTGTTCCCCGTGGTGGGCACCCGTTTGGGTGTGCGTGTGCACCTCCTAAGCATAGCCTCTGTGGGGTGTGTGTGAGTAGTGTCTGGTCGTGTTGTGTTGTGGGCGAACCTGCCGGCTGCGGGTTTGCGTAGGTTTGTGTTGGGTGAGCTGGGGGAGTGGGTGCTGTGCTGGGGTGGGTGTTGGTATGATGGGTAGATATGCCCGGAGGTGTTCCGGGGGTTTTGTTGTCGAGTTCTTTGTCAAGGAGTATCGCGTATGGCTCGCAAGGCTTCGCTGTCTGGTTTTCCCGAGTATCTTCCGGCTGAGCGGTTGGTTGAGAATCATGTTCTGGACACTTTGCGTGAGACTTTTGAGTTGCACGGTTTCTCTCCGATTGAGACTCGTTCGGTAGAGACTATTGAGCAGCTACTGCGCAAGGGTGAGATTGACAAGGAAGTGTACGCAATTTCTCGCCTGCAGGAGGACGAGGCTGCGAAGGCTAAGGAAAAGCTGGCTCTGCACTTTGACCTGACCGTGCCGTTTGCCCGTTACGTGGTGGAGAATGCCGGTTACCTGAATTTCCCGTTCTCGCGTTACCAGATTCAGAAGGTGTGGCGTGGTGAGCGTCCGCAGGAGGGTCGTGCCCGCGAGTTCACTCAGGCTGATATTGACGTGGTTGGCGATGGCGAGTTGCCGTTCCGTTACGACGTGACCTTGGCACTGGTTGTTGTTGATGCGCTGTCGAAGCTGCCGATTCCTGAGTTCAAGCTGCGTGTGAATAACCGCAAGCTGGCTGAGGGTTTCTACCTGGGCTTGGGTTTGACTGATACTGCGGCTGTTCTGCGTTCTATTGACAAGCTGGAGAAGATCGGTGCTGAGCGTGTGGCTGAGGAGCTGCAGGCTGAGGCTGGTGCGAGCGCGGATGCTGCTGCTGCCGCCCTGGAGCTGGCGCAGATCCGCACTGAGGATGCTTCTTTCGTGGAGCAGGTGCGTGCGCTTGCGGCTAAGTATTCGGTGGAGCATGAGCTGCTGGATCAGGGTCTTGCTGAGCTGGCTGAGGTCATTGAGGAGGCGGCTCGCCGTGCGCCGGGTAAGGTGCTGGCTGACCTGTCGATTGCTCGCGGTCTGGACTACTACACCGGCACCGTGTATGAGACTGTTCTGGTTGGTCACGAGTCGCTGGGTTCGATTTGCTCGGGCGGCCGTTATGAGTCGCTGGCCTCGAATGGTAAGAAGACGTACCCGGGTGTTGGCCTGTCTATTGGTGTGACTCGTGTGGTGGCTCGTATTCTGTCGCAGGGTTTTGCGCAGGCGAGCCGCAAGGTGCCTTCGGCTGTGTTTGTTGCCCTGACGAATGATGAGGGCTGGTCCGCTGCGAATGATGTTGCCGATGCGCTGCGTGCCCGCGGTATTGCCTGCGAGGTGTCTGCGAATGCGGCGAAGTTCGGTAAGCAGATTAAGTACGCTGAGAAGCGCGGCATTCCGTTCGTGTGGTTTATCTCTTCGGATGAGTCGGGTGCCCCGGTTCACGAGGTGAAGGATATCCGTTCGGGTGAGCAGGTTGCTGCTGATCCGGCTTCGTGGATGCCGCCGGCTGAGGATCAGCACGTTCAGATTGTACGTGCTGAGGGCCTGTAAACATTAGGGGCCTGTAATGCCTGCGGTGTTTGGTTGCAGTATTATCTGGCTGCTGTAATAATTTGGTTACTGTAGCCTGCATATGGATGTGTACCCGCCTGGTGGGGAGGATGTTGACCTCCCTGCCGGGCGGGTCTTTTGTGTGAGCCCAGATTTTCGATAGGTTAGTGTCTTCGCCGTGGGTCTTTAACCCGGGGTGAAGGCGCTAACCTATCGACTGAGGCGTTTCCTCGCTTTATCTCAAGAGTAGTTTCCGCAAGTGGGTGATGACTTCCCGCTCTTTTTGAAAGATGTCAGCCCATGTGAGGTGTACGACCGTCCAGCCGGCGCGGGTTAGAGCACGGTCGCGGGTGGCTTCGTAGCGGTCCCTGCCGGGGTGGTCCACGTATTTCTGTTCGCCGTCGAACTCGAGAATGACGCGCGCCTCGGGCCAGGTGAAGTCCACTCGATAGTTACGGCCTTCGCATGAAATCGGGTACTGCGTTACGGGGAGGGGCAGCCTGTGCTCCATGAGTAGGCACCGGGTGAGGCTTTCACCAGCCGACTCGCTGGATGCATCCACCGCCTGCGCCAGGAGAGGCCCGGCGGAGCCGCCGTACCCGGTGAGGTTCAGTAGAATCTCAGTCACCTCGTGGGGTTCCAAGAGTTTCCGCCGCATGATGGAGTCAGCGAGGACCACCGCCTCCCGAAAGGGCATGCTGCGAGCACAATCCTGCAGCGTGCGAGCCACCGTCGTAACCATGATGGATGTGCCCGGCAACCTGGTGACTTCCTCGGGGCCAGGGGCGCTGTAATGCCGGGTGATTCTTCCCTTGTCAGAGGTGCTATGACTACAGCTATACACGCTTATCATTTGGGGAACAGAGAGTACATCAAGTCCCCATAGCGCCGCGGCTGATGTGTGGGAGAAGATTCCTTGAAGACCCATCATCTGAGCAGCGATGCACCGTACCGTTAGCCGCTCTTCGGGGGTGAGCGCTTGGGCATCGCGGGTGTAAATATAGGCTCCTCGCTGGATACGTTGCAGAGACCCTTCCGCCACTAGCTTGCGAATGCGTTTTGGCCCGATTCCTCGCAGGTTGAGCATCTGGGAGTTCAGCACGAATGGGTGCAGTTCTGCGGCGCGGGTAATTTCTGGTGTAGCCGGTAGTACGTTTGGGACGCGTTGCCACGGAATAGTTACGGTGTTCATAGGCTTTATCCTGGCAGGCTGTGTGAGGTTGTGGGGCTTGTTTGTGAAATCTGTGGATAACTTCGCGGATTCTACCGAAAAAGTGTTTGTCCACAGGCATGCGGAGTGGATTCCCCGGTAATACTTCGATAGGGTAGTGGCTTTTCGATAGGTTAATGCCTTCACCCCGGGTTAAAGACCCATGGCGAAGACACTAACCTATCGACCGCAGACACCCACGAACCTGCCGCCCTACCCGCATCCCGCCTCCGCACCCCATTTTCTGGTGCCTGACTTGCCCCGACCCGCCATCGACCTGCCCGGAGGGGATACAATATATGAGGCGCACGCAGTGTGCGCATATCATCAACCGCGTGTACCCGGCTACTGTCTATAGTCGTGAGGTGCCCGCTATGAAAGGAATGTCTGTGCTTCGCACTCACACCAACGGCGAGCTGACCGCCGCAAATATTGGAGAGACTGTTACCCTGACCGGTTGGGTGGCTCGCCGTCGCGACCACGGTGGTGTCGCTTTCGTCGACCTGCGTGACCGTGAGGGTGTCACCCAGTGTGTTTTCCACAATGAGGCTGACTTTGAGCACCTGCGCAACGAGTACGTTCTGCGCGTGACCGGTCTGGTGACTAAGCGCCCGGAGGGTAATGAGAACCCGAACCTGGCTACCGGTGAGATTGAGGTTGAGGTGTCCGCCGTTGAGGTGCTGAACACTGCCGCTCCGCTGCCTTTCCAGATTGACGAGCACGTTGAGGTGGGTGAGGAGGCGCGCCTGCGCTACCGCTACCTGGACCTTCGCCGCCCGGAGCCGGCTCGCATCATGCGCCTGCGTTCGGAAGCGAACCGTGCGGCACGCAACCTGCTGGCCGAGGACGGCTACATTGAGGTTGAGACCCCGACCCTGACCCGTTCCACCCCTGAGGGTGCGCGTGACTTCCTGGTGCCGGCTCGTCTGGCTCCGGGTTCTTGGTATGCTCTGCCGCAGTCCCCGCAGCTGTTCAAGCAGCTGCTGCAGGTGGGCGGTATTGAGAAGTACTACCAGATTGCTCGCTGCTACCGTGACGAGGATTTCCGTGCGGACCGTCAGCCTGAGTTCACTCAGCTGGACATTGAGGCTTCATTCGTTGATCAGGAAGACATCATTGAGCTGGGCGAGCGCATCGTTGAGGCTGTGTGGAACCTGATTGATGTGAAGGTTCCCCGCCCGATTCAGCGCATGACCTACAAGGATGCGATGGAGAAGTACGGTTCGGACAAGCCTGACCTGCGTTTTGGTCTGGAGCTGACTGAGCTGACCGAGTACTTCAAGGACACCACTTTCCGCGTGTTTAAGGCTCCTTACGTGGGTGCTGTGGTCATGCCCGGTGGTGCTTCTCAGCCTCGCCGTACCCTGGACGCTTGGCAGGAGTGGGCTAAGCAGCGCGGAGCTAAGGGCCTGGCGTATGTCCTCATTCAGGAGGATGGCGAGCTGACCGGTCCGGTTGCTAAGAACATTACTGACGCTGAGCGTGCTGGCCTGGCTGAGGCTACCGGCGCGAAGCCCGGCGACTGCAT
Source organism: Rothia sp. HMSC073B08 (assembly GCF_001812975.1). Lineage (NCBI taxonomy): Bacteria > Bacillati > Actinomycetota > Actinomycetes > Micrococcales > Micrococcaceae > Rothia > Rothia sp. HMSC073B08. The sequence continues at coordinate 195,152 of NZ_KV811082.1, read as the reverse complement.
CTTCTTCGCTGCTGGTGAGGCTAAGGCTTCCCGTGCGCTGCTGGGTGCTGCTCGTGTTGAGATTGGTCACCGTACCGGCCTGATTAAGGACGGCGAGTGGTCCTTCGTGTGGGTTGTTGACGCTCCCATGTTTGAGTCTTCTGCTGAGGCTACTGAGTCCGGTGACGTGGCTCTGGGTCACTCCGCGTGGACTGCTGTGCACCACGCGTTCACCTCCCCGAAGCCCGAGTTCATGGACACCTTCGACACCGACCCGGGTTCGGCCCTGGCCTACGCTTACGACATTGTCTGCAACGGTAACGAGATTGGTGGCGGTTCGATCCGTATTCACCGCCGTGACGTGCAGGAACGCGTATTCGCTGTGATGGGCATTGGCGAGGAAGAGGCTCAGGAGAAGTTCGGCTTCCTGCTGGATGCGTTCAAGTACGGCGCACCGCCCATGGGTGGTATTGCGTTCGGTTGGGACCGTATTGTGTCTCTGCTGGCTGGCGTTGATTCGATCCGCGAGGTTATTGCGTTCCCGAAGACCGGTAACGGTTTTGATCCGCTGACTGCGGCTCCTGCACCGATTACTCCGGAGCAGCGTAAGGAAGCTGGCGTTGATTTCAAGCCGAAGAAGAAGGACGAGGAGTAATCTTCTCTAGTCTTTGGTCGTGCGCCCCGTAGGGGGTGTGAGGCTGTGCGGCGTGAACCCGGCGGGCGTTGAGTTGTGCCGGGGTCGCCGTTGAGGGTGGGCTGTGTATTCTGCTGGTGCAGGGTCGCAGCCCACCTTTTGTATCAACTGGCGTGCGTGCCGATTTGTGTACTAACCAAAGGGGGAGGGGAGCATGCGTATTCTGATTGCCGGCCCGAGCGGTAGCGGTAAGACGACGTTCGCGGCGCGGTTGGGGCGCCTCCTGGACATTCCGCATACGGAGATGGACTCGTTGCATTGGGGTCCGAACTGGACTCCGCGCCCTAGTTTTGAGGCGGATGTTCAGACACTCATTGAGCAACCTGCGTGGATTACGGAGTGGCAGTATCCGCAGGTGCGCGGCCGCCTGCTGGAGCGTGCGGATGTGGTGATTTACCTACGCTATAGCCGTGCGGTGGTCATGTGGCGTGTGGTTCGCCGGACGGTGCGCCGTGCGGTGACGGGTCAGAGGCTGTGGGCTGATAATGTGGAGCCGCCGCTGAAGAATATTCTGCGCGACCCGGACAACATGATTCGGTACACGTGGAGGAGCTACCCGCACGTCGGGGAGTTGCTGGCGGAGGCTCGCGGGCAGCATCTACAGAAGCGTTTTATTGAGTTTCGTACCCCGCGGGCGGCGAACCAGTTTTTGCGTGCCGTGCAGCTGCGCGGCGTGCTCTGAGGCGGCTGCCTCTAGAACTGCGGCTCCCCTAAACCAGCCGCCGAGAGTGGTGTCGAAAGAGATGTATGAGCCCGGCGAATGCCGGTTCCATGATGAAAGGTGAACGATGCGAGTAGTTATTCAGCGTGTGACCCGCGCGGCGGTGCGCGTGGCGGGTGAGACGGTCGGCGCGATTGAGCAGCCCGGCTACCTGGTGCTGGTCGGTATCACGCACGGTGACGGTGCGGCGCAGATTGCGAAGCTTGCCGACAAGACCGCGAACCTGCGCCTGATGGAGGGGGAGAAGTCCCTGCTCGATGAGGGCGCACCCGTGCTGGCGGTCAGCCAGTTCACCCTGTACGGGGATGCGAAGAAGGGCCGCCGCCCCTCCTGGTCTGCTGCTGCGCCCGGCGCGGTGAGTGAGCCGCTGTTCAACGACTACGTGGAGGCGTTGCGTGAGCGTGGCCTGCACGTGGAGACCGGCGTGTTCGGTGCGGACATGCAGGTGGAGCTGGTCAATGACGGCCCGGTGACCCTGATTCTCGATAGTGAGACCCTCTAGGCCGGCGCTAACCCGTGTGGTGTCACGCCGCGAGCTAAATCCGCAGCTGTATACCCACACCCCGTACCCGCCTCCAGATTGTGAAACGATAGAGTAAGACTATGGCTGATTCCCTCTTTGATCTTGAGTTGCCCGATGACGGGGACCGCGTGAGCCTGATTGGTGTGCCCGCTGAGGAGCCCTCCTCGCGTGCCTCTGCCTCGCGTACGTATTCTGCGCGTTCGGCGTCTCGTGCGCCGTTGGCGGTGCGTATGCGTCCGCGCACGATTGACGAGGTTCTCGGCCAGGAGCACCTGCTGACTCCGGGTGCGCCTCTGCGCGTGTTGGCGGGGGAGAACGCCGGCCCGGCTGGCCCGTCCTCGGTGATTTTGTACGGCCCTCCGGGTACGGGTAAGACCACCCTGGCGCATGTGATTGCGCGCGCGCCGGGTCGTAAGTTCGTGGAGCTTTCGGCGATTACCGCGGGCGTGAAGGATGTGCGTGCGGTCATGGATCAGGCGCTGCTCGACCGCGACATGTACGGTACGACCACAGTGCTCTTCCTCGATGAGATTCACCGTTTTACGAAGGCTCAGCAGGATGCGCTCCTGCCCGGCGTGGAGAACCGCTGGGTGATTCTGGTGGCGGCTACGACGGAGAACCCGTCGTTCAGCATTATTTCGCCGCTGCTCTCACGCTCGCTACTGTTGCGGGTTCATTCGCTGGAGCAGTCCGATATTGAGCGTCTGATTGACCGTGCGTTGGCTGACCCGCGCGGTTTTGACGGTGCGGCGGTGATTGATGAGGATGCGCGCGCCCACCTCGCGGCGGTTTCTGGAGGCGATGCTCGCCGCTCCCTGACCTCGCTGGAGGCGGCGGCTGCGATTGCGTTTAGCGAGGCTGAACAGGCTTCGGTAGAATCTGCCCGCTCCGCCGAGGATTCAGATGAACCGGCGGGGGAGAAGGCCCCGGAACCTGCCGCGCCCGTGCGCATCACCCTGGCGCATGCTACGGAGGCGGTGGACCGCGCCGCGATTCGCTACGACCGTTCGGGTGATCAGCATTATGACGTGGTCAGCGCTTTCATTAAGTCCATGCGCGGCTCTGATGCGGATGCCGCGGTGCACTACTTGGCGCGCATGCTGGAGGGCGGCGAGGATCCGCGTTTCGTGGCGCGTCGCATCATGATTTTGGCGAGTGAGGATATTGGTCTGGCTGATCCGCAGGCGTTGCAGGTGGCGACGGCTGCGGCGCAGTCGGTGGCGCTGGTGGGCATGCCGGAGGCGCGTATTATCCTCTCGCAGGCGGTGATTTATTGTGCGCTCGCGCCGAAGTCAAACGCGGCGTATAACGCGATTAACCGCGCGATTGCGGATGTGCGTGCGGGCGCTTCGGGTCAGGTTCCGGTGCATTTGCGTGATGGTCATTATGCGGGGGCTAAGCAGTTTGGTCACGGCGTGGGGTACATTTATGCGCATGATGAGCCGGGGCATGTGGCGGCACAGCAGTACCTGCCGGATACTCTGCGCGGCACGGTCTACTACGAGCCGACGCAGCACGGTTTTGAGCGTACGTTGACGGAGCGTCGTGAGCGTATCCGCCGTATTTTGGATGCGGCTCCGGTGCAGGATACGACCCGTTAGCTTACGTGGCTCCCATCGAGCCGTCTACTACTTTGAGTGCTGACCACCGGGGGAGTGGCGCGCCTCGGCAGGCAGGTAGCCGTATAGAGCAAGCAACCGTATAGGGCTGAGCGCAAACAGAAAGCGGTGCGTAGTACCTCGGTAGTACTGCGCACCGCGTCAGAGTTTTGAGTTGTGATAGACGTCTTGGCTGTCGGCCTTCCCGGAAGGGCGGACGCCAAGCTTGTTATGGTTTCTAGTCTAGGCGATATGGGGGTCTGATTCAAGCTATTCCCATAAAGACACAGGTTAAAAATAACGAAATGATTACAATCCAACATCTTAGCGCCGCAATTTTTCGGGGAAGTCGCACCTAAATAGCTCTGACTGGCATAAATAATTCCTGTGGGGTCGTGTGGGTAAGTGTCGAAAACCCACACGCACAGTGATTTGAACCAAAGATTTCCCAAAAGGCTGGTAAAGCCCGGGTGTATCCGGTAAGCTTGACGGGTCTGGCAATTACTATGCCCGCATTCGTGCGAGCGTCAGTAATGTAGCTGCGGGGTACTCTGCCCCGAGCTCTCCGCCCCACCGCCGTACAGCAACGACCGAATCGGTCGCGTACGGATTCCGGCGGGGTCAACCGAGGAGGCCAGTATTCAACAGACCGAGGCCCCACCCGTGAGGGTGCAGGAGCCTCACATAGAAAGGTAGATTGTGGCTAAGCACAACCGCACCCGCCGTACCGTGCGTCAGTCCCGTGCCCTGGGCATTGCACTGACCCCGAAGGCAGAAAAGTACCTCGAGCGTCGTCCTTACGGCCCCGGCCAGCACGGCCGTGCCCGCAAGAAGGCTGACTCCAACTACGCTACCCAGCTGAAGGAAAAGCAGCGTCTGCGCGCTCAGTACAACATCCGCGAGGCACAGATGCGCCGCGCATACCTCGAGGCAAAGCGTACCGAGGGCCAGACCGGTAAGAACATGGTCGAGCTGCTCGAGACCCGCCTCGACGCTCTGGTTCTGCGTGCAGGCTTCGCCCGCACCATTGCACAGGCACGTCAGATGGTTGTTCACCGTCACATCATGGTTGACGGCGTTCGCGTGGACCGCCCCTCGTTCCACGTCAAGCCCGGCCAGCTGATCCACGTTCACCCCAAGGCTGAGAAGACCACCCCCTTCCAGGCTGCGGCTGCAGGCGAGCACCAGGCAGTTCTGCCCGAGGTTCCCGCATACCTGAACGTTGAGATCGAGAAGCTGCACGCAAAGCTTGAGCGCAAGCCCAAGCGCGAAGAGATCCCCGTGATCTGCGACGAGCAGCTGGTCGTTGAGTACTACTCGCGTCTGGCATAATCTCGATTTTTCGAGAAGCAACCCGTCCTGCACCGTTCGGTGGGGGCGGGTTGTTCCCGTTTAACGCGCGGGTTTTTTGGGGTATATACACTACAGGGCAGTGGTGCCGCTGAACCTGTGAATCTTCCGTCGCTGGGAGTTTCATGAGAGTTTAGGGGGCGCTTGAAGGATTTTTCGACTAAAATAGGGGATTGAGCTGTGTATACAGTCCTGAACTGTATGCACGATCCGGCTGTACGCCACGGTGGCGTCCAGCCTTGTACGACTATTGATAAGCATCATGCATTGAGCGGAATGGGGTTATAGATGACCGGCGGAGATATTGCGGGCCTGATTGCAGCAGGAGTTTTTGCGATTCTGGTGGCTCTTCTTGCGTTACCCATTATTCGCCTGACTAAGGTGTTTGATGAGCTTATCGTGACGATTCGTTCGCTGAACCAGAGCACCGGCCCCCTCATTGAAGAGGTGACCCGCACTGTGGTGACCACCAATGAGCAGCTGGAGAAGGTTGACGACATCACCTCGAACGTTTCGGATGCGTCCGCGAACGTTTCTGCGCTGTCCTCGCTGGTGACCTCGACTGTGGGTCAGCCGCTGATTAAGGTTGCGTCCTTCTCGTACGGTGTGCGTCAGGCGTTCCGCGGCGGCAAGACCGGCGATGCACACGGCACCGCTGGCAACACCCACGCTGGTGGTCAGTACGGTTCGGCACAGTCCTCTTACTCTGCAGGCGGTGAGAACTAATGGGTCTGCTTCGTTCAGCTCTTCTGCTCGGCGCCGGAGCGGCGGTTGGTTACTTCGCTTCCAGGCGTGCCACCACCTCCGAACCTGCTCAGCGTACCCCCGGCAGCGCCCTGCTCATGCGTGAGCACGGTGAGCTTGCCCTCAACCCGGAGTCTCAGATGGGAAAATTCTTCGATTCGCCGATTGGCAAGCCCCTGCAGCCGTATGCGTTGCGTGCTGTTGAGTTCGCCGCCCGCGTGCGTGAGGGCATGCAGGAGAAGGAGATGGAGCTCAACGCTAAGGTGGAACGCCAGAAGCAGGATCTGCGTCCTGGCTCCCTGGACACCTGGGACCGCCAGATGAGCTCGGCTGAGATTGAATCCACGAACCGCCGCCTGGCTGAGCGTGAACTCATTGAGGTGGAGGCTGAGATCGCCTCCTTGGAAGAGGCTCAGAAGCGAGCGCGTGAGCAGCGTATTGCGCGTGACCGTCAGCTCGGCGACGGCTTCTTCAACTAGGTTTTAAAAGATGGTGTTTTCGCCCGTAAACCACGGTACGAGACTGGCTCGATTAGCCATTTTGCTCTCGGACAGGCACCATAGGTCAGTAGACTAATTTAGAATTTCGCACAGATTACTCTAAGGAACGAGATGCTCTCACAGGAGATTTCTAAGCGCTGGATCGATTTCTTCGCTTCCCGCGGCCATACTGTGGTGCCTTCGGCATCGCTGATTTCGAACGAGCCCGGCGCTATGTTCACCATCGCCGGTATGGTGCCGTTCATTCCCTACTTCCTGGGCCGTGAGACCCCTCCGTTCTCCCGCGCGACCAGCGTGCAGAAGTGCATCCGCACCCTGGACATTGAAGAGGTCGGTAAGACTGCGCGTCACGGTACCTTCTTCCAGATGGCTGGTAACTTCTCGTTCGGTGATTACTTCAAGGAGCAGGCGATTCCGTTTGCTTACGAGCTGCTGACCACCCCTCAGGATAAGGGCGGTTTTGGCCTGGATCCGGAGCGCCTGTGGGTCACCATTTATGAGGGTGACGATGAGGCCTTCGACATTTGGCACAACAAGGTGGGCTTCCCGGCTGAGCGTATTCAGCGTATGGGCATGAAGGAAAACTACTGGTCCACCGGTCAGCCCGGCCCCGCAGGCCCCGACTCGGAGATCTTCTACGACCGTGGCCCTGCCTACGGTAAGGAAGGCGGCCCGGCGGCTGACGACGACCGTTACATTGAGATTTGGAACCTTGTGTTCATGCAGTACCAGCGTGGCGAGGGCATCGGTAAGGATGACTTCGAGATTCTGGGTGACCTGCCGAAGAAGAACATCGATACCGGTCTGGGCGTTGAGCGTCTTGCCATGCTGCTGCAGGGTGTTGAGAACTTCTACGAGACCGACCAGGTTCGCCCCGTTCTGGACGCTGCTTCTAAGCTGTCCGGTAAGAAGTACCACGGCTCTGAGTCCGCTGAGGACGAGGGCTACGAGGACGACGTGCGTATGCGCGTGGTGGCTGACCACATCCGTTCCTCGCTGATGCTGATTGCTGATGGCGTGACCCCCTCCAACGAGGGTCGCGGCTACATTCTGCGCCGTCTGATGCGCCGTGCAATCCGTGCGATGCGTCTGCTGGGCGTTACTGAGCCCTGCCTGCCCGTGCTGTTCCCGGCTTCGCGTGATGCGATGAAGGGTGCTTTCCCGTACGTTGCTGACGACTTCGAGCGTATTTCCCGTATTGCGTACGCTGAGGAGAAGGCGTTCCTGCACACCATTGAGACCGGTACTGAGCGTCTGGAAGAGGCTGTTGCTGCGGCTAAGAAGGACGGCTCCAACGCTGTCTCTGGTGCTGAGGCGTTTGCTCTGCACGACACCTACGGCTTCCCGATTGACCTGACCCTGGAGATGGCTGCTGAGGCTGGCGTGAAGGTGGATGAGAAGTCCTTCCGTGAGCTGATGGCTGAGCAGCGTCACCGTGCGCAGGCTGACGCTAAGGCGAAGAAGGGCGCGTTCGCTGACCTGTCCGAGCTGCGTAAGCTCGTGGACGAGCGCGGCTCCATCTTCACCGGTTACACCGAGCTGCGCACTGAGACTAAGCTGCGTGCAATCCTGGTGGACGGCGTTTCCGTGCCCGCCGCTAAGGCTGGCGACAAGATTGAGGTTGTCCTGGATGAGACTCCGTTCTATGCGGAGGCTGGTGGCCAGGCAGCTGATACCGGTGTCATTACCGGCAACGGCTTCGTCATTGACGTTCAGGACGTTCAGCAGCCCGTGAAGGGTCTGAGCGTTCACCGCGCCGTTGTGCGTGAGGGCGAGGTTCACACCGGTGCCGATGTTGTGGCACAGGTTGATGTTCAGCGCCGCCGCGACGGTGAGAAGGCACACTCCGGTACCCACATCATTCACGCTGCCCTGCACCAGGTGCTCGGCAACGAGGCTACTCAGCGTGGCTCTTTCAACAAGGAAGGCTACCTGCGCTTCGACTTCGCGTGGAGCGAGGGCCTGTCTGAGTCCGCTAAGCGTGAGGTTGAAGAGGTTGCTAACCTCGCGATCCGCGATAACCACGAGGTGATTACCCGTGAGATGCCGCTGGCTGAGGCTAAGGCTCTGGGCGCTATGAGCCTCTTCGGTGAGAAGTACGGCGACGTGGTGCGTGTTGTTGAAATCGGTGGCGAGTTCTCCCGCGAGCTGTGCGGTGGTACCCACGTTGGTTCGTCCGCTGAGATTGGTTCGCTGTCGCTGCTGACTGAGGGTTCTGTTGGCTCCGGTAACCGCCGTGTTGAGGCTCTGGTGGGTTTGGACTCCTTCAACCACCTGGCTGCTGAGCGTACCCTGGTGAATCAGCTGACCGGCCTGATGAAGGTTCAGTCCTCCGCTGATCTGCCCGAGAAGATTAACCAGACTCTGGCCAAGCTGAAGGCTGCTGAGAAGGAGCTGGCTCAGCTGCGCCGCGAGAAGCTGCAGGCTGAGGCTGGCAAGCTGCTGGAGAACGCACAGACCATCGGTTCTGTTCGCGTTCTGGCGCATGACGCTGGCGAGCTGGACGCTAACGGCGTTCGTGACCTGGCTCTGGATCTGCGTTCGCGCTTCGGCTCCGAGGCCGCTGTTGTTGCCGTGGTGGGTGTGGCTAATGGCCGCCCCGTCGTCCTGGTGGCAACCAATGAGGGTGCTCGCGAGGCTGGCGTGAAGGCTGGCGCTCTGGTCCGCGTCGCTGCCGGTGTTCTCGGCGGCGGTGGCGGCGGTAAGGACGACGTCGCTCAGGGTGGTGGCCAGGACGCATCCAAGATTGGTGCTGCACTGGACGCTGTCCGCGACGCTATCGCACAGGCTCAGGCCTAAACATGGCAGAATTTCAGCGCGGAGTGCGGATGGGTGTCGATGTGGGTAACGCCCGCGTCGGCACCGCCCTCAGCGACCCCGACGGTATTCTCGCCACCCCGCTCAAGACGTTGCGCCGCGACGCGAAGAAGAACTCTGACCGCCGTGTTTTGCGTAAGCTGATTGAGGTGAACGAGGTGGTGGAGGTTTTCGTCGGGCTTCCGAAGACCATGCGTGGCGGGGATTCTCCCTCCACGGAAATGGCTCGGGAGTACGCTCAGGCTCTGCGCTCCGAGCTGGATGCCGAAGAGAAAACACACATTAACATTTGGCTGGTGGATGAGCGACTCACCACCGTGAGCGCTCACCGTGCACTGCACGAGGCTGGGGTTTCCAGCCGAGATTTCAAGACTATGGTTGACCAGGTGGCGGCTGTGAATATTTTGCAGTACAGCCTGGATGCCCTCAAGGCGGGGCAGTCCGTAGCCGGGTACAAGGTGAGCGATCCGGCCCACGAAGAAAACCGACCGTCCGAGTCAGAAGGGACCACGGTCGGTGCCGTCAACGAAACGGAGAACCTTCAGTGACCGAACAGAATAAACACCCCGAAGAGAGCGGGCTCGACCTCTTTAGGCCCACGGCCGAGGACGAACGTAAGGGTATTACCGGCATCACGATGGAACAGGAAATCGTGTCGGTGGCTACGTTGCGTGCGCGTAAGCGCCGCCGTCGCGCCGTTATGCTGAGTGCGATTTCCCTGTTTGTCGTGGCTCTGGTCATTATTTCTGGTGCCCTGATTACTCGCTATGACCCGTTCAAGACTCGTGACTACTCGGGTGGCGGCAATGGTACGACCGTGACGTTCACGATTCGTTCCGGCCAGTCCACCGCGCAGGTGGCGCAGGAGCTTGAGGCGGCGGGCGTTATTGCTGATGCTGATAAGTTCGTTGAGGTGTACACCAAGGAGAGCAAGGGCAAGTACTTGCAGCCTGGCACCTATGAACTGCAGCAGCACATGAGCAGCTCGAGCGCGATTACGACCATTATCGAGGCGAACAGCAACGTACTGTACCTGGCGATTCCGCAGGGTAAGCGCGTGAGCGAGACCGTTGACCTGATTGTTTCTGGTTCGGATGGTGCGTTCACCCGTAAGCAGGTTGAGGACGCGGTCAGCAACTACACCCAGTACGGTGTGCCGAGCAACTTCCCCTCGATTGAGGGTTGGCTGCACCCGGGTGAGTACCGCTTCCCGAAGGGCACCGACATCAAGAAGGTCATTCAGACCATGGTTGATAAGACCAAGGCTGACCTGAAGGAAGCCGGCGTGAGCGGCGACCAGAAGATCTTTGAGGTTCTGACTATTGCCTCCATCGTGGAGCTTGAGGCTCAGCCGAAGGACTACGTGGCGGTTGCAGGCATCATTGAGAACCGCCTGAACAACCCCGATGGTGAGACCTCCGGTCTAATCCAGTCGGATGCGACCGTGACTTACGGTCTGGGTGTCCGCTCGTACCACCTGACTGAAGAGCAGAAGGCCGATAAGAGCAATAAGTACAACACTTATGCGAATAAGGGTCTTCCGAAGGGTCCGATTGGTTCCCCGCAGCTGGCTTCGATTAAGGCTGCTGCGGCTCCTGAGAAGAACCCGTACTACTACTGGGTGACTGTGGACCTGGACTCCGGTGAGACCAAGTACTCCCGCACTTACGCTGAGCACCAGCGTTACGTTGAAGAGTACAACCAGTGGTGTACTAAGCACCCGAACCGTTGTAGCTAAGTTGTAACTAAGCGGTTTAGCCGGTAGCTACGATTCGGTAGTTTCGGCGTGAAGGTTCCTTGCTGAGGCGGGTACCGCCTCCACGAGAGTGGGGGAGGTGCCCGCCTTTGCTGTACCCGCTAAAATGGGAGGTGGCCCCCGCGGCCGTCCCTGTACCCAGCGTTGAGAACGACCCCCAGCGTGAGAGCGAAAGAGAGCCGATGAAGACTGAACCGTACCGCGAGGCCCCGTATCTTCGCCGTGCCTACGTGCTGGGGCACCCTATTGCGCATTCGCTGTCGCCTGCGCTGCATCGTGCGGCGTATGACTTTTTGGGTGAGGCGAACCTCGAGTACGATCGCCGTGACACTCTGCCCGATGATTTGCCGGAGATTATGCATGGCGTGCGCCACCCGAAGGGTACGGAGGACGCCCCGTATATTGCGGGCCTGTCGGTGACGATGCCGCTGAAGACCGCCGTCATCCAGTATTGCGATGAGTTGAGTGAGACTGCCTGCGTGACCGGTGCGGTGAATACGGTGTATCCGCGCGGTGAGAAGGTTCTGGGCGATAACACTGATGTGGTCGGCATCGTGAATGCGCTGCGCCATGCCGGTTTGGAGCCGGAACCGTTTAAGGATTCTGCCGCGATTGTGGGTGGAGGAGCGACCGCTATTTCCGCCCTGACCGCCTTACATGCGCTGGGTTACCGCCGCGTGAGCGTGTACGCCCGTTCCTTGCATAAGCTCGGTAGCGTGCAGGAGGCGGCGGACCGCCTGGGTGTTCAGCTGGAGCAGATTTCCTTGTCTGAGCTGCCGCAGAACCTTGCTGAGCGCGGCCATCACCCGGTGGTGTCTACGCTTCCGGCGCATGCGGCGGACGAGTGGGCGAGCCAGCTGACCGGTCTGAAGGGCGCCTCCGCGACGCACCGGCCGGTACTGCTGGATGTTGCGTATAACCCGTGGCCTTCGGTGCTGGCGAGCGTCTGGGAGGCGAACGGCGGCACGGTGGTCTCCGGCCTGGAGATGTTGCTGTACCAGGCGGTGGAGCAGGTTCTGCTCTTCACCGGCCGTGAACTGCAACCCGCCGAACTGCTGGGTCTAATCAACGCGATGTGCGCGGCGGTTGATCTTGCGCCTCGCGCTTCCGTTTCGTGAAAAAAGCGTGCTTCCACTCGCTCAGTAAACGGGCATTTTATACACTATTTATACACGTGAAGAATTATTATTCCTTCCTCCTGCGCTTCGGTGCGGGTGCGATGAAAAGAGGTTAACCTATGGCCCTGCGTTGGCTCACTGCCGGAGAATCCCACGGCGAGGCGCTCGTCGGCATTATTGAGGGCGTACCCGCCGGTGTGGAACTCACCAGCGACATGGTGCGTGACGCCCTGGCTCGCCGCCGACTCGGTTACGGCCGCGGTGCCCGCATGAAGTTCGAGGAGGACCGCGTGCGCATCCTGGGCGGTGTGCGCCACGGCCTGACTCAGGGCGGCCCGGTCGCGATTGAGATTGCGAACACCGAGTGGCCCAAGTGGACTGACGTGATGAGCTCTGACCCGGTGGATCCGAAGCTGATTGAGGGTCGTGCGCGTAACGCGGCGCTGACTCGTCCGCGCCCCGGTCACGCTGACTTTACCGGCATGCAGAAGTACAACTTCTCTGAGGCTCGCCCGGTGCTGGAGCGCGCTTCTGCTCGTGAGACTGCGACCCGCGTGGCTCTTGGCGTGGTTGCCGCTCAGATTTTGAAGGCTCTGGGTGTTGAACTGGTTTCTCACACTGTTGCTGTGGGCGGCGTGCACGCCCCCGAGGGTGCCCCGGTGCCTTCACCCCGCAACGTTGAGCAGCTGGATGCTGACCCGCTGCGCTGCTTCGATAAGCCCACCTCGGAAGCTATGGTTCAGCGTGTGGATGAGGCGCACAAGGACGGCGAGACTCTCGGTGGCGTGGTTGAGGTGCTCGCGTACGGTATGCCTCCCGGACTGGGTTCGTACGTGCACTGGGACCGCCGCCTGGACGCGCGCCTTGCCGCAGCGCTGATGGGTATTCAGGCTATTAAGGGCGTTGAGGTTGGCGACGGTTTCGCGACCGCTGACCGCCCGGGCACTGCCGCTCACGACGAGATTTCCATTGGCGAGCACGGCGTAACCCGCGATACCAACCGTGCAGGTGGTATTGAGGGCGGCATGAGCATTGGTGACCTGCTGCGTGTGCGCGCGGCAATGAAGCCCATTGCGACCGTGCCGAAGGCTCTGAAGACCATTGACACTTCCACCGGTGAAGAGGCTCGCGCCCACCACCAGCGTTCGGACGTGTGTGCCGTTCCCGCCGCCGGCGTGGTGGCGGAGGCTATGGTCGCCCTGGTGCTGGCCGAGGCGGCACTGGAGAAGTTTGGCGGCGACTCGATTGGTGAGACTCGCCGCAACATGGATTCCTACCTGGATGCTATTCCGGCGTCTCTGGCGTGGGAGTCTAACGTTGCCGGTTGGGACGCGTAGTGCCTCTTCCGGCGGAATCTGAGGGCCGCGGCGCTAAGGGTCGCGGTTCCGGGGAGGTTTCTGTGGAGCAGGGTGTTCGCCCGGTCGCTTCGAGCCCCCTTGCACGTATTGCTGCGGCGACGCAGCGTGCGCGAGGGGGCGCTTCGCCGCGCCCGGAATCCGGTGCATCTGCCGCGGCTGAGCAGGCTGTTGAGGCGGCGGGCACTGAGGTTGCGGGCGTTGAGGCTCGTGAGGCTGTCGCGTCGGTTTCTTCTGCGCGCCCGGCTTCTCGCGTGCCGACCCCGGCTGACCTGATGCGTTCGGGGGTTCGCCGCCTGCCCGCCGCTACGGCGAGCACGCAGGGTGTGCGCCTGTACGCCTCCTCGGTATCTGAGGACGCCGACCAGGCGCTCGGCCTGGACGAGGACCTGCGCCTGAAGCTGCTCAGCGCCCTGCAGGGCATGGGCACCGCTGAAGAGGAACCCCGCAAGGAACCCGCACAGGCGGATGCACCCAAGCTTGCACCTGCACATCCTGTAGCTGTGCCCGCGGCTGAACCCGCCAAGCCGGTTCGTCCGACCCCGGCGCTGTTCGGCAAGGTCCAGGTTGCCGCACCCGCAGTATCCGCAACACCCGTTGCACCCGCCGCGGAAGAAGAGAACCAGGCGGGGGAGAAGCCCCTCGACGCTTCCGAGCTGTCCGCAACCCCTGCTGAGTCTGTGGCACCCGCAGAGCTCACTGCCCCCACAGAGCTTGCTGTCCCCGCAGACGCGCTCGCAGAAGACGAGTCCGCCTGCGGCGCTCGCATCCACCCGCAACAGGTGCGTGAAATGCACGAGAACTTCGCGGAACGCTCCCGACCCATCGTGCTCATCGGCCCCATGGCGGCAGGTAAGACCTACATTGGTACGCACCTGGCGCGTTTCTACGGCTACGAGTTCCTCGACGCCGACCAGCTCATCGTGGAACGCTACGGCGAAGTCTCCGAAATCTTCGAGATTTTCGGTGAGGCGTACTTCCGCGAGCTCGAACGCAAAACCATCGAAGAGGTCCTCACCTCGCCCGTGTACCGCAACACGGTGTTCTCCCTGGGCGGTGGCGCGCCCATGACCGACTCGGTTGCGGAGCTGCTCAAGGACGAATGCGTGGTGTACATCCTCGTTGATGCTGACACCGTCACCCCGCGCATTACCGGCAACAAGACACGCCCGCTGCTGCAACCGAACCCGGTCGAGCGGTGGACCGAAATTTTTGAGCGCCGCCGCAGCCGATACGAAGAGCTGGCGCACTTCACCCTGGACGCACGAGGCGGCCGTCCCATCACCGAGATGACCGCCGAAATCCAGGCGTACGTGACCGCAACCCGCGCCTCCCGCGCGCAGCGCCCCCAAGCATAACCCCTCACCTGTGAAAGGACACATGATGAGCACTCAGCCCACCCCCACTTTCGGTGCCTCCGGCGCGGAAGATATCACCCGCATCCCGGTGACCGGCAGCTCCCCGCGTGAGAACTATGAGGTTCTCATCGGCCACAATCTGCTCGGTAAAATCCCCGAAATTCTGGGCAACCGCGCCAAGAAGGTGCTCGTGATTCACCCGCGTGCCCTGCGTTCCACCGGTGAGCTGGTCATGGAAGACCTGCGCGCCATGGGCTACGAATCGTTCAGCGCCGAAATCCCGGACGCTGAAGAGGCAAAGCACTACCAGGTGGCGGCGTTCTGCTGGCAGGTGCTCGGTCAGAACGACTTCACCCGCACCGACGCGATCATCTCCGTGGGCGGCGGCGCCATTACCGACGTTGCCGGCTTCGTCGCGGCGACCTGGCTGCGCGGCGTGCGCGTCATCCACATTCCGACCACCCTGCTCGGCATGGTGGACGCTGCCGTGGGCGGTAAGACCGGCATCAACACCGCCGAGGGTAAGAACCTGGTCGGCGCGTTCTGGCCGCCCGCCGCGGTGCTCTGCGAGATCGGCACCCTGCGCACCTTGCCTGAGCATGAGCTGCTGACCGGCATGGGTGAGGTCGTCAAGTGCGGCTTCATCGCAGACCCCGAAATTCTCGACCTGATTGAGGCAAACCCGAACGCCGTACGCGACTCGCAGTCCGCCGTGATGCGTGAACTCATTGAACGCAGCGTGCGCGTGAAGGCGGAGGTCGTCTCCGAGGACCTGCGCGAATCCGGCCGCCGCGAAATCCTAAACTACGGCCACACCCTCGCCCACGCCATCGAACGCAACGAACGCTACCAGTGGCGTCACGGCGCGGCAGTGTCCGTCGGCATGGTCTACGCCGCCGAACTGGCGCTGGCAACCGGCCACGCCGATGAAGAACTCGTGGCACGCACCCGCCGCATCCTCGAATCCCTGGGCCTGCCCACCTCCTACAAAGCAGACGCATGGCCCCAGCTGCTCGAAGCAATGCGCCGCGACAAGAAGGCACGCGGCAACCTGCTGCGCTTCATCATTCTTGACGGTTTGGCTCGCCCGCGCGTCTACGAGGTGCCGGACGACTCGATCCTGTACATGACCTACCAGGAGATTACCGAGTAGGTGACGGGTCCCGTACATTTACCGGATGCACCCGCCACGCGGCTGCCAGCATATGCACACCAGCATGCGGCAGCCGGGCGGGGTGCCACAGAAAAACTGTGGCGCCCCTGCTAGGCAAATTCGTGCGCATCCTGTAGAATGTACGGGACATATTTTTGCTCATTGAAAACTTAGCGCCTCGCCGGGTACCACTACGGCGTGAGCGTCGATGACACGAAGGAGAGCCCCATGGCATCCACTACCGATATTAAGAACGGCGCCGTCCTGAAGATTGACGGCAACCTCTGGTCCGTCGTAGAGTTCCAGCACGTTAAGCCCGGTAAGGGTGGCGCGTTCGTCCGCACCAAGCTGCGCAACGTTACCTCCGGCAAGGTCGTCGACCGTACCTTCAACGCTGGCGCTAAGATTGAAACCGCAACCGTTGACCGCTCCGACTACCAGTACCTGTACCAGGACGGCGACGACTACGTCTTCATGGACATGAAGACCTACGACCAGATCAACGTTCCCGCAACCGTTGTCGGCGACGCAGCAAACTACATGCTCGAGTCCCAGACCGCAACCATCGCAATGCACGAGGGTAGCCCCCTGTACATCGAGCTGCCCGCATCCGTGGTCCTCGAAATCACCTACACCGAGCCCGGCCTGCAGGGTGACCGCTCCACCGGCGGCACCAAGCCCGCAACCGTTGAGACCGGCTACGAGATTCAGGTTCCCCTGTTCCTGGAGACCGGCACCAAGGTCAAGGTTGATACCCGCACCGGTGAGTACCTCGGTCGCGTGAACGACTAATGAATTCGCGTACGAAAGCCCGATTGCGCGCCCTCGAAGTGCTCTTCGAGGCGGATCAGCGCAACGAAGATTATATTGAGGTACTCCGCCGCCGCCGACTGTACACGGTAGCGCAGATCTCTGCTTACTCTGAGGAAATCATTCGTGGCGTCCGCGACCACGACGAAGAGATCCGCGAGTTTGTGGAGACTTACGCCCGTGACTGGTCCTTCGAGCGTATGCCCGCCGTGGACCGTGCCGTGCTGCGTATTGGCACTTGGGAGCTTCTGTACAATGATGAAGTTCCGGATGCTGTCGCAATTTCTGAGGCTGTCGGTCTGGCGCGTGTGCTGTCCACGAATGAATCTCCGAAGTTCGTGAACGGTCTGCTGGATAAGCTCCGTCAGGTGAAGCCGACCCTGCTCGCGTAAGACGTCCCGCCGCGGCCTGCCCTCCAGCTTTTATGGTTGGTTGCTTGCTGCTGTTGAGGATGTGCCCGCAGGGGAGCGTACGTGAAACCCCCGCCGTGCTGTAGTTCGCTACAGGACGGCGGGGGTTTTCTGTGTCTAGGTTGCGTTTGGTTGGTGCAGTTCTGTGTGGGGTTCCGTATTGGGTGCGGATGCGCTCGCAGGGTTTGTTGGTAGCAGCGGTGGAGGCTTCACCGGAGCCCGTGGGTAGGAGCTGGTGGCAACAGTCGAGGCTTCACCGGACAACGCAGGCGGGGGAGTGCCCCCTCTGCGGCGCTGAGCGCCTTGAGGACGGAGCCCCCGCCTCGCGTGCCCGGTATGCGCCTCCATGCATACCTCAGATATGCCCTTGTCTGCACCGATATGAACGGAATATTGTCAAAATGGACAAACAATAAGCTGGGGTGTGTGCTCTACGGATATATGTTAGGGTAATGGCATCAACCGATAACATTCCGCTGAATTCCACACGTTGTTGCGTGGATAATTCTGCGGTTTACACAACCACACACCAGAAAAGAACTAACAATGATGTTTAACCGTAGTTCTATTGCCGCGCTCTCTGCGGCGATGATGCTCACCCTGTCCGCTTGTTCCGGTGGTGCGCAGGTCAGTGCAGAATCGAACGCTTCCACTTCCGCGAGCGCTGAATCGGCAAGCACTGAAGCTTCTGCAACTCCCACTGCCACTCCTTCGCCTATCCCGACCGGCCCGTCTGGCTCCGAAATCGAACTGATTTACGCGAGCATGGACGTGAACAGCAACACGCTGGAAGCTGCTGATGCAACTGATAAGGCGGCACACGCCGCGTTGGAGCAGCATTTCCGTCTTTGGAATGCCTGGAGGCATGGGGATATCGAACACACCAGCGATGAGGAGCTGGTCCGGTACGTACATAAAGACGTGCTTGAAAGCGTGAAGAAGACTGTGGAGAATTTTTATGAGCTCTCTCAGGAAGCTCCCGCGAACGGCGATATTATCTTCCGTGATGCTAAGACAAAAGAGATTTACGGAAGCATCAAGGATGACGGGTCACGCGTATACAATACCGGCGTGGTTATCACCTACTGTGAAGACTGGAGTGATCTTCGCCGGGTAGATGGTGAGAAAGTTGATTCACCTCTGCAGACGCGAGAAATCACTTTTATTCGTCGCGCAGAGGATGGTGCGTTCGTAATTGCCAAGATGCGAACCGTACATAAAGGTTGCGGGGGCGAAGCAGACGCTACGAACGAGGCAACTGTACCTGCTCAAGGTGAGTAGCTGATACATGCAAAGCATGTAAGCGGGGGCATTCCCTCTCTGGTGTACTAGGAATCCAATGGCCTGGACACATTTGAGAGGAGATGCCCCCGCTTTTGTGTGCCCAGCTGCATGGGGAGAGCAAATACAAACTTTGTGCCTAGTAAATGTATTCGCATATATAGTAATAATGTTCTATAATTGGTGTAGATTTATTCTAAATTTTTGAGAGGCGAGCGCGATGGATTCATCAAGTAACAACCCCTTGAATAGTGCTGTAGGTGATTCGAAGCCGATGAGCAAGACCACTTCTTCGGCTGCTGTGCGCGCTCGGTCGTCTTCTAAGAAAAGCCGTACTGGCTTTGTGCGGCATAAACCAGCTGAAGGCGCAGGCGGTGGTCGTTTTTACTCTTATGACTTTCCTGCGAGTAAGAAAAATGAGGAGAGACCTGTAGGTTTTGCTACTGTCCTGGAAGATATCCGTGACATTGAGCAGATGCAAGATGCTTCTAGCAGGCGCTTTAGTATGATTGTGTCGCTTCGTGCTTCGGATGGATCCTCTCGTCAGAAGCGTATTAGTGGCATGAAAGGCTTCAAGGCCTCGGAAGTCCTCACCGAAATAGAAAACTGGCATAAGGGTGATTTAGAAGCGTGGATACATAGCTATCTGCAATTTACGTATGAGGGTATCGTTGGGAATATCGTGGGTATTCAAATGTGTACCTTTATTCCCGCCGATTCTTCGAAAGCGCGACTACCTCAAGCCACGAGTTCGCGACGAGGATTCTGGGGTCAGTTCCGTAAACCGCGGTCCTAAGTTCTGACGCTATAGGCTCACTAGTTAGACCTTATTGTTTTAGAATGGCCCTCAAAACATATAGTGAAGCCCCTGCTGACTGTAATGATTTACAGGTCAGCAGGGGCTTTTCTATGTATTCGGGGAGTGCCAGAATGGGGAGAGCCCCACCGTACACTATGCACGGCGGGGCTCTCTTTACCTCAGTAGCTCTCTCGCAAGCTCAGGCTAGGCGTTGTCCTCCAGCACCTCGAAGCGGGGGAGCGTACCCACCAGCTTCTGAGTCTCCAGCGAGACAGTCACCAGACGCTTAATCAGGTCGACGATGTACCGCGGGTTGTCGACGGCGCGGCAGTAGTCATTCGGGTCGTTCATGATGAGCGACTTCTTATCGGGCTTTACCTGGTAGCGGTCGATGACCCACTCCAACGCGGACCTGCCGTTCACCTGGTACTCGTAGGCTTCCTCCGGGATGCCCTTGAGGGTCAGGTGCCCGTTGTACTTGATGCGGGTCTTATCCTTCTTGGGCTCAAACTGCAACTTCTGCACCCGGTAGAACTCGAAGCGCTCCTCGAGGCTCTCGGGGGCGGGGGAGGAAGCCACCTCATCGAGAGGGTAGGGGTCCACGCTCTCGTAGCCCAGGTGAAGCTCGACCAGGGCGCGACCGGCGCGCGAGTACTCCCAGAAGCCCTTTGCCAGCGGGATGCGCGGGAGCATCTTCTTCAGGTCTGCGGCGTACTTCTTGCGGTACTCCGGGTGGTGTAGTAGCGCGTAGATGTAGTAAAAGATGTCTTCCTTCGCGATGCCCTCGTCACCATAGGTGCCGCGGTACGCGGCCAGCGTGGCGTCGGTAATGTTCTCCCTACGGGTGTAGCCGTCCACGACCTCGCCGCCGCCCAGGTTGAGGTTGAACCCTCCGTCATCCTCAACAATCGGCTCGTAGGTGTAGAGGCTGAAGGCCTGAGCATCTCCCACGAGGTGCAGGTCAGGTAGCGTGTCGGCAATAAGCACGCTGAAGTCCTTGGTGCCAGCGATCGAAGCGATAATCGCGATGTTCTCGTGCGCCGGGGTCGGGAAAAGATTCGGGAGCTTGTAGGTGCGGTGATTCAAGTGAGAATCAAAGTACACGAACTGCTTGCAAAACGGACGATACAGAGAATCACGAATTCTCCCTGCATCATATACCAATTTCCGCTTCTGATCGTAGTCCTTTTCTAGACTGGAAGACCACTTAATCTTTGTGGAATCCGTATCCTTCAGCCCGGTTACGAACTGTGCATTGTAGTTCTTAACCATGTAGGAAACATTTTCCTCGACAGCACGGGCCGAGAAGTTGTACACCCACGGGTCACGGTTCGTCTGCAGACCCGCTGAGTAGAGCTGGAAGACGCCCGGGGTGTTCGCCTTACCCTTGCTCTTCTTATCGCCGATGGGCTGGTAGGTGTCGTACTTCTCGTTGCGATGATCAATCCAGTCGGCAGCCTCGTTAGGAACGATGACCTCCCACTCGGTGTGCGCGATGGAGCCCTCCCGATCGATAATGCCGAGCTTCTCCTCGCGGCTCAGGTAGTCACCAATATCGCGGTAGTGCAGCACGGCTTCGCCCGTATGCGAGGGATCCTTTACGAGCACGCAGATGGCGATAGAGGTGCGTGAACCCCCACCAAAGACATTGCCTGCCTCGCGCTTGCGGGCCTGACCGGAAATGTTGATGGCCTGACCACGCAGGTTGTACACGTAGATTTTTGAAAATTCGTCCACCAGGCACTTGCGCAGGCCGTCCGCCGTATTGCCGTCGATGAAGGAACCGTTGGAGACGAAGGCAATCACGCCGCTGTCCTTCACGCGGTCAGAGGCCCAGCGAATCGCGCGAATGTACGAGTCGTATAGGCTTCTCATGTTACTGCTACTGGAGTGCTTGGCATAGGTCTCGGCGACGCGCTCGTGTAGCTTGGGGTACTTCTCGTTCTGGTTATTATCGTTGGCCTTTTTCTGACCCACTGAATATGGCGGGTTCATCACAATCACCCGAATATCCTGCTCAAGCTCACGCTCCGCGCGCTCGCTATTGGCACGGAACGCCGGCAGGTTCAGGTGATGCGAAGACTCGGAGAGCTGGAAGGTATCGGTCAGCACCATGCCGTTAAACGGCACGTACTCCGAGCCCAGGCCGTGCTCCTTCGCCACCTCGCCGTACACCGTCTCGATGTTAATCGCCGCGATGTAGTACGAGAGCAGTACAATCTCATTCGCGAACAACTCACGGGTGTACTTACGCTCCAGGTCCTCAGGGCGAATCAGGCCCAGCTGCAGCAGGCGGGTGATGAACGTACCCGTGCCCACGAAAGGCTCGATAATGCTCACACCTTCATCAGACAGCGACTTGCCGAAGGACTCCCGCAGAGCCACATCCGCCGAGCGGAGGATATAGTCCACCACCGGAACCGGGGTAAAGACAATACCCAGACGCTCTGCAATGCGCGGGAAGGCGTTCTGGAAGAACTTATCGTAGAGATCCTTAATCACGTGCTGCTTCGCCGCCGCGCTATCAAGGCCCTTCACGCGGCGCTGAACCGACTCGTAGAACGCCGACAGCGACTCGCGCTCCTTCTCGAAGGCTGCGTTCGCGTTCAGGTGGTCCACCACGTTCTGCATAGCCAGCGAAATCGGGTTCAGCTCGGTAAAGCGGTGCCCGGCGAACATCGCGTCAAAGACAGGCTTCGTAATCAGGTGCTGAGCCAGCATTTCGATGGCCTGCTCTTCGTCAATCGAGGGGTTCAGGGTCTGCTGCAGGCCCTCCACAAACTGAGCGAAGACGGTGCGCAGCTCGCTTTCGGGGCTCGCCTCATCCAGCAGGTGACGAATCATCGTGATGTGGCGGCCCGCGATGGTCGCAATATCCTTCGACCAGTCACTCCAGTACTCGCGGGTGCCCACCTTGTCCACGATCTTGGCGTACACGCCGTCCTTCCACTTCTTGGCGGGGAAGGTCAGGGTCGTCTGCACGCCCGGGGTGATAGAATCCTCCGGCGCCTCGGTATCATTCGCGCCGATGCTGTCCTTCTCCTTCTTCGGAGCCAGATCAACGGTCTGCACAATAATCGACTCGGGGTCGGAGGCGTTCAGCTCAATCTGGTGAATCGTCGCGTCCATGCGCTCATCGTGCGCGCGGAGAGCCTGCAGCACCTGCCACACCACCTTGTAGCGGTCGTTATCATTCAGCGCCTGAGCGGTAGACACGCCGTCAGGAATAGCAATCGGCAGAATAATGTAGCCGTACTTCTTACCCTCTGCACGGCGCATCACACGGCCCACAGCCTGAATGACATCCACCATCGAGTTGCGGGGGTTCAGGAAGAGCACCGCATCAAGGTTCGGAACGTCCACACCCTCGGTCAGGCAGCGGGCGTTCGTCAGGATACGACAAATCGGGCCCTCCTCATTCGGCTCCTGCTTGAGCCAGTTCAGGAGCTCGGCACGGCTCTGCGCGTTAAAACCGCCGTCAATGTGGCGAACCTGCACTCCCAAATCGTCAGTCGGGTCGTCGTTTTCGGGTCTGCGCAGGTTAATATGCACGAGATCCTCGAACTCACGCTCAATCTTCTGGGAATCCTTAATAGAACGGTTGAATGCCACTGCGCGCTTCATGGGGGCAATGTCATCGCCGAAGGAAGCCTCCAGCTCGCCGCTGCGGCGCTTGGCGAGGCCGTTCCAACAACCCACCAGCTTCGCCACGTCGTCAATGACGAGTTCGTTGGATTCGTTAGCCAGAAGGCTCTGGAAAGAGGTCGCAACCTGAGACTCGGAAACGCCCAGCACCAGAACCTTGTAATCGGTCAGCAAACCCTTCTCAACAGCCTCACCAAAGCCGATACGGTAGAACACCGGACCGAAGGTATCCATGTCATCCATAGAACAGAGCACGGCGGCCTTCTCGCTCGCCTGGAACTTCGTGTCCTCATTAAAAATCTTGGGGGTAGCCGTCATGTAGACGCGCTTGCGGCCCGACACACACGTATCGTCGTGAATCTTCACGAAATTCGACTCCGACTCGTCCGCCAGGGTCACACCGGTCGTGCGGTGCGCCTCATCGCAAATAATCAGGTCAAACTCGCCAATGCCCGCATCCTGAGCCTCGGACACCGCGTCAATAGAGTGGTAAGTAGAGAAGACCACCTCGAGGCCCTCATCCAGCGGGTTGGCGTTCATCGCGTTTGCCAACGCGGCACCATCCGTCGTCGCGGGTAGCTGCAGGTCCTCAACACGCAGGTCAGCCAGGTCTGCATTAGCGCCACCACGCTTCTTCTCGCGGCCCACCTTCGAATCGGAGCACACCGCATAAGCATGGAACGGACCCTCAATCTCGTTCGAGAACTCCGAAATGGACTGCGACATCAGCGCCAAGGAAGGCACCATAAAGAGCACGCGCGCGTGACCGCCATTCTGCTCGGCAAACTTCTCAGCCAAGCGAATAGCGGTAAAAGTCTTACCCGTACCGCAAGCCATAATCAGCTGACCGCGGTCGTTCTCCTGCAGACCAATCAAGGTATTCGTAATAGCTCGGTCCTGGTGCGGGCGGAGCTCCTTATGCGGCTTGTGACCAACCTGCTGCTCGCTCGGGTCATCCAGGGAATAGGTCGACCAATCGATATTAGAATCACGGAAATTCTGCAGGCCCATGCGCTGCACAGGGAAGCGCTGCTCCTCCAGCATCTTCTCCGCATTCTTCGACCACTTATCGGTCGTGGACACAATAATGCGGTGCGTAAACGGCTCACGACCAGAAGCCGAAATAAAGGAATCGATATTTTCCTTAGCAATCGTGCTCTGCTCATCGTAGAACTTGCACTGAATAGCGGTTACGCCGCCGTCAACATTCTCAGCCACCAGGTCGATACCAATATCGCCGTAGCCCTCGCGGCCCTCCCACTCGTTCCACAGATGCACACCCTTGTACAGGCGGCTCTGGATACTGTCCTGGGTCAGGAACAGCTTAGTCAGACGTTCCAAACGGTCACCCTGTTCGCGGGTATTACGGGCAGTATCTCGAAGCTGATGAATCAAGCTGTCAAAGTCCCTCGACGTCTTCGTCGAAACGTCGGCAGGGGTGCCGGAGGCGGTCATGAACTCTCCTAAATGGTGTGAGTTGATAGAGATGTAACCTCTTCATCTTATATTGCGGCGGGTCAGATAGCCTCTCCAACGGTTATTGGGGCTCTCCCCGGTCCAATGTGTGGTGAACTTACCGAGGGTACGCGCCGGTCAGGAAGTCTTTCTATGCGTTGCATGCAAGTGAGCGGTCTCTCGCCGAACCTGAACGTAGCCTGTGAATGTGGTACCCTACTAGAAGCACAAAACCTTTAAATCCGTCCCGTGAGGCGGGGAAGGAGACGGCTATGCCTGGGTCAACTGTACCCACATCCGGCGCGAATCAGGGGCGAAATCTAACCGCAGCCCCCCATTCGGCAACCCCTCAAAGCACCTCCGAGGACGCGACCACCGTCGGCCGCACCATCCTCAGCGAGGACGAAATCCGCCGCGCCCTCACCCGCATCGCCTACGAAATTATTGAAACCAATAAAGGCGTAGAAAACCTCGTACTCATCGGCATCCGCTCCCGCGGCGTGCCCCTCGCCGTACGACTCGCCGCCCGCATCCAAGCCATCGAGCCGAACTTCAACGCAGAAACACGAATCGGCGCCCTGGACATCACCGCCTACCGCGACGACCAGCGAACCGGTGGCACCACCTCCCTAGAAACCGCAGGGGAAAGCATCATGCCCACCATCGGCATTGAAGGCAAAACCGTAGTCCTCGTTGACGACGTCCTCTACTCCGGCCGCACCGTACGCGCCGCCCTCGACGCACTCAACGCCCACGGACGACCCGCCCTCGTACGCCTGGCAGTCCTCGTAGACCGCGGACACCGGCAACTACCCATCCGCGCCGACCACGTGGGCAAAAACCTGCCCACCAGCGCCAGCGAAACCGTGCGCGTCGTACTGACTGAAACCGACAACGCAACAGACCGAGTTGACATTATCCAGCTGGGAGGGCTCTCATGAAGCATCTGCTCGACACCCGCGAACTAACCCGCGAAGAAGCCATCGAAATCCTTGACGTCGCCGACTACATGGCGCAGGTCAAAGCCGAAAACCGCACCCTCAACGTGCTCAACGGCAAGACCGTCGTCAACCTCTTCTTCGAGGACTCCACCCGAACCCGCCTCTCCTTCGAAGCCGCAGAGAAGCGCCTGGGCGCCGCCGTCACCAACTTCTCCGCATCTGGCTCCTCCCTGTCTAAGGGCGAGTCGCTCAAGGACACCGCGCAGACCCTCAAGGCGATTGCCGCGGATGCGTTCGTGATCCGCCACTCGGCATCCGGCGCACCGCAGCGCCTCGCCGAGGCAGGTTGGACCGACATTCCCGTGCTTAACGCGGGCGACGGCACCCACGCACACCCCACCCAGGCACTGCTCGACGCCGTATCCCTGCGCCAGTACAAGGCAGAACGCGACGGCCTCGACAGCCCCCGCGGCACCGACCTGTCCGGCATGCGTGTGCTCATCGTCGGCGACATCCTGCACTCGCGTGTGGCACGCTCCAACCTCTGGCTGCTGCACACCCTCGGCGCACAGGTCGTCTTCGTCGCACCGCCGACCCTGCTACCGCTGAATACCGCCTCCTGGGTTGAAGAAGCCGGCCTGGAAATCTTCCACGACTTCGACGAAGCCATCGCCACCAACCCCGACGCCGTCATGCTGCTGCGCATCCAGAAGGAACGCATGAACGCCGCGTACTTCCCCTCCGCCGAGGAGTACACCGAGCTGTGGGGCCTGACCGCCGAACGCTTCGCAACCCTGCAGGCACAGCCGCAACCGGTCGCAATCCTGCACCCGGGCCCCATGAACCGCGGCCTGGAAATCTGCACCGAAGCAGCCGACGCCACCAACTCCTGGGTCCTGCGCCAGGTCAGCAACGGCGTGGCGCTGCGCATGGCGGTGCTCTACCTGCTTCTGACCGACGGCTCCAGCGCCAAGCTCTACGCCGGCGACGAATCCTAAACGACCTTCCTAACGAGAGGAACCAACACCATGAGCAAGTACCTGATCAAGGGCGCAAGCCTCTACGGCGAAAAGGTCGCCGACATCCTCATCGAGGACGGCGTGATTAGCCGCATCGCAGAGAACATCGACGCCGCAGACGCACAGGTCGTCGAGGCGGCAGGCCAGGTGGCACTGCCCGGTCTGGTCGACATCCACACCCACCTGCGTCAGCCCGGCTACGAGGCATCCGAAACCGTTGAGACCGGCACCCGTGCAGCAGCCCTGGGCGGCTACACCGCAGTGTTCGCCATGGCAAACTCCATGCCCGTGGCAGACACCGCCGCAGTCGTTGAGCAGGTTGACCGCCTCGGCAAGGAATCCGCATGGTGCCGCGTGCAGCCCATCGGCGCAGTAACCGTGGGCCTGAAGGGCGAGCGCCTCTCCGACATTGGCGGCATGGCGAACTCCACCGCGAACGTGCGCGTGTTCTCTGACGACGGCATGTGCGTGTACGACCCCGCCGTGATGCGCCGCGCCCTCGAATACGTCAAGACCTTCGACGGCGTTATTGCGCAGCACGCGCAGGAGCCGCGCCTGACCGAAGGCGCCCAGATGAACGAAGGTAAGGTGTCCGCTGACCTGGGCCTGGCCGGTTGGCCCGCCGTCGCCGAAGAGGCAATCATTGCCCGCGACGTGCTGCTGGCTGAGCACCTGGACTCCAAGCTGCACATCTGCCACCTGTCCACCAAGGGCTCCATTGAGGTCGTGCGCTGGGCCAAGTCCCGCGGCGTGAAGGTGACCGCGGAGGCAACCCCGCACCACCTGCTGCTCACCGACGAGACCGCACGCACCTACGACCCGGTCTTCAAGGTGAACCCGCCGCTGCGCACCGAAGAGGACGTCATGGCGCTGCGTCAGGCAGTTGCTGACGGCATCATCGACGTGATTGGTACCGACCACGCACCGCACCCGGCAGAGACCAAGGAATGTGAGTGGGCGTGCGCCGCGAATGGTATGACCGGCCTGGAGCAGGCGCTGTCCATCATCCAGATGACCCTGGTTGACACCGGCATGATTACCTGGCGCGATGTGGCACGCATCCTCTCTGAGGAGCCCGCGAAGATTGGTCGCCTGGACCACGAGCAGGGCCGCCCGCTTGCCGAAGGTGAACCGGCAAACATTGTGCTGGTCGACCCGAAGGCAACCCGCGTAATCAAGCCGGAGGAGCAGGCAACCAAGGGCAAGAACAACCCCTACCGCGACATGGAGGTACCCGGCTCGATCCGTGCAACCTTCTACGCTGGCCACCCGACCGTGCTGAACGGCGAGCTGGCAACCCCGCGTCGCTAAACCCGCGAGGCGAACGTACGTGGTGACCGTGCCTGGCGGTGGTAGGTTCACGCCTGCCACCGCCTCGCCGGGAGCACCGCCCCCAACCTCACCAACCCAGGTCGAGATTATCGACCGAGACCCCAACCGAAAGAGAGAACCTTCGTGGGAAAGTTCCTGACCGCCGTCATCTGCATCGCCCTGGTCGCCCTGTGCATCTACGGCATGTGGCACGGATGGCGCTCGCGCCTGGCACGCCAGGCGAACATGTTCGGCTCCCTCAAGGAAGTTCCCGAACGCTACGAGGGCATGACCGCTGACGCCGCTTTTGAGGGCGAGTACGTCAGCACCACGATCTTCGGTAACTGGCTGGACCGTGTGGGTTTCGATTCGCTCGGATTTAAGAGCAAGTCCACCCTGCTGATTTACCCGGACAGCATCATCTTCACCCGTAACGGCGCGAAGGACCTGTGGATTCCGGCGAAGAAGCTCGCAGTCATCACCACCGACCGCGGTATGGCGGGTAAGGTTGTGGAGAAGAACGGCCTGGTCGTGATTGGTTGGACCCTGGACGGTCACCGCGTGCAGACCGGCTTCCGCACCCGCTACGCCGAGGACAAGCAGGCGGTACTGCGGGAGCTGCGCCGCATCGCCCCGAACGCGGTGGATGCGCCCGAGAAGTGGGCGGCAGAACCGGAAGCCTAAATCCCGGTGTAATATCCCGGCGCAATATCCCTGCGCACCCACACCCATAGATTTTGCCCCACGGCAGGCGAAAACCCCGCCGAAGGCACCATAGACTACCCCGGAACTTGCACGGTAGAGGCCGTACAGGAAGCGGGGGAGAACACCAGAGAAAAGGAAGAAGAGCATGACTGACATGACACGATCCGGCGCCCTGCGTACGGACCGCGCGCTGCTCGTCCTGGAGGACGGCACCGTCTACCGCGGCTACGGCTACGGCGCAACCGGCGCGTCCCTGGGCGAGGCGGTTTTCTCGACCGGTATGACCGGCTACCAGGAAACCCTGACCGACCCCTCCTACGCGGGTCAGATTGTGGTTCAGACCGCTCCCCATATCGGCAACACCGGCGTGAACACCACCGACGCTGAGTCCCGCAAGATTTGGGTTGCCGGCTACGTGGTTCGCGACGCAGCACGCGTGGCATCCAACTGGCGTTCCGAGCGTACCCTCGACGAAGAGCTCATCGAGCAGGGCATCGTCGGTATTCAGGGCATTGACACTCGCGCCCTGACCCGCCGCCTGCGTTCGAGCGGTTCGATGCGTGCGGGCGTGTTCTCCGGTGAGCACGCAGAACGCCCCGAAGCTGAACTGCTGGAGGAGGTGCGCGCCTCCGAGCCGATGGCTGGCCGTAAGCTCGCTGACTCCGTTTCGGTTGACACCGCCTACACCGTTGAGCCGCACCAGTTCAACTGGTTCGCACCCCCGGTCGCAACCATCGTCGCCCTGGACCTGGGCATCAAGTCGATGACCCCGCAGCGTTTCGCTGAGCGTGGCGTGCGCGTGCACGTGCTGCCCGCAAGCGCAACCCTCGAGGACATCTACTCCCACAACCCCGACGGCGTGTTCTTCTCCAACGGCCCCGGTGACCCGGCAACCGCTGACGAGCAGGTTGAGCTGCTGCAGGGCGTGCTGCGTAAGGGCACCCCGTTCTTCGGCATCTGCTTCGGTAACCAGCTGCTTGGCCGCGCCCTGGGCTTCGGCACCTACAAGCTGCCCTTCGGCCACCGCGGCATCAACCAGCCGGTCATGGACAAGACCACCGGCAAGGTCGAAATCACCGCGCAGAACCACGGCTTCGCTGTGGACGCGCCGATTGGCGACTACGTGACCGCACCGAACGCCGAGTTCGGTCAGGTCATGGTCTCCCACGTGGGTCTGAACGACAACGTGGTTGAGGGCCTGACCTGTAAGGATATCCCCGCGTTCTCCGTGCAGTACCACCCCGAGGCTGCCGCGGGCCCGCACGATTCCGCCTACCTCTTTGACCGTTTCATCGACCTGATGGTCGCAACCAAGACTGCAAAGGAAGCATAAATGCCTCGTCGTACTGACCTTAATAGCGTCCTCGTCATCGGTTCCGGCCCCATCGTCATCGGTCAGGCAGCGGAATTTGACTACTCCGGCACTCAGGCGCTGCGCGTGCTGAAGGAGGAGGGCGTGCGCGTCATCCTCGTGAACTCGAACCCGGCAACCATCATGACCGACCCCGAGTTCGCGGACGCCACCTACATTGAACCCATCACCCCCGAGGTGATTGAGAAGATCATCGAGAAGGAAAAGCCGGACGCAATCCTGCCGACCCTGGGTGGTCAGACCGCGCTGAACGCGGCTATCTCCCTGGATGAGCGCGGCGTGCTCTCCAAGTACAATGTTGAGCTGATCGGCGCGAACATTGAGGCGATTAACCTCGGTGAGGACCGTGAAGCATTCAAGGGCGTGGTAGAGCGCGCCGGCGGCGAGTCTGCCCGCTCGGTGATTGTTCACTCCATGCCGGAGGCGCTGGAAGCCGCTAAGGAGCTGGGCTACCCGATGGTGGTCCGCCCCTCCTTCACCATGGGTGGTCTCGGCTCGGGTATGGCGTACAACGAGGAAGACCTCTACCGTATTGCCGGCGCCGGTATTCAGTACTCGCCGACCAGCGAGGTCCTGCTGGAGGAGTCCATCCTCGGCTGGAAGGAATACGAGCTGGAGATGATGCGTGACACCAACGACAACGTCGTGGTCGTCTGCTCCATCGAAAACTTCGACCCCGTGGGCGTGCACACCGGTGACTCCATTACCGTGGCACCCGCACTGACTCTGACCGACCGTGAGTTCCAGAAGCTGCGCGACATCGCGATCAACGTGATTCGTGAGGTTGGCGTGGACACCGGTGGTTGTAACATCCAGTTTGCGATCGACCCGAAGACCGGCCGCATCATCGTCATTGAGATGAACCCGCGTGTGTCTCGTTCCTCG
The DNA here is from genome assembly GCF_001812975.1 of Rothia sp. HMSC073B08. Lineage (NCBI taxonomy): Bacteria > Bacillati > Actinomycetota > Actinomycetes > Micrococcales > Micrococcaceae > Rothia > Rothia sp. HMSC073B08. Next base: position 164,853 of record NZ_KV811082.1, on the reverse strand, counting down.
GCGCTCGCGTCGAAGGCTACCGGCTTCCCGATTGCGAAGATTGCGACCAAGCTGTCTCTGGGTTACACCCTGGATGAGATTCCGAACGATATCACCCAGAAGACCCCGGCGTCCTTCGAGCCGACCCTCGACTATGTGGTTGTGAAGGTTCCGCGCTTTGCGTTTGAGAAGTTCCCGGCTGCTGACCCGACCCTGACCACCACCATGAAGAGTGTTGGTGAGGCTATGGCTCTGGGCCGTAACTTCACTGAGGCTCTGCAGAAGGCGATGCGTTCGCTGGAGCAGAAGGGTGCGTCCTTCTCGTTCAAGCCGCTGTCCCTGTCTGAGGCTGAGCTGGCTGAACTGATTGAGAAGACTAAGGTTCCGACCACTCAGCGTATCTACCAGGTTCAGCAGGCTCTGCTGGCTGGCGCTACCGTGGAGCAGCTGCACGAGGCGACCAAGATTGACCCGTGGTTCCTGGATCAGCTGGTGCTGCTGAATGAGGTTGCCGGCGTGGTTCACGCTAAGCGTGACAACCTTGACCCGGAGACCTTGAAGCTGGCTAAGCGTCACGGTTTCTCGGACGCTCAGATTGCTGAGATTATCGGCTCTTCTGAGGATGTTGTGCGCGGTGTTCGCCACGCTCTGGGTATCCGCCCGGTCTTCAAGACTGTTGACACCTGTGCAGCCGAGTTTGAGGCGTTCACTCCGTACCACTACTCCTCCTACGACCTGGAGGATGAGGTTGCGCACCACGAGAAGCCCTCGATTATGATTCTGGGTTCGGGCCCGAACCGTATCGGTCAGGGTATCGAGTTCGACTACTCCTGTGTGCACGCTTCGCTGGTGCTGCGTTCGCTCGGCTACGAGACTGTCATGGTCAACTGCAACCCTGAGACTGTTTCGACTGACTACGATATTTCGACTCGCCTGTACTTTGAGCCGCTGACCCTTGAGGATGTGCTTGAGATTGTTGAGTCGGAGCGTCGTACCGGCGGTCTGATGGGCGTGTTCGTGCAGCTGGGCGGTCAGACTCCGCTGAAACTGGCTCGTGCCCTGAAGGATGCGGGCGTGCCGATTCTGGGCACCACCCCCGAGGCTATTGACCTGGCTGAGGACCGCGGCGAGTTCTCCCGCGTGCTGGAGGAGGGCGGCCTGATTTCGCCCAAGAACGGTACCGCGTTCACTTTCGAGGGTGCTAAGCGCATCGCTGACGAGATTGGTTACCCGGTTCTGGTTCGTCCTTCGTACGTGCTGGGTGGCCGTGGCATGGAGATCGTCTACGATGAGGCGAACCTGGCACGCTACCTGGAGAACGCTACCGAGGTTTCGCCTTCGCAGCCCGCTCTGATTGATAAGTTCCTTGAGGACGCTATCGAGATTGACGTTGACGCCCTGTTCGACGGCGATGAGCTGTACCTGGGCGGCGTCATGGAGCACATTGAGGAAGCCGGTATTCACTCGGGTGACTCTTCCTGTACTCTGCCTCCGATTACTCTCGGCCCGGACATCATCGCGAAGGTGAAGGACGCTACCGAGAAGATTGCTCGCGGCACCGGTGTGCGCGGCCTGATTAACATTCAGTTCGCGTACGTGTCTGAGAACCTGTACGTGATTGAGGCGAACCCGCGTGCGTCTCGTACTGTTCCGTTCGTGTCGAAGGCTACCGGCGTGCAGATGGCTAAGGCTGCTGTGCTGATTGGTCTGGGTAAGAGCATTGCGGAGCTGAAGGCTGAGGGTTACCTGCCGTCGAACATGGATGGCGCATCCTTGCCGGAGGAGACCGCGATTGCTGTGAAGGCTGCGGTTCTGCCGTTCGCTCGTTTCCGCACTCCCGAGGGTGTTGTGGTGGATTCGCTGCTGAGCCCGGAGATGCGTTCGACCGGTGAGGTCATGGGTCTGGATAAGCACTATGACACCGCGTTCGCGAAGGCTCAGGCTGGTGCTGGTTCGCCGCTGCCGACCTCCGGTAAGGTGTTCATTTCGGTGGCTAACCACGATAAGCGTAACGTCATTATTTACGCGAAGATGCTGGAGTCGCTGGGCTTTGAGATCGTTTCGACCGGTGGTACCGCTGAGATTCTGCGCCGTAACGGCTTGAACTCGGTGATTGTGGCTTCGAAGTTCGCTGAGGCGAATGGCGACCACTCGATTGTGGACATGGTCCGCAACGGTGACATTGACCTGATTCTGAACACCCCTGCCGGTGGTGCTGCTCGTAGCGATGGTTACGAGATTCGTGCCGCTGCGGTTTCGGTGGGCTGCCCGGTCATGACTACCATTTCTGAGTTCGCTGCGGCTGTTCAGGCGATTAATGCTCTGCGTGAGCACAGCTGGGACATCATGAGCCTGCAGGAGCACGGCGTTCAGCTGGCTGCCGCTGTGGATGCTCGTTCCGAGGGTGGCGAGGCGTAATGTCCGCTGCTTTTGGTGATCGTCTGGCGAAGGCGATGGCGGAGCGCGGCCCGCTGTGTGTGGGTATTGACCCGCATCCGAACCTGCTGGAGCAGTGGGGTCTTGAGGATTCTGCTGCCGGTCTGGCTGCTTTTACTGAGGCGGTCTATGAGGGTTGCGCACCGTTTGCGGCGGCGTTGAAGCCTCAGGTGGCGCTGTTTGAGCGTCACGGTTCGGCTGGTCTTGCTGTGCTGGAGGCGCTGTTTGCCCGCGCTGCCGCTGATGGTGTGCTGATTGTTGCTGACGCTAAGCGTGGCGATATTGGTTCGACCATGAAGGCGTACGCGGATGCGTGGCTCGGCTCCTCGTCGCCGCTGGGTACCGATTCGGTGACTTTGAGCCCGTACCTGGGTTTTGAGTCGCTGCGTCCAGCGCTGGATTTGGCCGCTCAGAATGACCGCGGCACGTTCGTGTTGGCGTTGACCTCGAACCCTGAGGGTAAGAGCGTTCAGCACGTGGGCGCGTCGGAGTCTGGTCATTCGGGTGAGTCTGAGGGCGCTGTGGCTAAGCGTATTATCGCTGCGGCTACCGCTGAGAATGCTTCCCGCCAGTGGGAGCAGATGGGCCCGTGCGGCCTGGTGGTTGGCGCGACCGTTGGTCAGGCGCTGGTTGATTTGGGTATTGACCTGAGCGTGTTCAACGGCCCGATTCTGTCGCCGGGTTATGGTGCGCAGGGCGCTTCGGCGGCTGATTTGTACCGCGTGTTTGCCGGTATTGAGTCGCAGGTGCTGGTGAATTCCAGCCGCGGCGTGCTCGCTACAGGCCCGTCGGTTGAGGGTTTGGCGCAGGCTGCGCAGGCGGCTCGTGATGACCTGTTGGCGGCTCGCGGCGCATAGTTCGCGTGTTGCGTGAGGGGCGTGTGCTCCGGGTGGATTCTGTTGAGGGTCTGCTCGGGGTGCGCACCCCTTTTGCGTGCCTGGTTTTTCTATTGGTAGTTTGTGCCGGTAGCGCGGCAGTTTTGGGTGTTTTATCGCAATTTTTGGGTACATCCGCATGCATAATTTTGCCGCCGCACACTCGCGCCGATGCGAGTTTTCTCACCTCTGTAGTGGGGGAGTGTGTTTCCGTCAAGACTCACGCCCGCGGTTCCGCTTTTGATAGGGCGAATACTCCGCTATGCTATAGGGGTACTCCCTGATATTTACGTGCTGACGTGCGTAGACGCATTGTTGGTGCGAGGGGGAGTGCCGCGGGTGGAACGAGGGTTCTCGTGCTATCCGTGTTACATTAGTTGATAAGTAAAATTCTATAACTCGCAGAAATGGGGGACCCAACCATGCCGCTGACTCCGCTAACTGAGGATGCGCGCGCCTCCGCCCGCGAGAAGGCAGTACTTGCCCGAGCACACCGCCAGGAAATTAAGCGTGCACTGAGTGAACGTGAACTTTCCGTGCGTCAGGTGCTCGATATGGTCGATTCCGACCCTGCACTGGCTAAAATGCCGGTGGGGCAGATGCTGCGCGCACTTCCGGGCATTGGTGCCGTTCGCGCTGAACGCATCATTGAAGAACTTCATATTGCACCGACTCGCCGCCTTGGCGGCCTTGGTGTACACCAGCGTCGCAAGATGGTGGAGTACTTCAACCGTAATTCGCGGTATTTGAACCGTGCACGTCGTAAGACTGCTGGTCAGTCTTCCGAGTCTTCTCAGTCCTAATACCTCGTGCCTTCAGCCGATGAAGGCGCAGTAAGGAAGCTATGTCTCAGCCGACTCTCACCGTACTGGCTGGCCCCACTGCTGTTGGCAAGGGTACGGTGTGCCAGTACATTCGTGAGAACTACCCGAACGTGTGGTTCTCTGTTTCCGCTACTACTCGTGATCCTCGCCCCGGTGAGGTTGACGGTACTCACTACTATTTCGTTTCGATGGAAGAGTTTGACCAGATGATCGCTGACGGTCAGATGCTTGAGTACGCTGTGGTGCACGGTAAGAACAAGTACGGTACTCCGCGCGCTAAGGTTCAGGAGGCTCTGGATGCTGGTCGCCCGGTGATTCTTGAGATTGACCTGCAGGGTGCTCGCCAGATTCGCGAGACCATGCCTGATGCTCGCCTGATTTTCTTGGCTCCTCCGAGCTGGGATGAGCTGGTGTCGCGTCTGGTGGGTCGAGGTACAGAGAGTGAGCAGGAGCAAGCTCGTCGCCTTGAAACCGCGAAGGTTGAGTTGGCTGCTGAGAAGGAATTTGACGTCACGGTCGTCAACGACTCTGTTGAGCGTGCAGCGAAGGAGATTGCTGAGCTGATTGGCGCCGCCTAATCTGCATGCTTTGCGTTTGCGGTGGGGCTAGAGTTTCTTCCGACCTGTAGTTCTGCCGTGAGGCGTTGTGAAGGGTGGGGGTTTCGAAGAGTTTTCTTCGGGCCCCCACCTTTTTGGCTGTGCTGACACCTTTTGTCCAGGCTGGTACGTGCGTTTTAGCCGTTGAGAGGGTAGAATAGTTCTTTAGTTTTGACCGTGCCCTCAGTCTGCCCGGTTTGCGCCATAGCGCGAACGGTGTGCGGGGGCGTTCGGTACGTACATTCCATCAAGCTATTTGGAGTTTTTAGTGGCAAACGAAATCAAGGAACACGAGGACTACAACTTCGTTGACGGTGTCGCTCCCGAGGGCATCGTGAGCCCCAGCGCTGACGCGCTGATTGAGAAGGCGGAGTCCAAGTACGGCCTGGTGATTTTCGGTGCCCGCCGTGCACGCCAGATTAACGCGTACTACGCTAACCTGCAGGACAATACTGCTGCGCACGTTGGCCCGCTGGTTGACGCTGAGTCGAATGAGAAGTCCCTGTCGGTGGCAATGCGTGAAATCATTGCTGACCGTGTTGTGGCGGAGCACCGCCCGGACGTTAAGTTCGACGAGGACGGCTACCCGATTCCCGAGGATCTGTCCGCTGTGATTGATTTCAGCGCGGCTGAGTTCTCTGGCGCTATCGAGGAGGAGTACATCCCCGCAGGTAGCGAAGAGGTTATTGCTATCGAAGAGGTTATCCTCGACGAGTCCGCTGAGTAATCTGCTTTTTACAAGGATTCTTTGACGTACCATGCGCATTATCGTTGGTATTGGAGGGGGCATTGCTGCGTATAAGGCGGCGATGCTCCTTCGTCTTTTTGCGAAGAATGGCGACGAGGTGATCGCCATGCCCACCCCGAACGCGACGAAGTTCGTGGGTGTTCCTACTCTGGAGGCGCTGAGCGGCAACCCCGTCTCAACGGACGTGTTTGACCGTGTACCGGAGGTGAACCACGTGCGTCAGGCCGAGCAGGCTGACGCTGTGGTGGTTGCCCCGGCGACCGCTGATTTGCTGGCTCGTTTGGCGGCTGGTCGTGCGGATGATTTGCTGTCCTCTACGGTGTTGACGACGCACGCGCCGGTGATTTTGGCGCCGGCGATGCACACCCAGATGTGGGAGCATCCGGCGACTCAGGCGAATGTGCAGACTCTGCGTTCGTGGGGTTATCACGTGATTGAGCCTGCGATTGGGCGTTTGACGGGCCCGGATTCTGGTCCGGGTCGCATGCCTGAGCCGGAGGATATTTTCGCGGTGGCTCTGGACGTGATTGCCCGCTTCCCGAAGGGGCAGGTGCACCCGGTGTACACGCCCGGTTACGCGCCGACTGAGCCCTTGTACACGGGTACGGAGCAGGAGCGTATGGCGGCGGCGCGTGCGGCGACGCTGACTTCGGCGCTGCTGGGTCAGGTTGATTCGGGCAAGGCAACTGGCGCATCCGAATCGTTGCGTGGTCCTCTGGCGGGTCGCCTCGTGGTCATTACCGCTGGCGGCACCCGTGAGGCACTGGACCCGGTACGCTTCCTCGGCAACCGTTCGACCGGCAAGCAGGGTGTGGCGCTCGCGGAGGCGGCACGCGACCTGGGCGCGACCGTGCACCTGATTGGTGCGAACCTTGAGGTTCCCGTGCCGGAGGGTGTGCAGGTGACCCGCGTGGTGAGCGCCCTGGAGCTGCGTGAGGCGACCCTTGAGGCGAGCGCGGCGGCGGATGTGCTGATCATGTCTGCGGCTGTGGCTGATTTTAGGCCCGCCGAGTTTGCCGAGTTCAAGATTAAGAAGAGCGCCGATTCTGAGGATGCGCCGGTGATTCAGCTGGTGCGCAACCCGGATATTCTGCGTGAGGTCGTGGTGCGCCGCCAGCAGACTCGTGAGGCGGGGGAGAGCACCCTCGGTCCGAAGCTCATTGTTGGTTTTGCGGCAGAGACCGGTTCGGCGGAGAAGACTCCGTTGGAGCTGGGCCGTGAGAAGCTGCAGCGTAAGGGCACGGACTTCTTGGCGGTCAATACGGTGGGTGTGAATCGTGGTTTCGGCACGGACGATAACACGATTACGTTGCTGTCGACTCTGAATGATGAGGCGCCGGTGTTCTCCGGTTCGAAGAAGGAGCTGTCGGTGCGTCTGTTGGAGCATGTGGCGGCGTTCCTGCCTAAGCTTTCTGCCTGAGAATCCTCATGCGTCCGCGTAGCTACTCAGCTGGTGCGCGCTTGCTTACATATCTTCAAAGCCCGTGCGGTACTTCCTGTGGGAGGTATCGTGCGGGCTTTGCTGTACCCTGCAGACTCTGCTGTACCCTGCAGACTCTGCCGTCCGCCTCCTTCTGTAGACCCCTCGGAGAGCATTATGTGCAAGCACTTGTGATGCGGGTTTCTTTCTTCTGGGGTTCCTTCCGGGGTTCGCCGGGGGAGCGTCTCATATTTCTGTCATACTGGTGAAATTTCTGACCGTACCCCCGAACCGTCAGATAAAGGTCTTGTATCATGGCATAGAGAGTATTTCGCGTTGAAGGGGAAGAAGCACCATGCCCGTGAATCAGAGCAAGCCCGCCACGGTACAGTCCGCCCAGAGTGAGGAGCGTCCTCAGATTCTGGTGATCACCGGTATTTCCGGTGCAGGCCGCAGCACTGTCGCAAATGTACTGGAGGATGAGGGCTGGTACGTTATCGATAACATCCCGCCGCAGATGCTCGGTTCCCTGGCTGAGCTGGTGACCCGTGACGGTGCACGAGTTCCGAAGGTGGCGCTCGGCATTGACGTTCGTGCCCGCGCGCTGTTCTCCGATCTTCCCGCTGCGATTGAGACTCTGCGCAAGTCCGATATTGACTTCTCCATGCTCTTCCTTGACGCCAAGGACGAGACCATTATCGCCCGCTACGAGGCTCAACGCCGCCCGCACCCGCTGCAGGGTGAGGGCCGCGTCCTAGACGGTATCCGCGCTGAACGCACTCTCTTCGAAGGTCTGCGCCTCGCTTCTGACCGCACCATTGACACCACCGGCATGAACGTTCACGAGCTGGCTCGTACCGTGCGTGAAATGTTTGCTGAGGGTGCGGATAAGAAGCTGAATCTGACCGTGATGAGCTTCGGCTTCAAGTACGGTGCGCCGTCGGACGCTAACTACATGGCTGATATGCGTTTCATCCCGAACCCGCACTGGGTTCCGGAGCTGCGCCCCCTGACCGGTCAGGACGCCCCGGTGCGCGACTACGTGCTGGAGCACGCTGGTACCGAGGAGTTCATCAGCAACTACCTTGCGGCTCTTCGCCCCGTGCTTGAGGGCTACCGCCGTGAGGGTAAGTACTACGCCACCATCGCAATTGGCTGCACCGGTGGTAAGCACCGTTCCGTGGCTGTGACGGAGGAACTGGCTCGTCGTCTCTCTGCTTTCGGTGAGCTGAACGTGAATGTTCAGCACCGCGACAAGGGTCGCGAGTAAGTTCCGCCCGGCGCGTCCCAACCACCGCGTCGTGTTTCATTAGCCGCCGTCCGGCCCCGCACACCGTGGGGCCGGCATACCATTCCTTCCGGGTATGTGAGGTATTACTATGTCCACCCATTCGACCAGTTATGACACTCAGGGTATTCCGCGCCTGCCGGCTTTGCCGACTCAGGCTCTGCGCCTGTTGAAGACCACGCACCGTTCGCCGAAGGTCACGGCGATGGGCGGCGGCCACGGGCTGTACGGTTCCCTGTCTGCGTTGCGCCACGTCACGCCTGATTTGACGGCTGTTGTGACGGTTGCTGACGATGGCGGTTCGTCGGGTCGTTTGCGTGAGGAGATGGGTATTCTCCCTCCGGGAGATTTGCGTATGGCGCTTTCTGCACTGTGTGATGACACCGATTGGGGTCGCACGTGGCGTGATGTGATGCAGCATCGTTTTAGCGCGCCCGAGGGTTACGAGGGCGAGTTCCCGCTGGATTACCATGCTCTCGGTAACCTGCTGATTGCGACTCTCTGGCAGTTGCTGGATGACCCGGTTGCCGGCCTGGACTGGGCGGGTGCCCTGCTGAATGCGCGCGGCCGCGTGCTGCCGATGGCGCTGGATCCGATGGTCATTTACGGCACCGTGCTGCGTGAGCATAACGGTGGTGGTATTGAGCGTGTGAAGGTGGTCGGTCAGGTGAACCTCTCGAAGGAGGAGCGGGTTCACGATATTGGTCTATCTCCCGCAAATGCGCGTCCTTGCCCGGAGGCGCTCTCCGCTATTGAGGAATCCGATTGGATTGTTTTGGGCCCGGGTTCGTGGCGTACGTCGGTTCTGCCGCATCTGCTGTTGGATGCTCAGCGTGAGGCGATTATCCGCACGGAGGCGCGCCGCTGCGTGGTCATGAACCTCTCCGACGATAAGGAGACGGTCGGCTTCACCCCGGCAACGCACCTGGATTTGTTGCGCCAGTACGCCCCGAAGCTTCACCTTGACGCGGTGATTGCTGACGCTGACATGCAGGCTGATCACCGTTCCGAGCTGGAGCGTGAAGCTTCTGCGATGGGTGCGAAGGTTGTGTGGGCGCATCTGCGTTCGAGCTCCCAGCCGAATGTGCACGACCCACTGAAGCTTGCGGCTGCGTACAACGAAGCGTTTGAGCTGAGCTCCTAGAATCACCGTTGCGGCTGCTATTTTGGTGTGCCCTTTTTACCGAATTTATAGACTTTAAACACTACGCCTAGAAGGACCTGTTCATGGCATTAACCACGCTCGTCAAGGACGAACTCGCCAACTACGAGGCAACGAAAGTCTCTGCTCGTAAGGCAGAAATCTCTACGATTCTGCGTTTTACCGGAGGCCTGCACATTGTCTCGGGGCGAATCGTGGTGGAGTCTGAGGTCGACCACGAGGCAACCGCCCACCGCATGCGCCGCACCATCGCGGAGATTTACGGCCACGACTCTGAGCTGACCAGCGTCAGCGGTGGTGGCCTGCGTCGAGGCGGCCGCTACATTGTGCGTGTGGATCACGGCGGTGAGGCGCTGGCTCGCCAGACCGGTCTACTGGATCTGCGTGGCCGCCCGGTGCGTGGCCTGCCGCCGGCTGTGGTGAACGGCTCCCTGCAGGACGCCGAGGCGGTCATGCGCGGTGCGTTCCTGGCGCACGGTTCGCTGACTGAGCCGGGTCGTTCCTCCTCACTGGAGATTACCTGCCCCGGTCCGGAGGCTGCGCTTGCGCTGGTGGGTGCGGCTCGTCGCCTGGACATTATTGCGAAGGCACGCGAGGTGCGCGGCACCGACCGTGTGGTGGTGCGTGACGGCGAGACGATTTCGCAGCTGCTGGAGCGTATGGGCGCGACCGGCACCCTGACCACGTGGCGTGAGGCGCGCACCCGCAAGGAGGTTCGTGCGACTGCGAACCGTCTGGCGAATTTTGATGATGCGAACCTGCGCCGTAGCGCTCAGGCGGCTGTTGCGGCGAGCGCCCGCGTGGAGCGTGCCCTGCAGATTCTGGGTCATGAGGCGCCGGATCATCTGCGCTATGCCGGTGAGCTGCGTGTGCTGCATAAGCATGCGTCGTTGGATGAGCTGGGTCGTCTGGCTGATCCGCCGATGACGAAGGACGCGATTGCGGGCCGTATTCGTCGCCTGCTGGTGATGGCTGATAAGCGTGCTTCGGAGCTGGGTGTTCCGGGTACTGAGTTGCCGCGTGAGGACTAAGCGAGGGCTAGATTCTGCTCTTAAACGGTGCGGGAAGCTCGTGTGGCTGAGGTGTTTGTGACGGTTTTGTGACAAACCATAACCCGCTGTTTTTGAACAAAAACCGCATATTTTTCAAAAATGAGCCTGTGGATGGCCCCTTTCGCGTTGTGCGAGGGGAGTTATCCACAGGTTCTTTGCGTGCGCTCGTGCGTTCGCGCGCGTGAGCCTAGGGTAGGGGTATGACGAGCATGACCCCCAACCCCGACCAGAACGCTGTACAGAGCCCTGTGCAGGATAGTGCAGCCCAGCAGGGCGGCACAACTCAGCCGAGCGGTGCGCAGCGTAGCGCCCGCTCCCTGATGAACAGCCTCTACCGCAGCCCGCGCGCCCGCAAGAACGGTGCGCCGGATGCTGAGGACACCGTGCCGCTGGCAATCTCAACTGAGGTAACGCCCGCGGAGGCGCCTGCCGAAGAAACACCTGCCGAGCCCGCGGCATCCCAGCCGGAGTCGAATGGTTGGGCTGACTGGGATCAGCAACCCGATTGGAACGAGGTGGACGACTGGGCGGAGTGGGAGCAGGCTGATCAGCCCGGCACCACCCGCAGTACCCGTTGGGGCTTGTCGCCGCGCGTGCTGCTTCTGGTGGCGGTGTTGGCGTTGGTTGCCGTGGTGTGGGGTGTGACCCAGTTTTCGGCGGCGCCGCGTGCCGAGCAGGTCGCCTCCCCGAGCACTTCCCCGAGTGCTTCCGCTGAGTCGGTGCAGGCGGTGGGTGCCCAGCAGAGCCCCGGTGCTCAGCCTGGCACCCAGTCCACTGCTCAGCCGGGCGCTAACCCGAGTGAATCTGCGCAGGGTGGTGGCGCCTCCGGTGAGACTACCGTGCGAGTGCACGTGGCGGGTGCCGTGAACAATCCCGGCGTGTACACGCTGCCTGCGCAGGGTCGTGCCGTGGATGCGATTGCCGCCGCCTCCGGTGCCGCCGCGGATGCTGACCTGGACCGCGTGAATCTTGCCGGTGCGCTCAGTGACGGGGTGCAGATTTATGTGCCGCATCGTGGTGAGACGGCTGCTCCGGCGCAGATTCAGCCCAACGGTGGCACGGCGAATGCGGGTCAGGCTAACGCGGCGAATGGTGCATCGCAGGGTGGCACTCAGCCTCAGCCTGCGCGCACGCTAATTCCTGCAGGCAGCGCGCAGAAGGGCTCAACCCCGGTGAACATTAACACCGCCACCGCTGAGGAGCTGCAGACCCTGCCGCGTATTGGTCCGGCGATGGCTCAGCGCATTATTGCCTGGCGTGAGGCGCACGGCGGTTTCCGTAGCGTGGATGAGCTGGATGCGGTGCCCGGCATTGGTCCGTCGATGCTGGAGAATCTGCGCCCGCTGGTGACGGTCTAATGCCCCGGCAGAACCGCAGGCCGAATCGCTTGCAGGCAGGGGAGCGGGAACTCTTTCCCGGTTCCTTGCGCCTCACCCGGCGCCTCACCGGGTCGGCGGCTACGGCGTATGACCGTGCCCGCTACCGCTGGAGCATCGGCGCTGAACGGTGGCGTACCCGCCGCGATGAGCAGGAGCTGCGCGCCCAGGGAAGCCTCATTCACCTGGACTTTCGCCTGAGTTTTACGGTGCTGGCACTGTGGGCTTTTACCGCGGCGGCGCTGACCGTGGGCACGTGGCGGGTGGTGCATCCGCTGGCGTGCGTACTTATTGCCCTGCTGGGGTGCCTGGCGATTCTGCTGTTCTTTCCGCCGCGTGCGGTGATGCCCTACATCCTGCTCTTTCGCACGACCGGTCAGCTGGTTTTTCTGGCGTGTATTGTTACGGTTCAGGCGGTGCTTTTGTGTGCTACGGGGGTAGATGCATCCCGCGCCACGCTACAGCAGGCTCAGGGTGCTTCGCTTCGTTTGAATGGCACGGTGGAGCAGGTTCGCCGCGTGGATCCGCGCACTACTCTGGTGGTTATTAAACTGGAGGAAATTCAGGGGCGGAGCGTGCGTGCGCTGGTGAATGAGCGGGTGCGCGTGTACCGGCGTGACGGTTCGGCAAAGAGCACTGCGCAGCGTCTAGAGGCACGTTCGGCGGCGAGTTCGGCGACTCAACAACAGGGGAGCGGCACCGTGCGCTCGCAGGCGATTTATCCAGGCATGAAGGTGACCGCCCTCGGTACGGTGGAATTCAACGGCTCCACGGCGAAGCTGAGCGGCGCGACTATTTTTCCTGCGCCCGCCTACGGTGCCGGATCGAACGCTGTCACCCGGACGGCGGCGGAGCCGTACCTGTCCACGGTCAAGGAGCAGCTGCGCACCCGCGCCTTGGACACTCTCGGCACGGAGTCGGCGGCGCTGGTTTTGGGTACCGCCTACGGGGACGATTCGCTGATGAGTTCCACCGCGCGGGAGGAGTATAAGCTCAGCGGGCTCAGCCATATTACGGCGGTGTCCGGGGCGAATATTGCCATTGTGTTTTTGGGTGCGTACCGGCTGGTGTTGGCGGTTCGTCCGTACCGTTTCGCCAGCGCATACCTGCTGTTCTGTTCCTGGATGCAGCGGTTGCGGGGGAGAGGCGCGGCTCGTTCTCGCCGCCCTGCCCACCCTCAACAACCTACCCCGCCAAACACCTACACCCTGCCGCCGCTCGTGCACCGGTTGAGCACCCTCGCCATTCCGCACCGCGTCATGGTGCTGTGCGGGGTTGCGGCGGTGCTCGCCTACGCCATGCTGCTGGACTCTGAGGGTTCCGTGATTCGTTCCCTCGCCATGGGTCTGCTCGGTGCTTACGCGATGCTGCGCGGTTCGGGTCGCCAGTCTTTGGCGGCGCTGCAAACAACGGTGCTGATCTGTCTGCTTGCCGCCCCGCACCTCGCCGTGGATATGGGGTTCGCCCTGTCGGTGACGGCAACCTCCGCGCTGATTCTGCTGGGCCCTCCGCTGATTCGTCTGCTTATGCGCGTCATGCCGGTGTTCTGTGCGGAAATGCTTGCCGCGCCGATTGTGGCGTCCCTGTGGTGCACTCCGCTGATTTTGGCGATGAGCGGTAAGGTGCCGCTCTACTCGGTTCCGGCGAACCTGATTGCTGCTCCTTTGGCGCCGCTGAGTATGCTCGCCGGGCTGGCGGCGCTCGGATTCATGCTCCTGGGTCTGCCCACTGCGGCGGATGTGTGCCTGCGCGCTGGTGGCCTTGCCGCGCAGGGCATCGAGTGGGCGGCACACACTGCTGCGCACGCGCCGGGTAACCCGTGGGAGCCCGGTTCAAGCGTTCCGGCGGTGGTGTGTAGCGCCCTCTGCGTGCTGGCGTTGAGCGTTGCCCTGTGGTGGGTGGATGCGCGCCGCTACCGTGCGGTCACGCACCGGCAGTATTTGCGGGTGGTACCGCACACTGCGCGCTCCCGTCAGCCCGCCCGTTCCTGACTAGCTAACCCTGGGCATCTACCTTTGACCGACTAACCCTAACCAACGCTAGGAGGCATCTGAGAAGAAAACGCTATGATGGATACTCGAGACTCTACCCGCGCAGCACCCCGTGCGCAGTGGGGCCGAGTTCAGCCCGTACCCTGCAGATAAAGGCGAGTGATAAGCGTGTCCGAGCGTAAGCGTGCAACCCAGCGTGGTGGTTCCCGAGGCTACGCCCGCCGAGGCGGCCCCGCCCTCGACACCGCGTGGCGTACCGTCACCCCGGCACCCGCCGTCATGCTCTACGGCCCCGAGGAGTACTTCGCCTCCCGCGCCGCGGCACGCCTGCGTGAGCTGTTCCGCAGCATCCACCCGGAGGTGGACCGCGTTCAGATTAACGCCGCCACCTACACGGCGGGAGAGCTGATTCTGCACGCTTCGCCCTCCCTGTTCGGTTCGGCAAAGATCATTGAGGTTGAGAACCTCGCCTCCATGAGCGACGAGTTTTTGACCGATACGCTCGCCTACCTGAACGCCCCCGAGCCGGACATCATGCTCATTCTGAACCACTCGGGCGGTAACCGCGGCAAGAAGCTCATCGACCTGGTGCGCTCCCAGTTCGTGCTCATTAACTGCAAGGCGCTCAAGACCGACCGTGAGAAGAGCGAGTTCTTGGCGGGGGAGTTCGCCGCCGCCCAGCGCCCGATTACCGGCGGCGCCTTGGCGTTGCTGACTGCTGCCGCCTCCGACACTGCTGAGCTTGCCGCCGCATGCCAGCAGCTGCTCTCAGACGTGCCCGGCGAAATCACCGAAGAGGCGGTGAACCGCTACTACGGCGGCCGCACCGAAGTCACCGCGTTCCGCGTCAGTGACGCCGCGATTTCCGGTAACGCCCCGGAGGCTCTGCGTCTGCTCCGCCATTCCCTCGCCACCGGCACGGAACCGATTCCGATGCTGGGCGCGCTCGCCATGCGTATCCGCAATATTGCGCGCGTACACCACGTGCGCATGAGCGCTAACGAACTGGCGCGTGAGGTGGGTATGTCACCGTGGCAGGTGGAGCAGGCTCAGCGTGACGGCCGCCGTTTTACCGGCGCCCAGTTGGCGCATATTGTGCAGCTTCTGGCTGATGCGGACGCCCAGCTGAAGGGCGAGTCGCAGGACGCGGTGTATGCGGTGGAGCAGGCTGTTTTGGCAATTGCTCTACCTCCGCGCCTGTAGTGCATAATAGAGCCCATGCTCGAAATTCTGAAGAAAATTTTCTTTGCTCTGCTGCCCTTCCTGCAGAAGGCGGCAGAGGATGCCCTCAACGACGCTACTGCGTCTAAGGGCGGCTCCGAGTCCTCCCAGAAGAGTGAGTCCCGCAAGGATGAATCTCGTCAGCGTGAATCTCGTCAGGGTGAGGCTCATACCTCCAGCTCCTCGGCGCCTAAGCCGAGCGCCCCGAAGTCTTCCTCGGCGCCTAAGCCTTCCGCACCGGCTTCGACCGGCGCATCCGACGGTTCAGATTACCCGGGCGACTACCGCGACATGATTAACTTTGAGTACTCGCCCTCCCTGGACGGCGACGCTGACCCGGGTGAAATCGTGTGGACGTGGGTTCCTTTCGAGGAGGACCACTCGCAGGGTAAGGACCGCCCGGTGCTTCTGGTGGGTCGTGACGGTGAGTACCTGCTGGCGCTGATGATGACCAGCAAGGATCACAATAACCGTGAGCACGCTGATCCGAACTACCTTGATATTGGTTCGGGTCCGTGGGATCCGCAGGGCCGCGCTTCTGAGGTGAAGCTGAACCGTGTGATTCGTGTTCGCCCGGATTCGATGCGCCGTGAGGGTGCGATTATGCCGGAGGATACGTTCCGCCTGATTGAGTGTGCGTGGACTCGCCATAACGGCTAACGCCCTGTGCCGGTAGTTTCACCGGCGACTGGTGCCGATTATCTGCGCCGGATGTGGAGGCTGCGTGTAGCGGTTTTCACAGTATTTTTCTCTCCGCGAGGGTCTGTCGTGGAGGCTGTTCATCTGGTATTATGTGTGGTTGAGTGTCCGATGGTCATCGGGCACTGCTGGCCGGTTGCCAAGGCATCCCCACGCCGCTCAGTCGATGATCGGCCAGCGTCGCCCTCACCGACCAATAAGACAAAACAGAAAGTTTAATTGTGGCTAACATTAAGTCTCAGAAGAAGCGTATCCTCACCAACGAGAAGGCTCGCCTGCGCAACAACATTGTAAAGTCCGAGCTGAAGACCGCGACCCGCAAGGTCAAGGCTGCTGTTGAGGCACAGAACCAGGAAGCTGCTGTTGAGGCTCTGCGTTTTGTGAACCGTAAGCTGGACAAGGCTGTTTCCAAGGGTGTTCTGCACAAGAAGACCGCTGCAAACAAGAAGTCCGGTCTTGCTGCGCTGGTAAATAAGGCTTTCTAAAACTTGCGGGGTACGTGAGTACCTCTCTGGTTTAAGGGCAGAGACCCCCTGTGTTCCCCCTCCTCTAAGGGGAACGCAGGGGGTTTCTTTATCGTGTATACTTGGGCTCAAGGAGTTAAACGACCCCTCTGAAACCCTGAGCCTCACCTATTGGTGTGGCAATAACGCTTGGGCGGCCGCGGCTTTATGCTTCGGTCTAGAAGACACCGGAGGCACCACCGGTTAACTCCTCATAACTTTTGTGAAAGGCATCCTGCTAAGTGGCGGGGTGCCTTTTGCTATACCCGCACGCTGTGGTTTTATGACGCCCAGATTCCCTGCCCAGATTCGGGGAGGCGCCCGCCCGGTGACGAAACCGCTTGCGGGTCGCGTGGAAGCCCGTATAGTGGGAACTATCGGCGGTACCGCACACCGCCCGCGCCTACATGTAGCGCCCTAAGCGGCGTTGCACATAGCGCCGGTGTGGGTACACATTTTTGCATATTATCAGGAGGTTCCCCATGAGTAGCGAGATCGCAGAAGAAGCTTACGATTATCGTGAAGACCCTGAGTATTGGCGTGCTCCGTTCGATTTTACGAAGCCCACGTTTGACGTAAATACTCCGGAGGGGTGGATGCGTGCTGAGTTGATGGGGCGTTCTTTTAATGCTCCGGCTGCGCGCCCCGGTGCCGAATATGAGTGGGGTTTAGCAGAGATTAAGCGTAGGTATGAAGCTAAGGAATTCCCCTTCGACGATAGCGAAGTAACCCTTTTGTATCGTGAGAAGGTAGCTAATGGTGAGTTGCCGGATGTTTATGCTGGCACTCCATACGATTTGGCGCTTTTGCCTTTCTAACATAGTTTCCCTTTCCGCCCGGGGTCTTGGGCGGCATAACCGAATATAGAACATATTTTCTACAACACCACCCACTACACAACCACCGACAGTTCACCGGTAACTTTCCATACACCCCCATGTACCCGGTGAACCGACCACGAGCTAAGGACCAACGATGAGCCAGCCGAACTTCCCACCCGCCCGACTCTTTGACGCTTTCGCCAAGCCCGCCTCCACCGAACAGCCCGCGAAGAAGGGCCTGCTCGGCAAGCTGGGCCTGGGCGAATCCTCCGAGGAGGACAACTACACGACCGTCATGCTGGTCGGTTTCAACTCCGTGAAGGAACCCCCGGGCAACGGTGAGGACGCCCTCGACGTGATTCACCGCGCGTTCGACCCGTGCGATGAGAGCCCCGGCTTCGACATGGACGACTTCTACGACTATGCTTCCGTCGCCCCGCAGCTGCAGAACAGCGACGACTCCGATTCCACGGTTCTGGTGTGGCCCAAGATGTTCTACAACATGGTCACCATCCCGGAGCGCCGCCTGCGCCTGCTCGTGGTGACCGGCCCCGCACCCAGCCTGTGCCTGCGGCGGTTCATGACCCGCTTCTTCAAGTACGTGAAGAAGCTCCACGTGGACCACGCAATCTTCGTTGAGACCTTTGAAGATCAGGTGGCGCACACCCGCCCGTACCCGTACACGCTGACCACTTACGACGAGAAGCTGGCGGCTATCCCCGGTATTCTGCACGAGTACTTCACCGGTTCTACCTCGGTGACGATGGCAATGTCTGCGCTCGCCGCCGAGCACGGCCTGTCCTCCTCGGTCATGCTGCGTATGAGCATCCCGGGGTATCTGAGCTTTGACCAGCAGAACCCGCGCGCAGTCGTGAGCCTGATCGAGGCGCTGGAGGTCATCCTCGGCATTAAGGTCGAGTCTGAGGAGTACGACCGCCTGCGTGCCCACGCTGATGAGTGGGAGGCGGAGCTCGCCGAAGAAATGGCGAAGGACTACGAGAAGGTCGAGCTGGTGCGTGAGATTGAGCAGAAGATGGATTCGACTCTGCGCACTGTCTCCGGCGAAGTGATTGCCGAGGATATTGAGGGCTACCTGGATTCCCTCAGCGGCGCCTCCGAGGGCGTAAATCCTGCCGATGATGGTGCGGATTCCGCGGAGGATTCTTCGGAACGTTAGGTCCGTTCGCACATATGGCGCGGGTATGGGAAAATGATAGGTAACTATGCCCATACCCGCAGCCAGCATCTCGAAAGGATGATGTGATTGGCACCCATGTCGAAGAACCCGCCCGTTCCAGCGGCGACCGACCCCGCGATTATTCGCAACTTCTGCATTATCGCCCACATTGACCACGGTAAGTCCACCCTCGCAGACCGTATGCTGCAGGCCACCGGCGTGGTTGCCCCGCGCGATATGAAGGCGCAGTACCTAGACCGCATGGACATTGAGCGTGAACGCGGTATCACCATTAAGTCCCAGGCTGTGCGCATGCCCTGGGATGTTGACGGCACCTCCTACGCGCTGAACATGATTGACACCCCCGGCCATGTGGACTTCACCTATGAGGTGTCCCGCTCCCTGGCTGCGTGTGAGGGTGCGCTTCTGCTCGTGGACGCCGCCCAGGGTATTGAGGCTCAGACCCTGGCGAACCTGTACCTGGCGATGGAGAACGACCTGACCATCATCCCGGTGCTGAACAAGATTGACCTTCCGGCGGCTCAGCCCGATAAGTACGCTGAGGAGCTGGCGAACCTGATTGGTTGCGAGCCGGACGAGGTTCTGCGCGTATCGGGTAAGACCGGTGAGGGTGTTGAGGCTCTGCTGGACCGTATTGTGGAGGCGATTCCCGCCCCGCAGGGTGACGCATCCGCCCCGGCGCGTGCCATGATTTTTGACTCGGTGTACGACTCCTACCGCGGCGTGGTCACCTATGTGCGTGTTGTGGACGGTAGCCTGCAGCCGCGTCAGAAGATTAAGATGATGTCCACCGGCGCTGAGCATGACCTGCTTGAAATCGGCGTGATTTCCCCTGAGCCCGTCCCGTCGAAGGGCCTGGGCGTGGGCGAGGTGGGTTACCTCATCACCGGTGTGAAGGACGTCCGTCAGTCCCGTGTGGGTGATACCGTCACCTCCGCCGCGAAGCCTGCGCAGGAGTCCCTGGGCGGTTACGAGGACCCCAAGCCGATGGTGTTCTCTGGCCTGTTCCCGATTGACGGTTCGGACTACCCGGCGCTGCGTGACGCGCTGGATAAGCTGAAGCTCAACGATGCCGCGCTGATTTACGAGCCGGAGACTTCTGCTGCTCTGGGCTTCGGTTTCCGCTGTGGCTTCCTGGGTCTGCTGCACCTGGAGATTGTGCGTGAGCGCCTGGAACGCGAGTTCAACCTGGACCTGATTTCGACCGCTCCGAACGTTATTTACGACGTGGTGGATGAGGCTGGTAACGCTAAGCGCGTGACCAACCCGAGCGAGTTCCCCGAGGGTAAGGTCGCGACAATTCGCGAGCCCATGGTGGCGTGTACGATTATTGCCCCGAGCGAGTACATTGGCGCGATTATGGAGCTGTGCCAGGCTCGCCGCGGCCAGATTGGCGGCATGGATTACCTCTCCGAGGATCGTGTGGAGATGCGTTACCGCCTGCCCCTGGCAGAGATCGTGTTCGACTTCTTCGATCAGTTGAAGTCCCGTACCCGCGGTTACGCGTCGCTGGACTGGAAGTTCGACGGTGAGGAAGAGGCTGACCTGGTGAAGGTCGACATCCTGCTGCAGGGTGAGAAGGTGGATGCGTTCAGCGCCATTACTCACCGCGATAAGGCGTACTCGTACGGCCTGATGATGACTTCTAAGCTGCGTGAGCTGATTCCTCGTCAGCAGTTTGAGGTGCCGATTCAGGCGGCTATCGGTTCGCGTATTATTGCCCGCGAGAATATTCGCGCGATGCGTAAGGACGTTCTTTCGAAGTGTTACGGTGGCGATATTTCGCGTAAGCGTAAGCTGCTGGAGAAGCAGAAGGAAGGCAAGAAGCGCATGAAGATGGTTGGTCGTGTGGAGGTTCCTCAGGAAGCCTTCATTGCGGCACTGTCTTCGAGCGAGGAGAAGGAAAAGAAGAAGTAGCCTTTCGCTGCTGTAGCTTTTCCGGCTGTGTGCTGACCTGTTGATTGTGGAGAACCCGGCTGGTGCCTCGTGTACCGCCGGGTTCTCTGCACGCTGTCTGTTGATACTACCCGCCTGCTGATACTACCCGCGTAGCCGCATGCGCGGTGCCCATATTTGATCCCCCCGACCTCTACACCTAGTTCCAGGAGGCAGAATGCCCGCCCAGCCCACCGGCGCCCCCGCACCCCGCGACGGGCGCATCCCCGCCACCAGCGCGGCAGGATGCGAAACCCGCGACTTCAGCCTCTACGTACACATCCCCTTCTGCTCCGTACGCTGCGGCTACTGCGACTTCAACACCTACGCCACCGAAGACTTCGGCGACGGCATCGGCCTCGGCACCTACGCCGACGACGCCATCGCAGAAATCCTCTTCGCCGCCCGCACCCTCGAAGCCTCCGGCGTCGCAAAACGCCCCATGCACACCGTCTTCTTCGGAGGTGGCACCCCCACCAAACTGCCCGCCCGCGACCTCGTACGCATCCTGCAGGCAGCCATCGACGTATTCGGCCTCGTCGAGGGTGCAGAAGTCACCACCGAAGCGAACCCCGACTCCGTCACCCGCGAAGACCTGCAAACCCTCAAGGACGGTGGCTTCACCCGCGTCTCCTTCGGCATGCAATCCGTCGTCCCCGAGGTGCTACAGGTACTCGACCGCACCCACATACCCTCCAACGTGCCGAAGGTCGTCGCCTGGGCCAAGGAGGTCGGCCTGCAGGTGTCCGTGGACCTGATTTACGGTTCGCCGGGGGAGAGCCAGCAGCAGTGGGAGCAAAGTGTTCGCGCCGCAATTTCCTACGAGCCGGACCATATTTCCGCGTACTCTCTGATCGTGGAGGACGGCACCAAGCTTGCCGCGCAGATCCGCCGTGGCGAATACACCATGCCCGATGAAGACCTCATGGCGGATATGTACCTGCTCGCCGAGGAGCTACTCACCGAAGCCGGCTACAACTGGTACGAGGTCTCCAACTACTCGCGCAGCGCGGACACTCGCAGCGACCACAACCTCGCCTACTGGCGCAACCAGGACTGGTGGGGCATTGGCCCCGGCGCGCACTCGCACGTGAACGGTACCCGCTGGTGGAACGTGAAGCACCCGGTGCCCTACGCGCAGAAGGTGCGTGCGGGGGAGTCCCCGGCGGCGGCACGTGAGGTGCTGGAGACCGCCACCCGTGCTTTTGAGACGATTATGCTCATGATCCGTGTGCGTGAGGGTTTGGCGATGCGCGAGCTGCTCGCGGTGCACGATGAGGCGCAGCTGGGCGCCTCGTTGCGCTGGCTAGTTTCTCAAGCTCTGATTGAGCCTGATGCTTTGAATTCTCAAGCTGAACCTGACCCTGAAGCCCACGTGCGACTGACCCTCAAGGGGCGACTTCTGGGCGACGCTGTGACCCGTGAGCTGCTCCCGGAGGTCTCTGAAGAGCACTAGAAATACCTGCTTGATTAGGGGCTTTTCAGCTGGAGCTGTGTCTTGGCTCAGATCTGGTTCAACTTCATTTGCCCCTTGTCTCTGCCGCCGCCTGCACGCGGCGTGCACCCCGGTATTGCCGTAATATTTCGGTGATTTCGGGGTGTTTTTGTGGGTTCAGAAAAACTTTTAAAAAATTTTTTCGGGTCTGTTTGGAGGGACTTTGGGGGAGCATCACACCTTACACCGGTGTGCTAATTGTTCGCATTTGTGCTGGACTAGCCGAAAGAATTTTCCACTCCTTCATGCCGCTTTTGGGATGCGTATTTTTCGATTACTTTCCTTAGAAAAAATTCTCCAAAACACCCAATTTCAAGTTGTGGTTGAAGGTTACGCTGTGCCATAATAGGTCATGGCAGGACGGTATATGTCTAACAGCGTGTTCTCGTCTTTGCTGAAGTTGAGTGAATACGGTTGTGGGCTCCTGGTAACAGGGGCCCACGATCGTTTAACAACGATTATCTACAGCACCATTCGGTAGAGTTTGCAGCAATTCACGCGCACTAGGCAAAGAAGCCCCACTTAAACGTAGAACGCCCCGCACACAACGTGCGGGGCGTTCATCGTAAAAGTTATCAGCGCGGTTCTGAGACAGCGCGGTTTAGGACCGGCAGTTCTTAGGACTCTGCGGATTCTGCGTTCTCGGTGGAGTAGAAGCGGTCCAGCAGGCGCGGGTTCATACGGTAGCTGTACGGCTCACCGCGATTCACCTCAATACCGGCACGCAGCGACGCAATAGCCATGAACAGCCACACGAGCGCACCTAGAACCATGGCAATGTTGCCCATGCCGGGCAGGAACGACACGACCCACAGCGCCACCAGAGCAATGGAGGGCAGGAGGGTGAAGTTCATTGCCTCGCGAGCCTCCTGCTCAGCGAAGGGCGCGTTATTGCGGCTGACGTAGAAAACCGCAGCGGAAGGGATGATGCCGAGAATGCCGCCGAAATGCGCGAAAGTCGCACGGTTGCGGTCCTGAATCACGCTAATCTTACGGGTTTTCTGAGGCCCGGTTGCCGGGCGAACATCGTTAGTCACGAAAATCCTGGTTCGATAGAAGTTTCTTGTGGTGATCACCTAAGCCGGTGGAAATACCCTCCGAAGAGGCAAATCGTTTGAGCGGTGGTGACCCAGAGTGTAGTGAGGGTGCAACATAAACCCACAGGGGCAATGCCACACGCTCAACTATTGTACCGCTTTAGGGAACAAAACCCACAGGATAATGCCCTCGAGGGAAAGGTTCTGAGCAAATTCACACCTGCGCCCGCAGACGGGGGCGCAATAGCGGGTTTCCGTGTGGTTAGGCACCCGGTTCGGTGAGAAAATCGATGAGCGATTCAACCGGACCGAGCAGCGTCGGATCCAGGTCAGCGTATGAGTCAACGCGGGAGAGAATGTGCTTCCATGCCTGCGCCACATCCGCCTGCGTTTCGTGCGGCTGACCCAGACGACGCAGTGTGCCCTTCTTGAAATCCTCACCGCGCGGCACCTGCGGCCACACCTTCAAACCCAGCACCGACGGCTTGACCGCCTGCCAAATATCGATGAACGGGTGGCCCACGATCTTCACATGCCCGGCGGCACCCGGCACAGCCATCGCATCCGCAACAATGCGCTGCTCCTTCGTGCCCTCAATCAGGTGGTCGACCAGAATACCCAGGCGGCGGCCCGGGCCCGGCGCGAACTCACGAATAGCGCCGGCAAGATCATCCACGCCGTGCAGCGGCTCCACAACAATGCCCTCAACGCGCAGATCGTGGCCCCAGACCTTCTCCACGAGCTCGGCGTCGTGCAGACCTTCAACCCAGATGCGGGAGGCGCGCGCCACCCGAGCCGGGGCGTTCTTCACCGCAATAGAACCGGAACGAGAAATCGTGCGCTTCGGCTCCTTTGCCGCCACCGGAGCGACAATCTCAACGGGCTCACCCTCAATCAGGTAGCCCGGACCCAACGGGAAATTCTTCACGCGACCCTTCGCATCCTCGAGTCCGAAGAACAGGGCACCGCCGATGCGTTCAGCCTTCACGACCTCACCCACCCAGCCGTTAATATCCTCAATCAGCAGGCCGCGGCGCAGCGGCACCTTACGCGGGGCCGGCGCCTGACGGCTCATGCGGGCGGCGTTTAGATCCTGGGCACCCCAGCTGTAGGGGGAGTGGTGGGTACTCAACGTATTCTCCTTTGGGGCGGTAGGGGTGAAAATCGCAATAGGACTACGGAGCCGATTTCAGGGGCACACGCACCGCAGATTAAGCGGATAGCGGGAGCGACCCCCATTCAGCCTAGCCATTGTATCGGGTCGGGGGTAGTATCCCCTAGAATTGATACGACCATTATTGGCGGTGCACTCATCGAGCACCGCCATCGTCTCGAGAGGAAGGAAACGCATGAGCCACTACGATACTCTCGGCGTATCGAACGACGCCAGCCCCGAAGAGATCAAGAAGGCGTACCGAAAGAAGGCACGCCAGCTGCACCCGGACGTGAACCCCTCCGAGGACGCAGCCGAAGAATTCAAGCGCGTCACCCTCGCCTACGAGGTGCTCTCCGACCCCGAAAAGCGCCGCAACTATGACACCACCGGCGACGAACAGGGCCGCGCAGGCTACCCCGGAGGCGGCGGCTACCCGGGCGGCGGATTCAGCGGCTTCGGCGGTTTCGAGGACCTGCTGAACATGTTCACCGGCGGCGCGGCAGGTGCCCGCGGCCCCGCATCCCGCATGCGTCAAGGCCAGGACGACCTGATTACCGTCTCCATCAGCCTGCAGGACGCCGTGTTCGGTGTTGAGAAGACCATTGAGCGTCGCTCCGCCGTGACCTGCAAGTCCTGTAACGGCGAAGGCACCGCAGAGGGCACCCAGCCCGAAACCTGCACCACCTGCTCCGGTCACGGTTTCATGCAGCGCCGCGTGCAGTCCATCCTCGGTACCGTCATGCAGCAGGTCGAATGCCCCGACTGCCACGGCTACGGCACCGTCATCAAGACCCCCTGCCCTGAATGTCACGGTCAGGGCCGAGTACGTGAAGACGTGCCGCTGACCTTCAACGTTCCCGCCGGCGTGCACGACCAGGCGCGTATCCGCCTGCGCGGCAAGGGCGAGGCAGGCCTGTACGGTGGCCCCAACGGCGACCTGTACATTGACCTGAACGTCAAGCGCGACAAGTACTTCAGCCGCGAGGGCGACAATCTGGTTACCACCGTGAACATCCCCATGGTTGCGGCGGCACTGGGCACCACCATCCCGCTGAAGACCTTCGACGGCGACCAGGAAGTTGCGATCCCCGCAGGCACTCAGAGCGGTGACGTGATCACCCTCAACGGCCTGGGCGCAACCGTGCTCGGCACCGAGCGTCGCGGCGACCTGCTGGTGCGTATCCAGGTGGTCACCCCCACCGACATGACCGAAGAACAGCGTGAACTGCTGCGCCAGTTCGCCGCCCTGCGCGGTGAATCCCTCACCGAGGGTTCGCAGGTCAAGCACCGCGGCGGTCTCTTCTCCCGCCTGAAGGACCAGTTTAAGTAGGATTCCTACACCAAGCTGAGGATGCGGCGGGTGCGGTACTCACCCCGCACCCGCCGCATTCCTGTCAGCACTGCTGTCAGCGCTGCGCTGTACGCGCCCGCGCTAAGCAGCACACCTATTTCACACGCCACCCGCACACTACCCACGCTTTTAAACCGCACCTCAAGGAGAACCATGAGCGCCCCCATCTTCTACATCAGCACGGAAGAATACGACGCACTCACCCCCGGCGCCACCTGCGCGCTTAGCGGTTCCGAAGGCAAGCACGCCCTCGTCAAGCGCCTTGAGCTTGGCGAACGCATCGACCTGGGTGACGGCACCGGCCGCCGCGCACTCGGTACGGTCGCCTCCATTAATGCGGACGGCGTGAGCGTGCAGGTGCAGGAGCTACGCGAGGAACGCAGCGTGCCCTCCATCTACCTGGTGCAGGCGCTCGCGAAGGACGGCCGCGACCTGCTCGCCATCGAAACCGCCACCGAGCTGGGCGTGTACGGTGTGCTTCCGTGGAGCGCGGACCGCTCCATCGTGCGCTGGAAGGGGGAGCGCGCCTCCAAGGCACACACCAAGTGGCAGAACACTGTCACCGCCGCGCGCTCATTCCCGAAGTGTACGACCTGTACAGCACCGCCGACCTGGTGGAACTCATTGAAGAAGTTGCTGGGGAGGGTTCTGAGCAGTCCGCCGCCGTGTTCATCCTGCATGAGCAGGCGACCGAACGCCTCAGCGCCCTGGTATGCAAGCTTGTAGAGGCAGAGAACCTGCCCGAAGAGATCTACCTGCTCGTCGGCCCCGAAGGCGGCATCAGCGACCGCGAAGTGCAGCTCTTCACCGACGCCGGCGCGCAACTGGCACTACTCGGCGATGAGGTGCTGCGTTCCTCCACCGCTGGCTCTGCCGCCATGTGCACCCTGAACGTGGTGCTGGGCCGCTGGTAGAGCGCCCGCTACTGGATTCCCTCCGATAGAACCTAGCTGACAGGAATCCAACTGACAGGCATCCACCAGGGCGTGGTGCATCACGCGCATCTATACTTGTAAATACATCACTAGCCAAGGAGCCCATATGACTACCTCCCGACCTCTCTCGACCGCGCGCACCGTATCCTTCAAGAGCGCCGCAGAAATGATCGCCGTGCTCGGCCCGCAGGACGCGCACCTGGCAATTATCGAGGACTACTTCGAGCAGATTAGCCTGCGCCCCAAAGACCTGGACGTGCTCATCACCGGCCCCTCCGAGGCCGTCAACACCGCCGCAAAGCTGCTGAACGAGCTGCGCGTGCTCTCCAGCCACGACACACAGATTACCGTGCAGGTCATTCACCGCCTCATGGGCATGCTCGGCGACGAACTGAGCAACCCGGCGCACTCGCTGTCCACCAGCATCCTCTCCACCCGCGGCACCACGATTCGCCCCAAGACCATTAACCAGAAGAAGTACGTGGACGCTATCGACGCGAACACCGTCATCTTCGGTATCGGCCCGGCGGGTACCGGTAAGACCTACCTCGCCATGGCGAAGGCAGTGCAGGCGCTGCAGACCCACGAAGTGAACCGCATTATCCTCACCCGCCCCGCCGTGGAGGCTGGCGAGCGTCTGGGCTTCCTGCCCGGCACCCTCAACGAGAAGATCGACCCGTACCTGCGACCGCTCTACGACGCGCTGCACGACATGCTCGAACCCGAAACCATCCCCAAGCTCATGGAGGCGGGCACCATCGAGGTCGCACCGCTGGCGTACATGCGTGGCCGTACCCTCAACGACGCATTCATCATCCTTGACGAGGCGCAGAACACCACCGCCGAGCAGATGAAAATGTTCCTGACCCGCCTGGGCTTCGGCTCGAAGATGGTCATTACCGGTGACATCACCCAGATTGACCTGCCCGGTGGCGCCGCCTCCGGCCTGAAGCAGGTGCGCAACATTCTGCAGGGTGTGGAGGATATTCACTTCAGCATCCTGGAATCCTCTGACGTGGTTCGCCACACCCTGGTGTCGAACATTGTGTCCGCCTACGACCAGTGGGGCGAAGACCAGAAGGCAATGGAACGCAAGCGCAACCGCAAGGTCAAGCGCGCCACCATCGAGGCCGCAGCCGAGAAGTTGCTGGACCGCGCCGGCATCAACGGCGGCTCCGAAAAGAACGCCGAGAACAACTCCGACAACGCACAGACCACCCCGGAAGGACGCTAAACGGTGGCAGAGATCGAATTCGACTGTGAAGAACCCGCAACCGGTGCCGACCCGGCAACCGACGCCTTCATCCGCGAATCTTTCGAAGCGGTAGACACCGAGGTGCTCACCCGCCTCGTCGAGCACGCCTTCAAACGCATGCACCTTGCCGATGACACCTACCTGTCCATCGCCATTGTGAACGAAGACGAAATGGAACGCGTGCACATCGAATGGATGGACCTGCCCGGCGCAACCGACGTGATGAGCTTCCCCATGGACGAGCTGGAACCGGGGACCCCCGAAAACCCCTCCAGCGGCATGCTCGGCGACATCATCCTCTGCCCGCCCGTCGCCGCACGTCAGGGCGCAGACGCGGGTCACAGCACCCTGGACGAGCTGTGCCTGCTCACCACCCACGGCATTCTGCACTGCCTCGGCTACGACCACGGCACCGCCGAAGAGGAAGCTGAAATGTTCGGCATTCAGCGGTCCATCCTCGAAGAGTTCCTGGGCCGCCCGGCACCGGTCGAAACCCGACACTAGGGGAGCGGCGTGGACATTCTACTCACAGCCCTCCTCGCCGTTCTCGCGCTCTGCCTGACCGTGGTCGCGGCAATCGCCGAAACCGCGTTCACCTACCTGCCGCACAACGAGGCTGAGGAAGCAGTGGAGGCACACCCGGACACCCTCGGTGCGCGCGTCCTGCAGCGCACCCTCGACGGTGACTCCGAAGCGTACACGCACCCGCTACGCCTGACCCGCCTCATTGCCGCCGCCGCCGCGGTGCTCGCCACCATGACCTGCCTGCTGAACCTGGTCGAGGTGCACGCGCTCGCCGTCGTGCTGACCCTCGTGATTGTTGCGCTGGTGGGCTACCCGATTCTGCACGTGCTGGCGCGTGCTCTGGGTCGTAACCGCCCGGTCACGTCGATTCGTGTGCTGGCTCGCCCGGTGCACTACCTGTCGGTTCTGCTGAGCCCGGCGACCGGTCTGCTCGATAAGCTCAGTGTGCGCCTGGCGCCGGAACGTTCGGCTGAGGCCCCGGTGGGCGTGTTCGATGAGGAGGAGCTGCGCGAGTTCCTGGACCGCGCCTCCGACGCTGAAACCATCGAGGACGACGAGGCGCAGATGGTGCAGTCCGTCTTTGAGATGGACGATACCCGCATCCGTTCACTCATGGTTCCGCGCACCGACATGCTCACCGCTAGCCGCGACACCACGTTGCGTGAGGCGCTGAGCCTGTTCCTGCGTTCGGGTTATTCGCGTATGCCGGTGATTGGTGATTCGAGCGATGAGATTCTGGGCGTGCTCTACCTGAAGGACGCGATGCGCGCCTTCATCCTGCACGGTGAGGCCCCCGAAGGTACCGCCCTGCCGACCGTGGTTGAGCTGATGCGCCCGGCTCGTTTTGAGCCCGAGTCGAAGCGCGCCATGGACCTGCTGCGTGAGATGCAGCGCGAGTCCACGCACGTGGCGATCATTGTTGATGAGTACGGCGGCACCGCCGGTCTGATCACGCTTGAGGACCTGATTGAGGAGCTGGTCGGTGACATTTCTGATGAGTACGACCATGAGCGCCCCGAGTACACGCTGAACGATGACGGCACGTTCCGTCTCTCTGCCCGTCTGGGTATTGATGAGCTGGGCGAGATTTTCGGTCGTGAACTCGACGATGAAGATGTTGATACGGTGGGCGGTCTGCTCGCTAAGCATCTGGGTATGGTGCCGATTGTCGGTTCTGAGATTGAGATTGACGGTATTCATATTCGTGCGATTGGTTCGTCGGGCCGCCGCCACCAGGTGGATATGCTGCAGGCGTGGTATGAGCCGCCTCGTGATGAGCAGCAGACCGCTGAAGGTTCCTCTGCGTCTTCCTCGGAGCCTAATTCCGCGGAGGTTGCTGACATCCTCACCGTGGATACGGAGCCTCCCGCTGTGGCTGAGCCGCACGCGCATCCGGATCTTCCGGGAGATATTGCAGAGGCTGAGCCGGCAATCGATCAGCACGGCAACCGCTAGACATCGAACATAGACGCCGCAATTTCCCTAACACACTTTGAGTCGGCCGCCCCGCCCCGGAAGGCGCAGGCAGATGAGGCTGGCATCCCATACACCCCGCACGGGGTTTGATAAGGAGAAACACAATGGACCAGGAGTACACCCCGCTCGATTTGAGCACTCTGGACTTGAGCACCCCGCTGCCGACCTACCCGGCGGATTTCCGTTCGGGCTTCGCGTCGCTGGTGGGCCGCCCGAATGCGGGTAAGTCTACTCTGACGAACGCTATGGTCGGTCAGAAGGTGGCTATCACCTCGAACCGTCCGCAGACGACCCGCCACACGATCCGCGGTATTGTGCACAAGGACGAGTACCAGCTGATTCTGGTGGACACCCCGGGTATTCACCGCCCCCGCACTCTGCTGGGTGAGCGTCTGAACGACCTGGTGGCAAGCACCCTTTCGCAGGTGGATGTGCTGGGCTTCTGCATTCCGGCGAATGAGAAGATTGGCCCGGGTGACCGTTACATTGCGTCGCAGCTGGTGGCGTCGAGCAATAAGCCGGTGGTTGCTATTGTGACGAAGGCTGACACTGTGAGCTCTGAGGAGCTGCGTGAGCAGCTGCTGGCTGTTGAGGCGCTCGGCGAGGAGGTCATGAGCGCTGAGCGTGCGGCTCGTGCTAAGCGTGCCGCGCATCGTGCGAAGCAGAAGGGTAAGGGCCCCAAGGGTAAGGGCGGCAAGAATGATGCTGTGCCTTTCGCGAAGGGTTCGGGTCCTGCGGCTAAGCGCCATGCCGGTGAGGTTGCTGAGCCGATGCCGGTTGACGGTAAGGGCGGCTGGGCTGCGATTATCCCGGTGTCTGCTGTGAAGCATTTCCAGGTGGATGCGGTTGCTGACCTGCTGGCGCAGTACACTCCGCTGTCGCCGCCGCTGTACCCGGACGGTGAGCTGACCGATGAGCCAGAAGCAACCCTCATCGCGGAGCTCGTGCGTGAAGCGGCACTGGAGGGTGCGCGTGAGGAGCTGCCCCACTCGATTGCTGTGACGGTTGAGGAGATGGAGTTCCGTGAGGGCCGCCCGGAGGATAACCCGCTGCTGGATGTGCACGTGAACCTGTATGTGGAGCGTGAGTCGCAGAAGTACATCATTATCGGTAAGGGCGGCTCGAACCTGCGCAAGATTGGTACGAAGGCTCGTGAGCAGATTGAGGCGATGCTCGGTACCCGCATTTACCTGAATATTCATGTGAAGGTTGCGAAGGAATGGCAGTCTGACGCGCGTGCGTTGAATCGCCTGGGATTCTAGTAGTTTTCCTGAGCGCATCGCCCAGAGAATTTGCGCTGAGAGGTCACCCCGAAAGGTGGCCCTGAGAGGTTGTCTTCGGGGTGGGCGCGCATCCATAGTTTTCACCCGGTGACTTGCAGAAATATGTGCATGCCTCCGGGTGAAACTTTTCACTCTCATTCGGCGCTCATAGGGAAGAGTGTTACTCTGAGAAAGCACTTGCTCACCGGCAGAAAGAGAAAAGGTATGCCCCAGGCACCTCGTTTACGAAGCACCGGTCGTCATATGCGCACGACGGTGATGACTTCAAATCGCAATAAGTGGATTGCTCTGCTTACTGCTTGCATGCTCGTCATTGTTGTTGGCTTTGGTGGCGTGGTGGCTCTGCGTATGCGCAATAATCTGCATACTCAGGAGCTGAACATCAGCAATTACAAGGACGGCCTGGAGAACGGCGCTTTGGACATTCTCGTGATTGGCTCCGATACCCGTAAAGGTAATAACGGTGCGTACGGTGATGAGGATGACCGCAATTCTGAGGCTCGCGCGGACGTGATGATGCTGCTGCAGATCAGCAAGGACCGTAAGAATGTGAGCGTGCTGTCGTTCCCGCGTGACTTGATGGTTGATGTGCCGCAGTGTACTGACCCTGAGAGCGGCACCGTGTACCCGGCTGAGGAGAACGTTCAGATTAACGAGTCTCTGTCTCGCGGTGGCCCCGGTTGTACTGTGGCAACCATTAGCAAGCTGACCGGTGTGAATATTGACCACTTCATGTTGGTGGACTTTAACGCTGTGAAGGAGCTGTCGAAGGTTGTTGGCGGCGTTCAGGTGTGTGTGGACGCTCCGATTGATGACGAGTACAGTGGCCTGAAGCTTCCTGCGGGTACTTCTACTGTTGAGGGTGAGCAGGCTCTTGCGTTCTTGCGTAGCCGCCACGGCTTCTCGGATGGTTCCGATATTGGTCGTATTCAGGCTCAGCAGGGCTTCTTGTCTTCGCTGCTGCGTAAGGTGAAGAGCGAGGGTACTCTGTCGAATCCGGGCCGTCTGATTAACATTGCTGAGGCGATTACTCAGAACGTGACGGTGGATAAGAACCTGGGTAATATCAGCACTCTGGTGGGTGTTGGTGCGGCTCTTGGTGGCGTGGACCTGTCGAATGTTGTGTTTGCGACGGTGCCGACTGAGCCGTGGAGCCAGGATGAGAACCGCCTGCAGGTTTCTGCGGATGCTGCGAACGTGTTCCAGCGTCTGCGTGACGATAAGTCGCTGAAGGAGGAGAAGGCTCCGGAGGCACCGGCTACTTCTGCCGCTCCGGTTCAGCTGGATCGTACGGTTCCGGTGAACGTGTACAACGCGACCGGTCTGGATGGCCGCTCGGCTACGATCGCTTCGGTGATTGAGGGCCTGGGCTACTCGAATGTTACTCCCGGTACTTCCGCTAGCCCGACGAACTTCACCACGGTGTTCTACTCGACCGGTTACGAGGCGGAGGCGAAGGAAATTGCCGCGAAGCTGAACGTGACCCGCGTGGTAGCGACTGAAGAGGTTCTGGGCGTGTCTGTGACGATTGGTACTGACTTCCCGTCCGGTGAGGCGATGGAGAAGCAGGAGGCTGCGATTGCGGGTAACGCGACCGGTCAGACTGCTGATCAGCACAAGTGCCAGACTGCTTTCGCCTACTAGGTTCTAGCTAGGGCATAGCGCAGATGCGTGAATAGCGAACAGAAGGGGCGTAGCGCCAGAAATGGTGGCTGCGCCCCTTTGCCGTTAATTCTTTCCAGATGATGGACGGCTTCCCGGGTGCCCTGCCGCCGCCTCCGACCCCTGTGATAGCGTGGAGGCATGACTATTGACGGTGAGAGCATGCGCGGGGTTACTCGCCAGGCAGTGAATCTGCTGCTTATTCGCCGGAACGGGGCACACTAGAATCTGCCGCGACCGTTCCGGCTTTTTGACGCGGCATCTCACCTTTGCATCCTTTCTGATGCACCGCCTTGAACACGGCTGCCGGGGACCGATACCCGGTACGGTACGAGCCCCACAATTGGGGTAGAGCGAGACGGACCAACCAACAGGAAATTCATCATGAAAAACCACCAGAAGCCCAGCCCCATGCCGGTACACAAGTACCGCCCTTTCCACGAGCAGATTGTTGTTGACCTGCCGGACCGCACCTGGCCGGATAAGGTCATTGAGAAGGCTCCGCGCTGGTGCGCAGTGGATCTGCGTGACGGCAACCAGGCGCTGATTGACCCCATGGACACCGACCGTAAGCTTGCGATGTTCAAGCTGCTGGTGAAGATGGGTTACAAGGAAATTGAGGTTGGTTTCCCTTCGGCGTCGCAGACTGACTTCGATTTTGTGCGTACTCTCGTTGAGGATGGCCACATTCCTTCGGACGTGACCATTCAGGTTCTGGTGCAGGCGCGTGAGCACCTGATTGCCCGCACTTTTGAGGCGATTGAGGGCGCACCGCAGGCGATTGTGCACTTCTACAACTCGACCTCCGTGCTGCAGCGTCGCGTGGTGTTCAACCAGGATCAGGAGGGCGTGCTGGACATCGCCCTGCAGGGTGCGCGCCTGTGCCGCAAGTACGAAGAGCAGATGATCTCTGATACTAAGGTCATCTACGAGTACTCGCCCGAGTCTTTCACCGGCACTGAGCTGGAGTACGCGGCTCGCGTGGTGAACGCTGTAGCTGAGGAGCTGGAGGTCGGTCAGAACGGCCGCGAGCTGATTGTGAACCTGCCCGCTACCGTTGAGATGGCTACCCCGAACGTGTACGCCGACTCTGTCGAGTGGATGCACCGCAACTTGAACCACCGCGAGCACATTGTGCTGTCGCTGCACCCGCACAATGACCGCGGTACCGGCGTGGCTGCTGCTGAGCTGGGTTACCTGGCGGGCGCTGACCGTATTGAGGGTTGCCTCTTCGGTAATGGCGAGCGCACCGGTAACGTTGACCTGGTCACTTTGGGCCTGAACATGTACACCCAGGGTGTGGATCCGCAGATTGATTTCTCTGATATTGACGGTATCCGTAAGACTGTTGAATACTGCAACCAGCTGAAGGTGCACGAGCGTTCGCCGTATGGTGGCGACCTGGTGTTCACCGCGTTCTCTGGTTCTCACCAGGACGCTATTAAGAAGGGCTTTGAGGCTCTGGAGCGTACCGCTGCTGAGGCGGGTAAGACCGTGGATGAGGTGTACTGGGAGGTTCCGTACCTGCCGATTGATCCTCGCGACCTGGGTCGTACCTACGAGGCGATTATTCGTGTGAACTCGCAGTCCGGTAAGGGCGGCATGGCGTACCTGCTGAAGCAGGATCACGGCCTGGATCTGCCGCGTCGTGCTCAGGTTGAGTTCTCGAAGATTGTTCAGGCTCGTACTGACGCTGAGGGCGGCGAGATGACCAGCCAGAAGCTGTGGAACATCTTCGCGGATGAGTACCTGCCGGCTCCGGATCCGCAGAACCGTTGGGGTAAGTACCGTATTGAGTCGATTAACATTGATTCGGCTGATACCGGTGCGACTACTCTGCGTGTTGGTCTGAACATTGATGGTCACACTTACACCCGTTCGGCTTCGGGTACCGGTCCGGTGGATGCTCTGCAGAACATCCTGTCGGGCGAGGGCGTGGATATTCGCGTGATGGATTATTCGGAGCACACCATGTCGTCTTCGTCGACTGCTAACGCTGCCTGCTACGTTGAGGCTGCTGTTGGTTCTCGCGTGCTGTGGGGTATTGGTGTGGACAACTCGACGACTCGTGCGGCTTTGAAGGCGATGATTTCGGCTGTGAACCGTGCGCTGCGTGATGAGCGCCAGGCGTAGGCGATAGCCGTACATGCTTTGTGCGGGGTTGGCGGGTGACCGTTAGCCGTGCATGATGTGGGGGCGGGATGCATACTGGGAGTATGTATCCCGCCCTTACTCGTTTAATGTGCGCAGGTGTTGTGTGCATCGGCGTGCTGTGGGGCGAATAGTCTGCAGAGAGGAACTCTCATGAAAAGCTACGCGATGGTGTTTAGCCCCGTTGATGCGGCGGGCACCGATTCTTCTGTTCGTGCTTGGAATTATGAGCTGCGCGGTGGTGATGATACTGCTCTGCCTACCGGTTCCACCGAGGTGTGGGAGGCTGGCTGGGTGGGTTCGACTGGTCCCGGTATTGAGCAGGATCAGTGGCCGCGCAGTACGTTCACTGGTTTGCCGATGCAGCATATTTTTACGGTGAGGTTGCCGGGGGAGTACCTGCCGGATGCGCAGAAGTATCCGGACGTTGTGGCGTTCTCTTTCTTCGCCGGTGATGGCCAGTTCGCTGAGGATGAGGCGACTGAGGGTGTTGCTAATGCTGCTAGTGATGACCCGTTTGAGGTGCAGTATGCGCAGGCGCGGGTGCATCCGCATCAGTTGTTGTTGCGCGATATTTTGGATGCTGAGTTTGCGGTGCTGTACCTGAGTGAGGAGGAGTTCTCGTCCCGTACGGAGCCGCCGCAGGATGTGCGCCGGCCGGGTGAGCATCGTGGTGAGGAGGAGAGCTTCAGCGCCTGGGCTTTGGCGGATCGTCAGCAACCGCTGGATCGTAAGCCTGCTCTTGTGGGGTGGGTTCCGACGGATGACCCGAATGCCGGTAAGGTCCCCAGTGATGTGTTTGAGAATGTTGACCCGCAGACTGGTTATTTGAGTCCTTTCGATTGGGATGCGGAGGATTCGGCGTGGTTTGAGTGGGCGAAGCCGCTGATTGCGGTGGGTACTCACCTGGGTGGCACTCATTTTTATGCGCAGGCTCTTCCGAAGGGTCTGACGGCTCGTTATATTGAGTTCGATGAGTTTGATGTGCTGAATTTTGGGTGCGGTAGCGCTGTTTTTGATTTTGAGACTGGTGTTTTTGACTGGTCGTGCGGCTAGTACGCTTGCGCCGGAGAGCGCGCCGTTGACGCACCTTTGATGCGCCGGAGAGCGCGCATTTGAGGTGTTTGGGCGGCCTCCTGAGCCGTAGATGAACCGTGGATAAGCCCCGGTTGCACCGCGGTGTACCTCCTGAAACGGCACCCTGAGCGTTTCACAGTGTGGACGGGGCGGTTTGCGGAGGTTCCACATCACCTTCGGCGAACCGCCCCGGGCGAGTGCGCCTCCTGTATCCTTGAATGCGTGGAATGGATTCAAGCAATTATTTTGGGCTTTGTTCAGGGCCTGACCGAATTTCTGCCGATTTCGTCATCGGCGCATCTGAACATTGTTGGCCAGATTCTGCCGGAGAAGGCTGACCCGGGCGCCGCGTTTACCGCAATCACCCAGCTGGGTACTGAGACCGCGGTCTTGATTTTTTTCTGGCGCGATATTGTGCGCATTGTGAAGGCGTGGTTTGGCGCTCTTACCGGCCGCGTACCGCGCAATGACCCGGATGCCCGCATGGGTTGGCTGATTATTATTGGCTCTCTGCCTATCGGTGTTCTGGGTCTGCTGTTGGAAGACTACATTGACACCCAGTTCCGTAGCCTGTGGATTGTGGCGACCATGCTGATTGTCTTTGCGGTGTTCCTGGGCCTTGCGGACCGTTTTGGCCGCGAGCAGCGTGAGCTGAAGGACCTGACGTTCCGTCACGGCCTGCTGTACGGTTGCGCACAGGCGCTGGCACTGATCCCGGGTGTTTCTCGTTCGGGCGGTACCATTACCGCGGGTCTGTTCATGGGTTACACCCGTGAGGCTGCGGCACGTTACTCGTTCCTGCTGGCCATGCCTGCCGTGTTCATGTCTGGCCTGTACAAGACCTTCAAGGTGGTCACCGGCGAGGAGGCGACCGGCTACTACGGTATCCCGTCGACTATCGTGGCTACTCTGGTCGCGTTCGTGGTGGGTTACCTGATGATTGGCTGGTTCCTGAAGTACGTGTCGTCGAAGTCCTACGGCATTTTCATCTGGTACCGTATTGCGCTCGGTATCCTGATTTTCGTTGGTCTGGGCACTGGCGTTCTGAACGCTACTTCTTCGGCGTTCTAAGGCTTTAGCCCTCAGCGTGATATGACATACCCGTCCGTGAGTTTCTCACGGGCGGGTATTCTTATTGGAGTAGATTTTTTGGCACCCGCATGCCTTGAGGTTGGGCGGCGGGTGTGGCGCGTCCACCGGTTGTGGGCGTTTTTACGGAAAGGAAACCCATGCGAGCTTGGGATGCCCCCGCCTCTGTGACTCTGCCCGGTCAGGCCGCGTTGCCGCGTATTTTTGATACTTCTGCCGGTGAGATTGTTCAGGTTCAGGAGGATAAGGCGGCGAGCCTGTACGTTTGCGGTATCACCCCGTACGACGCGACGCATATGGGTCACGCCTCCACCTATGTTGCTTTTGACTTGCTGCACCGCGCCTGGCTGGATGCGGGCGTGCCGGTGACGTACGTTCAGAACGTGACCGATGTGGACGACCCGCTGCTTGAGCGTGCGACCGCGACGAACGTTGATTGGCGTGAGCTGGCTGAGGATCAGACTGAGCTGTTCCGCACCGACATGAAGGCGCTGAACGTGATTCCGCCGGCGCACTATGTGGGTGTGGTGGAGTCCATTGAGTGGCTGTTCCCGCTGATTGAGGACCTGTTCCGCCGCGGTCTGGCGTACCGCGTGCCCGGTTTCACGGACGAGCAGGGTGTGGTGCATCCTGACGGTGACGTGTACCTGGATTTGAAGGCTGTGCGTGAGCTGCCCGCGAACGCTGAGGGCTACTCGTGGGCGCCGGGCGAGGTCTGCCACTTGAGCCGTGATGAGATGCTGGAGATTTTCGCTGAGCGCGGCGGCGACCCGAACCGTGCCGGTAAGCGTGACGCGTTGGATCCGCTGCTGTGGCGTGTTGAGCGTGAGGGCGAGCCGAGCTGGGATGCCGGCGAGCTGGGCGCGGGCCGCCCGGGCTGGCATATTGAGTGCACGATGATTGCCCGCCGTTTTGTGGATGGTTCGCTGACCGTTCAGGCAGGCGGTAACGACTTGACGTTCCCGCACCATGATTTGGGTGCGGGCCATTCGTGGGCTGTGTCTGCACGCCCGCACGCTAAGCATTACGCGCACACCGGCATGGTCGGTTTGGACGGCCACAAGATGAGCAAGTCCCGCGGCAACCTGGTGCTGGTTTCGCGTCTGCGCGCGGCCGGTGAGGATGCGAACGCGGTGCGCCTGGCGATTATGGGTCAGCATTACCGTTCGGATTGGTTCTGGACTGATGAGCTGCTGGAGCACGCGAAGGCTCGCCTGGATACGTACCGTCATGCGGTGTCGGTGGCTGAGGGCCGTGAGGGTTCCGAAGGTGTCACCGATGAGGCGGCTGTTGAGCTGCTGGCTGCTGTGCGTGAGGCACTCGGCGAGGACCTGAACGCGCCGGCTGCTTTGGCGGCTGTGGATGCGTGGGCTGTGAAGGCTCTGGCGGACACCACCGTCGGCGGTGGCGCGCTGGTGCGTGACATCCTGGCGGCACGCCTGGGCGTGGTCCTCTAAGATGGCTTCGTCGGTCATGGAGGAGCTGTACGCTCTTCGCCCGTACGACCGTGAGACGGTCGATGCGCTCGCCGCAGAGATGTTAGCTGAGGTTCGCACGTACGAGGCGCAGAAGGAAGCGTAGGGCTTCTGAGAGCAATATGAGCCCAACAAAGGGGTGGGTGATCCTGGAATAGTCCAGGGTCACCCACCCCCTTGCGTTTAACCGGTTGTAGAACCCAATAACTGATGATGCTCTTCAGTGGCTAGTTTTCGGTGTCTACAAACTCCTCACGGAAAATCTGTTCACCGACGAGAACCTCATCCAGGAGCTTCTCCTGAGCGGGTTCCAGGTGCACCAGGTGCGTAAGGGTGTAGAACAGGCGCTCGTACTCTTCGCTCCAGGCTTCTGGCCATTCTCGCTGAACAATATCGTTGAGTGAGGAACTACGGCGCACTACTGGCTTCTTGAGGCGGTATTTAGCCCACAGACCCAATACCTGATTGCCACCGACGGTGTAGTCGAAGACGCGTTTCTCCACGTTCTCGCAGCGTGCCCGACCGAAGGAGACGGTGCCCATGACGGGGTTGTTCTCTTCCTCAGAGAGGCTATCGACCGGGTCGGGGGAGAAGCTGGGCTTCTTCTCCGGCATCGTCCTACCCATGTCTACCGTCGGGGTCGGCAGGACGTAGTCTGCACCTTCGGGAAGCTGGTGCAGGTACTTCATACCCGGTAGCGGCTCACCGCGCTCACCGTAGGTGTGCAGCCACACAACCTGCTTGCCGAGCTGAACAGCGCGTTCCCAGAGTGCAGGGTCGGCGGTGAGGGGCACACGGATACCCGCCTGTTGGAGGGGCTCGTCAAAGGTGCGCACGTAGCCGGGGTGTCCGGTGAGCGCCGCCAGGTAGTAGACGAGGTCATCCGGAGCATTATTGCCGAAGCGTTCACGTAGCATCTGCGCGGCAGGTTCGGTGAGGTTCGGGGTGCCGTTGATGTTCAGTACTGGGTGGGCACGGCCTCCTTCGCTGCCCTTAAATGCATCCATATCAGGAATGAGGGCACTGAAATGTAAACCCGGGCCCGCTTTGGGGTAGTGCGCGTGCTGCTCCACAATAAAAATCTGCTCGGGAATGCGATGCTCCCATAGTTTGGGGCGGGGCATATCGGCAAGACGTGCATCAGCCAAAATATACTGCCGGTCAAAGGAACGATACCCCACCTGCACAATATTCGGCGTATCAGGAATGAGCTCACGTGCAATCTGGTCGTTCAGGCTTTCGAGACTTCCCTGGAACGTATCGCTCCCAGGAAGCGGATTCTTGCCCTCCGTAATTTTGGTATCACGCGTTTCCTTAAACCGCTCAGCACGTACTTCCAGATTATTACCTTCAATGAGTTCAGCCCAGCGTTCCTGTAGTACGCTCTCTGAAGGAGCATAAACCCAGGTCTTATTGGGCTTCACACCGGGGAAGCAGCTGGCATAGAAATCAGGCAATTCAGGGTAGCTATCCCAATCACCACCCGCTTCGGGAGCGAACTTATCACCCCAGCCGGAACGCACCGGTTCAAACTCTGCGCTATCCAGTTCGAGGGCTGCAAGAGCCTGCATTTTCTCCGCAAAGGTACCGTGCAGGGCAACGTAGCGAATATCCGCGGGGGTTTCCTCATCGGTATTTTCTTCACGCAAGAACAGGGCAATAGACACCGGAGTCTCAATAGCAAAGACAGCGTTCTTCGCCGGCGGGCGCTTGCCCTCAGGAGTCACATTGATAATCCATCCGCGGCTAGACGAACGACGAATATACTCGCGCATTCCCGCGAAACCGGGCCCATTCAGATAGCCAGATGCAGTAATAAAACAGACCACACCCGCACGCTGAGCACTATCGGGCTGACCTTCCAGAGCACGGAAAGAATCCTCAAAAACCTTCCAGAACGCCCAGCGCCAGAAATAGACGTACAGGTTCTTCAACACATACTCGTACTTGCCCATACCCTGCGCACGGAAGTCATCCAGAATAGGGGAGGCGACATCGGCAGAGCGGAAGCCCGACTCCACCCAGCCGCCCATACCCTCCGCCTTATCCTTATACGGCGGGTTACCAATGCACACCTGAATAGGCACCTCACGTTTCACCCTAGTTGCCTTATTCGACAACTGAGAAAGCAGACGCAGAGTATTACCGTTCACCGGCTTCTGCTTAGCGTAGGGGTCACCCAGAGTATCCGCCACATAGAGGTTCAGACCGTCCTCAGGAACCTCAGCACCCATCTCCCTAAGAGTCTGGTTCAGGCGAAGCTCTGCCACAGAGAAAGGGCCGGACTGTAGCTCAAAGCCGTACAGGTTCTTCGCCAGACGATTCAGAGCACGAGTACGCGCAGCGGGAGCCAGGCTCTCCGCCTTCGCCACCTGATGCATGACCGACAGGGGATAGGTGCCGGTACCCATCGCCGGATCAATCACGGACACACCCTCACTCGCCAGACCGTGCTCCTTACCCAGGTAGGTACGCAGGGCGTCATCCACCAGGCGTACCATCTGGTCCACCACCTCAACGGGGGTGTAGTAGCTACCGGTCTTCTTACGCTGCTCCGGGTTATAGACCTTCAGGAAGTGCTCGTAGAGGTGCAGATACACATCCGACTTGCCGCCGGAAATATCAACCCAGGAGGCGGCACCTATGACGCGCACAATCACGGCTAGAGCGTTATATAGGGAGCTCTTCTCATCCAGGTGCTCGGTCAGCAGACCCAGCGCATTACCCAGCAGACCGTGTTGGGAACGCAAACGACCCGCCATGGTCGAGAATGTCTCAAGGCTCAGGTCGTGCCCCTCTGAGAGAGCAACCACCAGTGAGAAAACCACCGTCTGCGCAAAACTATCGGCAAACTCCTCATTGCTGGTACTCGGGGCGAGAGTATCGCGCCAATCCTTACGCAGACCCACCAGCGGGGGAGGAATCACAAAATCCTCTTCGCCCTTCTTCTTAGCCTTTGCCTGATCCGCTTTATATGTCTTTTCCTGTACGGCAAGACCCAAAAGCATCTCTTCACGGAGCAAAGCCGCAAGGGGAGCGAGAGTTTCCACCAACTGGTCAGCGCTCTTAATCGGCGCAGGAACCCACCGCAAAAAGTTCAGGAAAAACGTCGCGAGAGCATCCGGTGCACTCAGCGTGCCATGGCCGCTAAAAGAACCATGCATATGCACTGCGTCGTACCCGGTGCTCGTCAGCACCGGTTCGCCATAACGATACAGGCGCCACTCGGTGCCGTTGGTGTACAAAAGGTTCGGAAGGTTCCGCAGGCGCTGCCACTGCCTATACTCGTGGCTCTTTTTAGTGAAAGAAGCGGGGTCAATGTTCTTACCCGGAGCCTTGAGCTCCACGTAACCGGTTAAAACACCATCGACCATGATGGCGTAATCAGGGCGCACCAGACCCTCAGAAATTAGACCCCCCCCCGCTGTTTTCAGCGAGGTTTCACGGACGGTCACAACCTTCATCGAATGCAAAGCGCCAAAGTCCTGCAACAGGGTAGCAACCGGGTTCGTCAGCTGAGCCTCCGGTTCACCATCCCCAACGCGCAGATTCTCCCGCACCTGCCTGCCGAACTCGGCAATCAGTGAGTTGAAATCAGTCACAATACTCTTTCCTTTGCCCCATAATTCGTGGGCACTAAGGTGTTTCTGCCCGCCAAGGATTCTGGCGAACTCTCCTCAAGTCTAACTAAAAATGAGTAGCTCTCATTGCTCAGTGGTCATCGCTTCATTCGTGCCCCGCATTATCACGCCCGCGGGGTAATGCGCCACAGCCGATTTGCAGACTCCGCTAAAATAGAAAAGGACTTTTTCCGTCCAGAGTTCGCCGCAAAGCGCGAACAGCACAGACTGACCCAAACCCGAGGAGAACCACCCCGTGAGCAGCGGCACCCACACCCCCACCGGCGCAATCAACCGCCGCGGCCCCTTCCGCCCCGGCGAGCGCGTCCAAATCACTGACGAACGCGGCCGCATCACCACCATCACCCTCGCCGAAGGCGGCGAATACCACTCC
The DNA here is from genome assembly GCF_001812975.1 of Rothia sp. HMSC073B08. Lineage (NCBI taxonomy): Bacteria > Bacillati > Actinomycetota > Actinomycetes > Micrococcales > Micrococcaceae > Rothia > Rothia sp. HMSC073B08. The sequence continues at coordinate 122,748 of NZ_KV811082.1, read as the reverse complement.
CACAAGGGCTTCCTCAAGCACGACGACCTCATCGGCGCACCCGAAGGCACCGTCATCCCCAACACTCACGGCATCCTCTACCAGGCGCTGCGCCCCCTCTACAAGGACTTCGTGCTCTCCATGCCGCGCGGCGCAGCCGTCGTCTACCCCAAGGACGCCGCCCAGATCATCGTCAAGGCAGACATCTTCCCCGGCGCACGCGTCGTCGAGGCCGGCGTCGGCTCCGGCGCACTGTCCATCGCGCTGCTGCGTGCAGTCGGCGACTACGGTTGCGTGCACTCCTTCGAACGTCGTGAAGAGTTCGCAGACGTCGCCCGCGGCAACATTGAAACCATGTTCGGTGGCCCCCATCCGGCGTGGAAGCTGAGCATCGGTGACCTGCAGGACACCCTGCCGCAGGTTGAAGAGCCCGGCAGCGTCGACCGCGTCGTACTCGACATGCTCGCACCCTGGGAATGCCTGGACGCCGTGGCGGAGGCGCTCGCACCCGGCGGCGTGCTCATCTGCTACGTTGCGACCGTGACCCAGATGTCCCGCCTGGTTGAGGGCATGCGCCTGGACGGCCGCTTCACCGAACCCGAATGTGACGAAACCATTGTGCGTGGCTGGCACGTGGAGGGCCTGGCGGTCCGCCCCGACCACCGCATGGTTGCGCACACCGCGTTCCTGGTCGTGGCTCGTCGCCTGGCTGACGGTGCGGTGCGCCTGGCGCCGAAGCGTCGCGCGTCCAAGACTGACTTCTCTGAAGAGGATATGAACGCGTGGATTCCCATGAACGTGGGTGAGCGTGAGGTGACCGATAAGAAGATTCGCCGCGCAGCCCGCGATGCGAAGAACCTTGCCGCTCACGCCGCACGCGCAAACGAGATTGCGCTGGAACAGAACGGTACTGCGCAAAACGCCATGGAGTCTGAGCAGAATAACGGCGCAGCGGCTGAGGCGACTGAATCCACCGAATAATTTGAACCACTGACCTGCGGGGGCACGGGCGTTGCCTGGAGCCCCCGCAGTGCACTCACCAGGCTACTCGCCTTGCCCGATACCCACCCAGTACCCGCACCGAGTAGCCGCCGATTAGGACGAACAGCTAAAGGAGCTACCGTGTCCACCCACGAATCTGCAGATCAGGCAGGAACCCCCCAGTACGGCACCGCCCACAGTGCAGCCAGCGCGGCACCGCACTACTCGGCTGCTTTCGGGTCGACCTCCCTGCCCGGCAGTCAGCCCGTCAGTGCGCAGGAGTATGACGCCGTGCTGCGTCGACTCTCTGCGGCGGAGGCAACCCGCGACAATATGAGCCGACAGATTCGTGGTGCGGGGGAGAAGAACCGCAAGCTCGTTGAGGCAATCACCAGCATGCGCTACCAGGTGGAGCGTCTGCGCGCGTCCCTGTCGCAGAACGTTATGCCGCCGCTGAATTCGGCAATTGTGCTGGCCGTGCATGAGGGTCAGACCATGACCTACGAGCAGGTCGCGGACGATAAGACCCCCGCCGAGATTGACACCTACCTGGATGTTCAGGTGAGCGGCCGCATGATGCGTATTCCCGTGTCCCCGCTCATTGACCTGTCCACACTGACCCCCGGCATGACCGTGCTGCTCAACGACAAGACGGAGGCGGTACTCGCCCTGGACACCGAACCCTTCGGTGACGTGGTGACCGTGCGCGAGGTGCTGGATGAGCAGCGCGTGCTGGTTGATACGTCCTCGGGTGCTCAGCAGGTGGCGCGCGTGGCTGGTTCCCTCGACATTGAGCAGCTGCGCACCGGTGACGCGGTCACCCTTGACACGCGCACCCGCATGCTGACCTCGCAGGTTCCCGCCTCCCGCTCGCAGGAGCTGGTTCTGGAAGAGATCCCGGACGTCACCTACGAGCAGATTGGTGGCCTGGGCGCGCAGATCGAGCAGATTCGCGACGCGGTGGAGCTGCCGTACCTGCACCCCGAGATTTTTGAGCGCTACCACCTGGCGCCGCCCAAGGGCATTCTGCTGTACGGTCCTCCCGGTAACGGTAAGACCATGATTGCTAAGGCTGTGGCGAACTCCCTGGCGGCTCGTGCGGCTGCGCTGAACCCGGGTTCGGCTACTCGCGGCTACTTCTTGAACATTAAGGGCCCCGAGCTGCTGGATAAGTTCGTTGGTGAGACCGAACGTCAGATTCGCGATATTTTCGTTGCCGCCCGTGAGAAGGCGGAGGCGGGCCACCCGGTCGTCGTGTTCTTCGACGAGATGGAGTCGCTGTTCCGTATGCGCGGTTCGGGTCGTTCCTCCGATATTGAGACGACCATCGTGCCGCAGCTGCTTGCTGAAATTGACGGCGTGGAGTCGCTGCAGAACGTCATCGTTATTGGTGCGACCAACCGTGAAGACCTGATTGATGCCGCGGTGATGCGCCCGGGCCGACTCGACCTGAAGATCCGCATTAACCGCCCGGATGCCGCCGGTGCGGCAGAGATTTTCGGCCTGTACCTGACCGAGGACCTGCCCCTGGACGCTGCGGAGGTGGCCGCCGCCGGTTCGACCCGCGCCGCCCTGACCGCGATGATTGCGGCGGCGGCAGGTCAGCTGTACGCGCGCACCCCCTCCACGGCGTACGCTGTGGCGACCGTGGATTCTTCCATGGCCGTTGGTTCTGGTGCGAGCGCGAACCTGTCCACTCACACGCTGTACCGCGGCGATTTCGCTTCGGGTGCGGTGATTCGCAATATTGTGGACCGCGCGAAGAAGGCCGCGATTAAGGAGCAGCTGCAGGCGCTGACCGCCGGTGCGGACGCCTCGAGCGTGGGTATTGGCACCCGCCACCTGCTGGAGGCGGTACGCGCCGAGTTTGAGGATCAGGTGGACTTGCCGCCGCTGCCCGATATTGAGGATGCGCTCACCGTTGCCGGTGTACGTGGCCGCTTGGTGTCGGTGGAGCCGCCGCGCTAAACCGCGCGCCCGCTCAACTGTGCGCTCAGCCCACACCCCGCGCTTATCCCGCATCAACCCCAGCATTACCGCAGGTCCAAAGCCTTTAGATGGTATAGAACTTTTCAGGAGAACCCCATGAACTCCACCCCCAGCTACGGCGTGCACCGCATTATGGGTGCCGAAACCGAGTACGGCGTCATCGCCCCCTCCGCGCCGGGCACCAACCCAACCGTGCTGTCCGCACTGGTGGTCAACACCTACGCCAAGCTCGCCTTCCGCCGCGGCGCCGCCTTCCGCGAACAGCTACAGCGCCGCGCCCTGGCGGATGAGCTGACCGCCGAGCAGGCACGCCAGGCAGAGAACTACTCGACCGCAACCCCCGAGGGTCAGTGGCTGGGTGAGTCCGAGTCGCCGCTGCGTGATGCGTTCGGTCAGGTTCAGGACGCATCCACCGCCCACTCGAGCCAGATGACGCACACCCGTACCGAGCTGACCAGCGAAGACATCGCCCTGGAGATTATGCGTGAGGCGGGCGTTCAGGCACCGGGTGAACCCGCCGAGCCGCGTAGCGCCCTGGATGCGCTCGCCGGTGTGCACGGTCGCGGTGGTTTCCCGGAGCGTCTGGACTGGGACCGCGTGACCATGAACGCGATTCTTCCCAATGGTGCGCGCCTGTATGTGGATCATGCGCATCCGGAGTATTCCTCGCCGGAGGTTCTGACCCCCGCCGACGCGGTGCTCTATGACGCTGCCGGTGACGCGCTGGCGTACGAGTCGCTGGTGGAGTTGGGCAACCACGCGCAGGATTTGCCGCAGGTGAAGCTGTACAAGAACAACACCGATTCGAAGGGCCAGTCGTACGGCGCCCACGAAAACTACCTGATTAGCCGTGATGTTCCGTTCGAGCAGGTTGCGGATGCGCTCCTGCCGTTCTTTGCGACTCGCGCGATTTTTACGGGTGCGGGCCGTGTGGGTATTGGTACGCACGGTGAGGTTCCGGGTTTTCAGATTAGCTCGCGTGCTGATTTCTTTGAGCGCACGATTGGTCTGGAGACTACGATTCGCCGCCCGATTGTGAATACGCGCGATGAGCCGCATGCGGATGAGTCGAAGTACCGCCGCCTGCACGTGATTCCGGCGGACGCGAACCTCTCGCACTATTCGAACCTGTTGAAGTTTGGTACGGCGGCGCTGGTGATGAACCTGATTGAGTCGCATAGCGAGCAGGCTCCGGTGCTGCCGGGTGTGCGCCTGTCCGATCCGGTGGCGGCGATGCACGCGGTCAGCCACGATTTGTCGCTGTCGGTTCAGCTGCCGCTGGCGCCGTCTTCGGCGACCCTGCCGAACCCGGTGTCCACGAGTGGTTCGGCGAGTGCCCTGCAGATTCAGCGCGCCTACTATGAGGCCTCCCGTGCGCACGAAGAGTCGAACCCGGCGGGCGTGGACGCTGCGACCGCGCAGATCCTTGATCTGTGGGGCGAGGTTCTGGACGCCTTGGAAACCAACCCGCTCTCGCTGGCGGATCGTCTGGATTGGGTGGCGAAGTATGCGCTGGTGCGCGGGTATGTCGCTCAGGGCGTAGATTATGCGAATCCGAAGTTGAAGGCTTTGGATTTGCAGTACGCTGATATTGACCCGTCGAAGAGCCTGTATCACCGTCTGGTGTCGCGTGGCCGCATGCGCACGCTGTTCTCTGCGGAGCAGATTGAGCGTGCGACGACTGAGCCGCCGCGTGAGACGCGCGCGTTTTTGCGTGGCACGTTGATGGCGCGTTGGCCGGAGGAGATTCTGGGTATCAACTGGGATACGGTGTCCTGCCGTGGCAGGTATTCGAAGGATCTGACTCGTTTTACGATGATGGAGCCGACCCGGTACGGTGCCGCCCAGGTGGAGCCGCTACTGGATGAGGTGAACCATTCGGATGAGCTGCTGAACCGCCTGCGCTAGTGGCACCTCACCACCCCTAAACCCACATAAACTCATATTCTTCCCCGGGGTGAATACCCCCATTCGGAAGAGTAAAAACCACATAACCCACAGTTAGGGTGCAGGAGAATCCGGGTACCAAAACCCTTACACCCCGCACCCGACCCCACTAAAAACTTATTTGTCCACAACCGAAAACCCCTTGAGGAGAGAACCATGAGCCGCGAACGCATCAGCGCACAGCAGACCGAAACCACCGCAGCCGAGCAGGAGCAGGAACTGACCCTCGCCGCCTCCCACGTTGTCTCTGACGTGAGCGAGGTCGACGACCTGCTCGACGAAATTGACGGCCTGCTCGCTGAGAACGCTGAAGACTTCGTCACCGGCTTCGTCCAGAAGGGCGGCGAGTAACCGGCGCACCTGCGCGCCGGGTCAGCATCATGGAACACCGTATTTTCGGCATTGAAAGCGAATTCGGGCTCAGCTACGTCCCGCACGGGCTCGGTCGGCTGAGCATCGAAGAGTCCGCCGCCACCCTTTTCAAGCCCGTCCTGGATCAGTGGCGTTCAACGAACGTCTTCCTGCCCAACGGCGGTAGGCTCTACCTTGACGTGGGTTCGCACCCCGAGTACGCCTCCGCCGAATGCGGCAACATTGACGAACTACTCGCGCAGGAACGCGCCGGTGAGCTGCTTTTCGCTGACCTGGCGCGTACCGCCCGCAAGCGCCTGCTCGCAGGTTCGGAGGGCCGCCCCCTCGACGGTGAACTGTACCTGTTCAAGAACAACGTGGATTCGGCGGGCAACTCCTACGGCAGCCACGAGAACTACCTGATCAGCCGCAAACTGCAGTTCAACGACCTGATTAAGCAGCTCGTGCCGTTCCTGGTGACCCGCCAGATTCTGGTCGGCGCCGGTAAGACCCACCCGAACGGCGGCCCGGTGCCCGGTTCGACCGACCCGGCGTCCAGCACAGGTGTGCCCTCGTACTCGTTCTCGCAGCGTGCCGACCATATTTGGGAGGCGGCATCCACCTCAACTTCGCGCGCTCGCCCGCTCATTAACACCCGCGACGAGCCGCACGCGGACGCTTCGAAGTTCCGCCGCATGCACGTCATTAATGGTGATTCGAACATGGCGGAGCCGACGACCCTGCTGAAGATTGCCAGCACCGACCTGGTGCTGCGCATGCTGGAGGACCGCTTCCCGGTCACCAGCCTGGATATTGTGTCTGTTCCGGCGGCTCTGCGCGCTATCAGCCACGATCTGACCGGCACCGCGACCTTCGAAACCACGGACGGTAAGCACTACACGGCGTTGAGCGTTCAGCGTCACTACCTGGATGCGGCACGTCAGTACGTGCAGCAGTACGGTGCGCACCACCGCCACGTGGAATACGCCCTGGACCTGTGGCAGCGCACCCTGGACGCTATCGAGTCTGGCGACTACAGCAGCATTGACACTGAGATTGACTGGGCGATTAAGAAGAAGCTTCTGGATGCGTATATTGCCCGCGCCCGCGCGGCTGGTCAGCCTGCCGATTATGCGAGTGCCCGCATCCGTCAGCTGGATTTGGCGTACCACGACATCGACCCGGAGCGTAGCGTCTTCCATGCGCTGGTTCGTCGCGGTGCGGTCAAGCGCATCCTGCCTGAGGGGGCTGCGGAGGCGGCGAAGACTCAGCCGCCGAACACTCGCGCTCTGCAGCGTTCGCGTTTCATTAATGCGGCGGTTGCGGCGGGGGAGCAGTTCACCGTGGATTGGGTGCATTTGAAGCTCAACGCCTACCCGCAGCACACGCTGGTGTGTAAGGACCCGTTTGCTACCGGTAGCGATGAGCTGGAGGAGGTGCTGAGCCTGTTGGCGTCTAAGGCGCGTCAGCATCAGGAGGCGGCATTCCCGCCGCCCTGCTAATAAACAGCACTGCTAAACAGCATTGCTAGAAACGCTCTGATGAGGGGAAACCCGCCGGCGGTCGGGGTTGTGGGCCTTCGGGAACACCCCGGCCGCGACACAGCCTGAACACAGCTACGTGCCGTAGCATAAAACAGCTAAACCTATACCTGTAAACTGTTCTGTGGCACACGGGCACTCACACGCCCCACTCTCACAGAAAACCCCAGAGGATAACACTATGACCAAACGCTCTAAGCTCACTATTTTCGGTGCCAGCGCGGCAGCTCTCGCGCTTGCGCTGTCTGCATGTGGCGCGCAGTCCAGCAGCGACCTGTCTAAGGTGCAGTACACCCTAAAGAACGCGACCGCTGAGCCTGAGGCGTCCTTCGCGACTCCCTTCGCCGCTTCTAGCCCCTCCGCGTACGTGATTGAGGAAGGCAACGGCGACTCCATCAATGATGGTGACTACGTGCTCGTTGAGGCTGCCGTGTTCAACGGCACCGACGGCAAGCTTAACGGTTCCACTTACTCCAGCGAGCCGATTCTGCTGCCGATTAACGATCAGCTGAAGCAGGCTGCACCGCAGGTGTACGAAACCCTGAAGAAGATTAAGGTTGGCGGTTCTTTCTCGTACACCACCAACGTTCTGCAGCAGCGCAGCACTGCGGGCGTGACCACTACGACCGCTTCGCCCGGTGCCGCAACTAACGTTGAGGTGTACACCGTGAAGACGAAGCTGCCCAAGTACGCAACCGGTAAGGCTGTTGAGGCTGACCCGTCGCTGCCGTCCTTCACTCTGGATGAGTCCACCGGCAAGGCTGAAATCAAGCTGCCCGATAACAAGCCGGAGGTCACCGAGCTGACCGCTAAGACCCTCATTGAGGGCGAGGGCGCCGAGGTCAAGGAAACCGATACCGTGTACGTGCGTTACATTGGTGTGCAGTACTCCGACGGTAAGGTCGTCGACGGCAACTATGACGCCGCCACCCCGATGGGCATCTCCCTGCAGGGCGTTATCAAGGGCTGGACTCAGGGTCTGAAGGGCAAGAAGGTCGGCTCCCGTGTTGAGCTGGTCATCCCGGCGGACCTGGCATACGGTAACGACACCGGCGGTTCCAAGCCTTCGGGTCCCCTCGTGTTTGTGGTTGATATTCTGGGTGCGGAGGAGAACCCGCAGACCCTGCAGCGTGCTCAGGCGGCTTCTAGCGCGGCTGCTGCGGAGGCGAGCGCCTCGGCATCCGCTGATGCTTCTGCGACCGCAACCCCGGCAGCGTCCGCTTCGGCTACCGCACAGTAGCCCGGCGCCCACATTTTTACCGTAGTTTTTACTTCACGGTTTTATACCGCGCTCGCCGCCTATACGGCTTAGGCGGCGAGCGCACCCACTATTTCGATGTATATCGAACCAATCAAAGGAGACACCCATGTCTTTCGGTCAGCGTAACCTCGACCGCGAAAAGCCCGAAATTGATTTCCCCGAGGGCGACGCCCCCACCGAGCTGGTCATTACCGACCTGATCGAGGGTGCAGGCGCTGAGGTTGTTCCCGGCTCCCGCGTGCTCACCCACTATGTTGGTGTGGCTTTCTCCACCGGTGAAGAGTTTGACGCGTCCTGGAACCGCGGCGAGCCGCTACCGTTCCAGGTGGGCGTTGGCCAGGTTATCCGTGGCTGGGATGAGGGTCTGCTCGGCATGAAGGTCGGCGGCCGTCGTCGCCTGGAGATTCCCGCCGACATGGCGTATGGTGACCGCGGCGCTGGTTCGGTCATTAAGCCCGGTGAGTCCCTGATTTTCGTGGTGGACCTGCTGGACGTCCGCTAAGGACTAGCCAGGTTCTCACGTTTTTCGCGTAAGAGACGCGTAGCCCGGTGCTTTCTCCCGTTTGTGGGAGGGGCGCCGGGCTTTTTTGTACTGGGCTTTTGCGTACCCGTACGCTGAGTAAGTGCCGCGGAACACACACGGTATGATGGAATTATGTCCACCGCAGCTCAGCTTTACATGACTCTTCACCGCCTCGCCACCGCCGCCGAGGCACCCGATGCCGCAACCCGAACCCAGGGCATCAGCCGCAACGAGCTACTGACCCTGCTCGGCATTAGCACGCGCGCTAACGGCTCCCTCAGCGAGTCCCAGGAACGCGCCTTTGAACGAGCCAAGCAGACTCTGCGTGATGCCGGCGCGCGCATCACCCACGTGACCACGGACCTGGGGGAGCGCTACCGCCTCGAAACCAGCAACGCCGCGCAGCTGCCCACCTGGAACCCCACCGCCGAGGAGTTCCGCCTCATCAACACCATCCTGCGCGGCTGGGAAGGCACCGAACTGCAGGATGACGCCTACCGCATCCTGCGTAAGATTGCGCTGACCAGCGAGAACCTCACCGATGAGGCGCTCGCCGCCGCGAAGATCCTGGAGCCGAAGACCGGCAAACGTCAGCGTGCGAAGAACCTGTACACCTATCGCGAGCCTCTTCAGCGCATTTACTTTAGCGATAACCCGCACCTGAATGAGCTGTTCACAGCCTATGCGGAGCGTAAGACGGTCACGTTCACCTATCAGACGGCTGCCGGTGCAACCCGCGTGCAGGAGAAGGTCAGTGTTGCCGGTATCGGTTACCGTTACGGCACCTGGTATTTTGTCGGCTACTACACCGAGAGCGCGGAGCGTAAGGAGTACACGTTCCGTGCCAGCCGTATTCAGAAGCTCACGATGCTTTCGCGTATTGATTCGACCCCCATCAATGCGACGTTTAACGCCAAGAACTGGCTTGAAGACATTAAGGGCTACGAAGAGAGCCTGATTGTTGCCGAGGTCAACGCCGATTCCACGCTGTCGGAGCCCTTCACCGTGCCCTCGTACGGCACGATTGATAGCGCCGTGGCGGCGACCAGCTACAGCTGCGTGATTGAGCCGCCTGAGGAATCGGAGGATGCCTCTACCCGCCAGCGTGACAGTTACGCCGCCCAGCAGCAACTGCTGCGTACCCTCACCGACCTGCACAGCGGCACGGCCGAAGACCCCGGAACCTGGGCGGATATCAACCAGCGCAACCGTAACAACTCCCTCGACGACCTTGTTGACCTGCTCCTGGGCCTGCACCGTGCCGACCGCTGGGCGAGCGCCCACGATGAGGCGCCCATGCCGTTGAACCAGCTCAACACCCTCTACAGCGTGGACACCGAGAAGAACCGTGCCCTCGGCAAAACCATTGCCGAGATTTTCGCGCAGGTAGACACCGTACCCTTCGAGTCTGATCCCAAGGACCCGGACGCCCTCAAGCCCAGCTACATTAACCTGCTGCCGGACTTTGGCGGCGCCACCCCGAACACGCTACTGAACTACGCGCGCCTTACCGACACTGAGCTCGCCATTCTCGTCTTCACCCTCTCTGCCGCAGATATTCTGCACCCGGCGGACGCGCGTCTGGGCAGTATCCGTGCGGCGCTCGCCGCCGCGTACCCGAACGCGCCCGTTTATGCGCAGCACCTGTGCTTCGCCCCGGAGGAGCCTTTGCTGCAGGAGGCGACTGCCGCCTTGAGTAGCGGCAACGCCGTGACCATTGGGTACGGTACCTCTGAGCGTGCCGCAGATCGTCTGGTGGACCCGTATGCGTTGGTATTGCACCGCGACCACATGTATCTGCATGCGTGGTGCCGTACCGCTGAGGAACGCTACTATGCCGCGCGCGGTGAAGAAGTGCCCGAGTATGTGCCCGAGGCTTTTGCTCACGCAGCCACCGGCGAGACTGCCGACAGCCAGGCGGGGGAGAAGGAACCCAACTTCTGGCGTAACTTCCGCCTCACCCGCATCAACCACATTCAGGAGGCGGGCGCGGGTCGCACCCACCCGGTCACCGGTGACACCGTCCCGCATTGGCACGCGCAGCAGCACAGCACTCAGACCAACCCCTTCGCTGAGTTGCGGATTCACCCGACCGAGCACATTCCCAGCGGTGAGCCGCTCGATACTCTCACTGCAACGTACATGCGTCGAAGCACCCACCACGTGAAGAAGGCTTCACGCACCCAGTACGTGCGCATCCACTACTACAACAACGCCCACGGCGCTGGCGATAAGAACATCCTCGACACCGTCATCGCACACCGAGGTGCCCTCGAACTGGTCGGCCCTGCGCACCTGCGCGCGGCGCTGCTTGACCAGTTGCAAACCCTCAACGCGAGTAGCCGCAGGGGTGCGCCCGCAGGTGTGCCCGCAGAAAAATAGAACTTCACCCACAAGCAAAAACGCCCTAAAAACCCATCTAAGGCGCCAAAACATTAACCTAAAACTTGTATAATGGTGCTCATGTCTTGGTGGTTCTGGATTTTGCTATGGGGCGCGCTCATCATCTGCTCGCTCCTCTATTTGGCATGGTTCACCTACAAAGCACTCACTCGCGGTTTCACACTCCTTGACGAAACCGTAACCTGGGTCGAGTCAATCGAGGGACAATTCGACGCAGCGCAAGCGAACGCAAGCCGAAAACTCCCGCGAGACACCACCCTCGGGGTATTCACACCCATCACCGAGGCATACAATAACTACGAACAAGGTAAGCAGACACGCAGGTCTGAGCGGATCAAGCGACGGGTCTCCCGACGAGATCGACTCGGCCAACCTCAAAACATCGGAGACCTGCTCTAACAGAAAGGCACACCACCATGGGCCAGATTTTCAGCCACCCCGCGACCATCATCGTCGTTATCCTCCTCATCGTCCTCCTCTTCGGCGCACCCAAGCTGCCCGGCATGGCACGCAGCCTCGGCCAGTCCATGCGCATCTTCAAGACCGAAGTTGAGGGCCTGAAGAACGACTCCAAGAAGGACCCCCGCGAGAAGGACGGCGAAGAGGTCGTCACCGCTGAGGTCGTAGACAACGGCAAGGACGGCAAGACCGAAACCAAGTAACGGTCCCGCCACCGACGCACCAAACCCGTGCCAGCCCACCGGCCGGCACGGGTTTTGCGGCACCACCCCATAAACACCCCACCAGACCCCCTCAGCCGAATCACACACGGCACCGACACCCAGAGGACACCACGTGGCAACACCTGACCAGGACGTGCGCAACCGCAAAATCAATCCTGAAGCACGCATGGAACTCAAGGAACACCTGCGCGAATTCCGCGACCGCCTCATCAAAGCGGCTATCGCAACCATCATCGCAGCCATCATCGGTACGGTCTTCCTCTACCAGCCTTTCATCGATATGATCTCTGCACCCCTGCAGCAGATCAACGCAGAAACCGGCCGCAACGCAAACCTGAACTACGGTAGCGTCGCATCTCCTTTCGACCAGCTGCTGAAGGTCGGTATGTACATCGGCTTGGTAATCGCCTCTCCCGTCTGGCTCTACCAGGCACTGCGATTCCTGCTGCCGGCACTGCACACCAAGGAGAAGAAGTATCTCTTCGGCTTCCTCACCGCATCTATTTTCGCGTTTGCCTGCGGTGTCGCCATTTCGTACTTCACCCTTCCCGGCGTGGTCTACGCGCTGCTGAAGTTCACCCCCCTCAACGACAGTAACTACATTGACGCGGGCGTGTACATCTCCTTCATCCTGAAGTTCGTTGTGACGTTCTCTTGCGCCTTCATCATCCCCGTGATTCTGGTCGGCATTAACATGCTGGGCCTGATTCGCGGTAAGACCATCCTGAAGTCTTGGCGCTGGGTTGTTGTGCTCGTTGCGGTTATCGCAGCACTGACTGCACCCGGTAGCGACATCATGATGATGTTCGTGCTCATGGCGCCGCTGCTGATTTTCTTCTTCGCAGCAATCCTCATCTGCATGATTAACGACAAGCGCCGCGACCGCAAGCTTGCCAAGCTGGCGCAGGGTGCAGACGAAGCAAGCCTGAACACCGCAACCAGCGCCGAAGACCTGGCGAAGATGGGCTACTTCGAGGACGAGAAGACTTCCTAAATTGAATAGCTCGCTTTGAGCAACCTAGCCGAAAGGGGCGGGGTACAGAGAACCTGTACCCCGCCCCTTTCGCATGTTCCGCAAAAGCGTCTCGAGGCGCACAGACGAAGAGGCGCACAGACGAATTTTTACAGCGCCCACCGGTACATCCCGGCAGAAACTGAGTATAAATTGCGCCGAAACTGTGCCGCCGATGCGCTCGCTGTTCGCCAATACCGGATTAGTGCCCGTGCAGGATGCTTTCGGAAGGTGGGCGGTGGGCGAGCGGTTACACTGGACATACTATGAGCAAGCACCACGCACAGCACACTTCTACCGCTTCTAACGAGCAGACCGGCACCGACTACGCTGCCGCCTACGCCGCATCCCGAGAGCGCGCCGCATACGCGAAGACCGCCCTCGGGGCTTTTGAGGCGTCCCTTGATTTTCCGCTGGATGATTTTCAGCGTCAGGCGTGTGCCGCCGTGGAGGCGGACCGCTCCGTCCTCGTTGCCGCGCCTACGGGTGCCGGTAAGACCATTGTGGGTGAGTTCGGTATCTACCTGGCGTTGCGCCGCGGCATGAAGGCGTTCTACACGACCCCTATTAAGGCGCTGAGCAACCAGAAATACCACGACTTTGTGCGCGCGTACGGTGAGGATTACGTGGGTCTGCTCACCGGCGATACGAGCATTAACACGGAAGCACCCGTGGTCGTCATGACCACCGAGGTGCTGCGCAACATGCTCTACGCCAACTCGACCACGCTGACCGGCCTGGGCTATGTGGTCATGGATGAGGTGCACTACCTGGCGGACCGTTTCCGTGGCGCGGTGTGGGAAGAGGCGATTATTCACCTTCCCGAGCATGTGAACGTCATTTCTCTGTCGGCGACGGTGTCGAACGTTGAGGAGTTCGGCGCGTGGCTGGATACGGTGCGCGGCGGCACGGACATTATCGTTTCTGAGCACCGTCCGGTGCCCCTGTGGCAGCACATGATGGTCGGTCACCGCGTGGTGGACCTGTTCGTACCCGAAGACAACTCCGCACAGGGCAAAAACCACACCCAGGGCAAGAACCAGGAGCCGGAGGAGAAGCTCTCCCGCAAGCAGGCGAAGAAGGCACAGAAAGCTAAGCAGCGCGGCGCAACCGTGGAGGCGGGCGCCAACCCTCTGCTTGCTGGTCTGCGCCTGAACCCGCAGCTGAAGGCGCTACGCCCCGGCTTCCGTTCCGCACCGGGTCGTGGCCGTTACGGCGGCAAGCGTGAGCGTTTCCGTCACCGCCGTGAAGGCTGGCTGAATGAGACGTTCAGCAGCGGCGAGCGCGGCCGCTCGGACCGTCGTGACCGTTTCAGCAACGACCGGGACTTTGATGCGCGCGGTGAGCAGAAGCCTCTACGTCCGCAGCGTATCACCCGTCCGGAGATGGTGCGCGCCCTCGACAAGCAGGGCCTGCTGCCCGCAATCTGCTTTATCTTCTCCCGAGCCGGTTGCGACGGCGCGGTCAGTCACTGCGTATCCGCCGATATCACGCTGACCACCCCCGAACAGCAGCAGACCATCCGCGCCTACATTGCGGAAGCAACCGCTCACCTGGACACCCGCGACCTGAACACCCTCGGCTACTACGAATGGCGTGACGGCCTGATTCGCGGTATCGCCGCACACCACGCTGGTCTGCTGCCCCTGTTCAAGGAGGTCGTCGAAACCCTCTTCGCCCAGGGCCTGATTAAGCTGGTCTTCGCCACTGAAACCCTCGCACTGGGCATCAACATGCCCGCACGCACCGTCATCCTGGAAAAGCTCACCAAGTACAACGGCGAATCCCACGTAGACATCACCCCCGGCGAGTACACCCAGCTGACCGGACGCGCAGGCCGCCGCGGCATCGACATCGAAGGCCACGCCGTCGTCATGTGGCGCCCCGGCATGTCCCCGGAACACGTGGCAACCCTCGCCTCAACCCGCACCTACCCGCTAAACTCCTCATTCCGCCCCACCTACAACATGGCGGCAAACCTCATCGCCTCCTACGGCGCCGAACGCACCCGCAAAATCCTGGAATCCTCCTTCGCACAGTTCCAGGCAGACAAATCGGTCGTCGGCGTCGCCTCCCGCGTACGCAAAAACGAAAGCGCCCTAGAAGGCTACCGCGAAGCAATGGCATGCCACCTGGGCGACTTCACCGAATACGTCCAGCTCAGCCGCCAGATCACCGAACTGGAAAAGAAGGCATCCAAGAGCAACGAACGCCACGCACGCGCACAAGCACACCACAGCATCCAACAGCTACTGCCCGGCGACATCATCTACATTCCGCACGGCCGCTCCCGCGGCTACGCAGTCGTCATCACCCGCTCCGATTCGCACGCCGACCCGCGCATCGGCATCGTCACCGAGGACGCGCACCAGCGCACCGCCTCAACCCGCGACTTCGAAGGCGCCATCGAACCGGTCTCACGCATCAAAATCCCCAAGCGCCTAAGCCTCAAAACCGCCAAGGAACGCCGCGACACCGCAAGCCGCATGCGCCAGGCACTCTACGACGGCCGCGCCCCGCGTGCGCTCGCGCAGCAGAACATCCCTGCTCGTCAGAACAGCATTGACGCGCAGCTGGAGGCTCTGCAGGCTCAGCTGCGTAACCACCCGTGCCACGGCTGCTCCGACCGCGCGAACCACATGCGTTGGGCTGAGCGCTGGCAGAAGCTCAACTCTGAAACCGAAGGGTTGCGCCGTCAGATTGCCCGCCGCACCAACACGATCGCTCAGGTCTTCAACCGCATTGCGCGTCTGCTGGAGAGCTATGGCTACGTCGAACGCACCGAAGACGGCGAGTTGTCGCTAACCACCGGCGGCCAGGCTCTGCGCCGTATCTACGGCGAGCGCGACCTACTGACCGCCCTGTGCCTGGACGCGCACTTCCTCGACGGACTGGAGCCCGCCGCCATCGCGGCAACCGTCGCCGCACTAACCTACCAGGGCAAGCGCGACGCGGTGGAATACCTGGCACACTACCCGCACCCGTCCCTGCGCGCACCCATCGCGACGATTACGCAGCGCCTCGCCGACCTGAATGCCGCCGAGGAACAGTTCAGGGTCAACCCGACCCCGGCATGCGACTTCGGCCTGGTCGAACCCATGTACGCCTGGGCGAACGGTGCCCACCTCGCAAAAGCAATCGAGGACACCGGCCTTGCCGCCGGCGACTTCGTACGCTGGGCAAAGCAGGTACTAGACGCCCTAGACCAGATCGCGCACATCCGTTCACTGGACCCGGTCATCCGCGCCCGCTGTGAAGAAGCAATCGAGGCGGTACGCCGCGGCGTAGTCGCACTGGACGTCTAACCCGCACCTTAGTGCTACACCCTGCTCGACCGGTTCGAACTACCACCCCCGCTACTGTGCATTGTTCTGCATCATCTAAGTTCCGCCTCATCTAAGGACGAACGAACTACCACAGGCAGCGGGGGTGCTTCTATACTCAAATGAGACGCTCAGCTAAGCTACGCGAGCACAATTGAAGTGCCCGCCCCGTGTGCGCTTTCGGCGCGCCTCAAAGGTGAAAGGAATCTAATGTCTACCCGTATTTTTGTAGATGGTAGCGTGTACAGCCCGGTCGACCCGTACGCAACCGCAATGCTCGTCGAAGACGGCTTCGTCCGCTGGGTTGGTTCCGACTCCGGGGCGCGTTCAATTGCCGACGAATCAGCCACCATCACCGAACTTGACGGCGCCCTGCTAACCCCCGCCTTTGCGCGCGCACTAGCACCGGTAGCAGGCAAAGAAGCACCCGAAATCCTCGACTACCTGCAGGCATACCGCGCAGCCGGCTACCACACGCACACCCTACTCGCCGGCATGGAAGACGTACCCGACCTCGTCTCCGCACTCAGCTACTACAGCGCCGAACACGGCGTACCCGACATCCGCCTCATCCTCAACGCCACCTGCGTAGAAACCGACGAACTCATCAGCGCCATCAAGGCACTACGCCCCCTCACCGAAGACGAACGCTCCGTCAAAGGCCTGCAGCTAGTCGGCATCTTTGTCGCACCCACCGAAGCCCCCGCAGCAGCACAGGTAGCCGAAGACGCCGCACTCCTACTCTCCATCGACGCATCCACCAGCTTTGCCAACGCCGCCGACGCCGCGCTCGCCGTACGCGAAACCCGCCCCTGGCTGTCCATCCGCCTCGACGCAGCAATCAGCACCCCGCAGGACCCCATCACCGACGAATACCTCACCCAGCTGGCAGAAGCACGCATCAACCTCGGCCTCAGCGTTTGCGAACCCGAAGAAGACGAAACCGCCAACGACACCGTCCAAGCACTCCTCGCACACGCCGGGGGAGAAGCACGCGAATCTGTGGCATCCGTAGCCCGCCGCGCAAACGCAGCCGGCACCTCCATCGCGCTGGGCTCTGATGCTCAGCTGTACGCACCCGGCGCCTGGTCCCTCATCCGCGAACTCGTCAACAACGAACACGGCATCTCCGCACGCAGCGCCTTCGCCGCCCTCACCCGCGGCGTATACCGCCTAGCCCACGAAGAAAACCCCTTCACCGGCCAGTTCGCACCCGACACCCCCGCATTCGTAGCACAGTGGCGCGTAGAAGCCCTCATGGTCCAGGCACCCGACTCCCGCGTAGCATCGTGGAGTACCGACCCTCGTGCTCGCATTCCGCTGCTTCCGGTGTTGGATGAAGATTCGCCTCTGCCCATCCTGGAATCTATTTACACTGAAAGTAACTAATTTTTAGCTTGTCAGAAGCTTTTTAAGGGGTTTCAACCCCTCAATAATTCATTGATTTGAATGTTTACCCGGTATACTGGACATCTACCGGCCTGTTTTATATGCACCTGTGAGGGAGTAATATGCGCGTTCTAACTGTCATCCCGACGTATAACGAGAAGGAGAACCTGCCCATCGTGGTGGAGCGTCTTCGCAAGGCGGCTCCCGAGGTGGACATTCTCGTGGTGGATGATAACAGCCCCGACGGCACCGGCCAGATTGCTGATGAGCTGTCGGCTAAGGATTCCCAGATTCACGTTCTGCACCGCACCGTTAAGGACGGCCTGGGTGGCGCGTACCTCGCTGGCTTCGATTGGGGCCTTGAGGCAGGCTACGACATTCTGATTGAGATGGATGCTGACTGCTCGCACCAGCCTGAGCAGCTTCCTTCTCTCGTTCGTGCCGTGGAGGCAGGCGCTGACCTGGCTATTGGTTCGCGTTATGTTCCCGGTGGCAAGACCAAGAACTGGCCGGCTCACCGTCAGATTCTCTCTCGCGGCGCTAACCTGTACACCCGCCTGATTCTGGGTACCTCCATTAAGGACATTACCGCTGGTTTCCGCGCGTACCGTCGTGAGGCCCTGCAGCGTCTGAACCTGGACGGTATTGACTCTAAGGGCTACGTGTTCCAGGTTGATCTGGCGTGGCGTTCTGAGCAGGCTGGCCTGAATATTGTTGAGGTTCCGATTACCTTCGTTGAGCGTGAGATTGGTGCTTCGAAGATGGACGGCAACATTATCTTTGACTCCATGTCTAAGGTGACTCGATGGGGCATGACTAACCGCATTCAGAAGCTGAAGAAGGCTCTGGGCAAGTAATCGTCCCTCGCTCTGAGACTTATACGAAGGACCGGGGCAGATACATAAAAGTATCTGCCCCGGTCCTTTTCTGTTTTCTCTGGCGCTCTTTCCTGGCTCACGTACCAACGGGAAGCCAGTGCCGAAAAAGCGGAGAAGCCCGCTCAGAGCGCAAGTGGCTCTTAGCGGGCTCCTGAAGCGTTTCTACGGCATGTCTACGGTGCTTTTAGAGCGCGTAGTGCTTGCGGTAGTATTCCAAGCGGTCTTCCAGGGTCTTTTCCAGCTCTTCGATGCTGCGGCGTTCCATGAGCATATCCCAGTGGGTACGTGCGGGCTTCTCTTCTTCGGCCTCTGCGGTGGAGTCGCCGTTGACGAGGTATGCTTCCTTGCCGGACTTTGCGGTCCATACCGAGGGGATTTCTGCTTCTGCCGCGAAGGTCACGAAAACGCGGTCACCGTCAGCGGTACGGTATTCGACGCGCTGGCGGGGCGCGGGCTGTACGTTCGATTCGGTTTCCATCGACTGGGAACCCAGGCGCATACCGCGCAGGCTACGATCGCTCATTTTTCCTCCAGTGTCGTCGGGTGCGCTCTTTGGCGCTTTAGGCATAACGTTGGGCGGGGGAGAGCTATTCCCTCGAACGTTTACAAAACATCCATTATATCGGTAATAGTCTCCACCCGCCCAACGTGGTGGTGTTTATTCGGCGTGATTTTTGGTGATTCACGCCTTTTTATGCGTTAGATTTCGCGTTTAGCCGTTGATGCCGTAGCTTCCGGGTGCCTGCGGTGCGCTCTTGGGCGCCTCTGCTGCAGGCTTCTTCGGTGCGTCCGCAAGGTCAGATGCGGGCAGGGTGCCGAATGCGTTGCCCAGGCCGCGCAATGCATCGCCGAGTTCGGTCGGGATGAACCAGAGCTTGTTGGCGTCGCCTTCGGCGAGCTTGGGCAGGGTCTGCAGGTACTGGTAGGTGAGCAGCTGCTGGCTGGGGTTGGATTCGTGGATTGCTGCGAAGACCTTCTGCACGGCTTCTGCTTCACCGTTTGCGCGCAGGATTGCGGACTGTGCGTCACCTTCTGCACGAAGGATTTGCGCCTGCTTTTCACCCTCTGCACGCAGGATTGCGGCGCGGGATTCACCTTCTGCAGTCAGAATGTCGGACTGCTTCTGGCCTTCTGCGGTGAGGATTGCGGCGCGGCGGTCACGCTCTGCACGCATCTGCTTCTCCATGGAGTCCTGGATGGACACCGGGGGCTGGATTTCCTTGATGTCCACGCGGGAGACGCGCAGGCCCCAGCGGCCGGTGGTGGAGTCGAGTACGCCTCGCAGTTCAGCGTTGATCTGGTCGCGGGAGGTGAGGGTCTGCTCCAGGTTCAGGCCACCGACGACGTTACGCAGGGTTGCGCTGGTCAGCTCGTCTACGGCGCGAATGTAGTTGGTGATTTCGTAGGTTGCCGAGCGCGGGTCGGTGACCTGGAAGTACACGACGGTGTCGATACCGACCACGAGGTTATCTTCGGTAATCACGGACTGTGAGGGGAAGGAAACGACCTGTTCGCGCAGGTCGATGAGGGGCAGCACGCGGTCAACTACAGGGATGACGATGTGCAGGCCGGGGTTGAGAACGGCGTGGAATTTACCCAGTCGTTCGACGATGCCGGCTCGTCCCTGCGGGATGACGCGCACGGTCTTTGCGAGCATCGTCAGCACGAAGAGGATGAGTAGGACCGTCAGAATAAGGCTGATAGGCATTGTTTCTCCTTATCGGTGAGTTATATGGTGTGTTCTAGGGCATCTGAATTGGCATTTGGAGCCGGTATTCAGATGGGTCTTAGTTTGTTGGTCTTAGTCATGGGGGAGAGGCTCTACGATTGCGGTAGCACCCTCAATGGCTCGTACCCTCGCGTGTGATCCTGCTACGAGCGTTCCGGAGGCGGTGCGCGCCGTCCAGGTGTCGCCAGCTAGTACAACCAAACCAGTTTCACTAGTCACATCTTGAGTGACGCGCACCTCAGCGCCAACGAGTGCTTCAGCATTAGTGACAGCTCCGGTGGCTGACTTATTGAGCTTTTTCAGCAGCGGCGGGCGCAGACCAAGAACCAGAATCAGGCAGATCACCACGAAAATAACGGTTCGAATCAGCATGTTATCCACGAAGGGCGATATTGCTGCGGTGATGCCTGCGCTAATCGCCAGCATGAGAAAGAACAGGTCGAGGCTGAGCATTTCTATGACGGCGAAAACGAGGGCGAGTGCAACCCAGAGTGTCCAGGGTGTCTCAAAGAGCCAATCCACGAGTTTTCTCCTTTGGTGTACATCAACCGGCGTGGTTGACGTTGGATCTGCACACGAGGCGACAGCACCTTCGTGATGCGGGGTATATCCATTATTTCAGGTGGATTGAGTGCTGGCGACAGTTCTGGTAACCGAGTGAGGTTAATACATGAACTGTTAAGACTTTATTTAGATACGGGGAATCTTGAGTTCATTCTAGCCCTCCCTAAAAAGCCGATAATATACATTATGTAAAGTAGGCCTATTTTCACTACCCCACCGACTGTTCACCGGCGCTTTCTACGCTCAGGCTGGCACGGATCAAACCTGTGCGCTCCCCGCAGTGCGACTACACTGTTCCATCCGCGGTTCTGCGCTCCGCTATTCTGAGCTCCACGCGCCTTGCGTCTTCCTCGGCGCTCAGCTACTCGCTCACATGCTCCGAGCCTTCAGGCTCCTCAGTGCATCCAGTTAAACGACAGGCACCCGAGACTCCACACCTTTCGGTGCGCTCTGTTCGTCTCGGGTGCCTGCCATCGATTTCTAGAGCTTTACGCTTCTGCGTGCTTAGAGCTGAACTCTACCCACGCGTTGAGCACGCGCTCCGCTGCGCCGGATGCAATAGATTCGCGCGCATCAGCCAATGCCTGAGTGAAGCGGGTCTCAAAGCTTTCGCCGTTGACCGGGCGGTACGCGACCAAGCCAGCCGCAGCGTTCATCACCACAGCGTCGTGAATGGCGCGCAGCGGGTTCTTCGGAGCCTCGCCCTCCCCCGCCAAAATTGCACGGAAAACGCCCGCATTGTACTCGGCGTCGCCGCCACGCAACTGCTCCAGCGGTGCATTCTGCAGACCGTACTCGGTCGGATCAAAACGGTACTCGGTCAGTTCGCCGTCGACAGCCTCCCACAGGCGGCTCGTGGTGGCGATGGTCAGCTCATCCAGGCCGTCATCACCGCGGAAAATCAGGGCGTGATCGCCGCGCTCCGCAAAGACGTGAGCCATCTTCTCAGCCATGACCGGGTTAGCAACGCCGATAGCCGAGGACTTCACGCGAGCCGGGTTCGTCATGGGGCCCAGGTAGTTGAACGCGGTCGGAATACCGAGCAGGCGGCGGGTCGGGCCCACGTGGCGCATTGCCGGGTGGAAAGTCATCGCAAACAGGAACGTGATGCCAGTCTCGCGAGCGCATTCGGCGACTGCGGGAATGGGCATGTCGAGGCGGATTCCGAGGGCTTCAAGGACGTCTGCGGAGCCGGATTTGGAGGTGGAGGCGCGGTTGCCGTGTTTGACGACGGTGGCGCCGGTGCCTGCGATGACGAGGGCCGCCATGGTGGAGATGTTGACGGTGTTTTGCTGGTCGCCGCCGGTGCCGACGATGTCTACGGCGTGGGGGTCGATGTCGACGGTTTCGGCTTTGGCGATCATGCCGGCTGCGAGTGCGCCGAGTTCTTCGGGGGTTTCGCCTTTGGAGTGGAGGGCGGTGAGGAAGGATGCGAGGATCGGCTGTTCGGTTTGGCCGGTCATGATGTGGTCCATGGCCCAGGCGACTTCGGTGTCGGTGAGGTTTTGGTGTTTGACGAGCTGGTTGAGGATGTATTTCCAGGTGATTTCGTGCGTAGTCATGTGTTAAGTGTAAAACCCCCGCCGCGTATCTGCATGGTTGGGTGCAGTATGCGAGACGGGGGTTTGTTTAGGCGTGTTGCACCTTGGGGTGCTTAGCGCTGGGGTGTCTTCGGTTTAGTGGAAGGAGTCACCGCATGCGCAGGAGCCTGCTGCGTTGGGGTTGTCGATGGAGAAGCCCTGCTTTTCGATGGTGTCTTCGAAGTCGATGGTGGAGCCGTCGAGGTAGGGTGCGCTCATCTTGTCGACGATGACTTCTACGCCGTCGAAGTCGCGGACTGCGTCGCCGTCGAGGACGCGCTCGTCGAAGTAGAGCTGGTAGATGAGGCCGGAGCAGCCGCCGGGCTGGACGGCGATGCGCAGGCGCAGGTCGGTGCGGCCTTCCTGTTCGAGGAGGGTGCGGACCTTGGTCTGTGCTACTTCGGTGAGGTTGACGCCGTGGGTCGGCAGTTCGGTGGTGGTTTCACTCATTGGTGTTGTCCTTTTGTTTTGTTGGTTGCCCGTGTGCGCCGCGTGTGGGTGCGTGTGGGCGTTTTAGCCTTCACGATACGCGCCGGGGAGAGCTGAGCACAACCTAGGGTGTGCATAGTTCGCCGGGGGCGTGAGTGTTTGCGTGGGGGCTTTGTAAGTAATTCTGCTTCTAGGATACCGAAAAAGTGGGGGTTGGGGTTTGGTGGCCCTTCTCCCCCACTTTTTGCGGGTTGGTTTAGCGAGCGCGTTCTGCGCGGCTATTTCTGGCGAGCGCGGGTATCTCTAGCGTCTCTAGCGAACGACTAGCGGGCGCCGAGTGCGCTCAGCAGCAGCGCCTCCGCGAGGATTGCGTTCTTGAAGTCCGGGATGTAGAGGGACTCGTTGGCGCTGTGTGCGCGGGTGTCGGGGTCTTCTACGCCGGTGACGAGGATCTGTGCCTGTGGGAAGAGGTCCTTCAGGTCGGAGATGAACGGGATGGAGCCGCCCATGCCGGTCTGTACGGGTTCGACATCCCATGCGGTGCGCATTGCGTCGAGGGCGGTCTGTGCGCCGTCTGCGTCGACTTCGGTGGCGAAGGGCATGCCGGAGTCGACGGCGGTGTAGCTGGCCTGCGCGCCGTGGGGTGCGTGCGCCTTGACGTGTTCGGCGAGTGCGCGGTGCGCGTTTTCGGGGTTGTCGCCGGGTGCTAGGCGGGTGCTGATGCGTGCGCGGGATACGACGGCGAGGGTGTTGGAGGAGGTTGCGATGCTGGGGATGTCCATGCCGATGACGGAGATTGCCGGCTGGGTCCACAGGCGGGATGCAACGGATCCGGTGCCTGCCAAGGGTACGGAGTCGAGGATGCCGGAGTCGCTGCGGAAGTCTGCTTCGGCGTATTCGAGTTCGGGTTCGGGGGCGCGGTGCAGGCCTTCAACGGCTACGGCGCCGGTGGCGTCGTGCAGGGTTGCGAGGAGTTGCGCCATGAGGGTGTGGGCGTCGAGCATGGGGCCGCCGAACATGCCGGAGTGGATGGCGTGGCTGCCCACGCGCACCTCGATGTCGCCGGATGCGACGCCGCGCAGGCTGGTGGTCAGTGCGGGTACGCCGGCACGCCAGTTGGCGGAGTCTGCCACGACGATGTAGTCGGCGGACAGTTCCTCACGGTAGGTGTTGAGGAAGGAGACGAAGGAGGGCGATCCTGCCTCTTCTTCGCCTTCGATGAAGAGCTTCACGCCGAGCTTGAAGTCTTCGCCGAGAGTTTCGTTGAGGGCTGCGAGCGCGGCGAGGTGCACGAGGATGCCTGCCTTGTCGTCTGCTGCGCCGCGGCCGTAGAGGCGGTCGCCCTTGCGGGTTGCGACGAAGGGGTCGGTGTCCCACAGGTCGAGGTTGCCGGCGGGCTGTACGTCGTGGTGGGCGTAGAGCAGGATGGTCGGGTAGCCTTCTGCGGCGGGGCGGGAGGTGATGACGGCGGGCATGCCCTGCTTTTCGGTGCCGTCGGCGGTGGTGTAGGTGGCGCGTTCGATGCGTACGTTGTTGAAGCCTGCCTTGGTTGCGAGCGCGGCGACTGCCTCGGCGCTGCGGTCTACCTGGGTGAGGTCGTGCGATTCCCAGGCGATGGAGGGGATGGCGACGAGCTCGGTGAGGGTCTGCAGGGTTGCTTCGAAGTTTTTGGTGACGGCGTCGCGTAGGGCGCTGTGGTGGGTGAATTCAGTAGTCATGTTTCTACCTTACCCCCACCTTACCCGCTGCCGCCGGGTGGTTGGGGTTGTTTCAGTTGCTGGTGTGGGCTTGTGGGGGCGGGTTTGGTGTGTGCCGTTCGGGTATGATGGGAGGGTGTTTGGTCGTAAGAAAGAGAAGGCTGAAGCGGAAGCTGTTCAGCCGCAGGTTGTAGAGGAGCCTCAGGCTCCGGTTAATCCGAAGTTCACCCCGAAGAAGGGCCGTCCTACTCCTTCGCGTAAGGAGCAGCAGGCGGCTCGTCGTCAGCCTCTGGTTGTTAGTGACCGTAAGGAGGCGAAGGCGCGTGAACGTGAGGCGATGGCGAAGGCGCGTGAACGTCAGAATGATGCGTTGATGGGTGGCGATCAGCGTTACCTGCCCGCCGTGGATCGTGGTTCGCAGCGCCGTTATATCCGTGATTATGTGGATGCGCGCCGTAACCTTGGCGATTTTATGTTGGCTGTGCTGCTGGTTCTGCTTATTGGTGGCTGGATTGCTCAGGGTGTGTCGGGTACGTCTAGCGTTGGTGCAACGGTTTATTACGGTTCCGTGTACGCAATGTATGCGCTGATGATCCTGTGGGTTGTTGACTACTTCATTTTGTGGCGCAGCCTGAAGAAGAAGCTGATCGCGAAGTTCGGCGAGGTTCAGCGTGGTTCTGGCATGTACGCGTTTAACCGTGTGATGATGATTCGTCGTATGCGCCGCCCGGTTCCGATGGTGAAGTACGGCGAGTACCCGCGCTAAGTCGTTAGTGCCTTATAGGTGCTTGGGGAGAGGTCCTGAAGGTTCAGGCCTCTCCCCTATTTTTATGTTCTTACGCGAGGACGTATAACCGTGGCTAGACGCCGGTACGGTTAGGCTTCGATTCGGGAGTAGAGGATCTGCCATCTGCCGTCACGGTGTTCGAGGGCGAATGTGTAGATTTCTTCTTCCTTGTCGCTACTCCAGGTTTCTTGGCGGCCGTCGGGTTCCACTTCGGTGTGTTTGTCCCATTCGTGGCTGGTTTTCAGGTAGTAGGTTCGGCCGTCGTCGCTCCAGGGTATGCCTTCGGGTTCGAAGTGTTCGATGCCGTCGATGACCCATCCGCCGCGCTGGTAGAGCGCTTCTATTTCGCGATAAATTTTGAGTTCTCCGTCGTTTGATGAGGAGAGGAATTCGCGGGCTTTGCTGTAGTCGCCGGTTTGGACGCCGTAGTTGATCCACTGGTTCCAGGCGTCCATGGTTTTGAGGATGCCGTCGGGGGTCTTTGCGCGGTATCCGTTTTCGGGGGCGTTGGGTTTGGGGACGTTCTGGGCGGGGCCTTTGGCGTCTGCTTTGCGGTATTCGCCGTTACCGGCATTGTTGCCGGTGCTGTTGCTTGAGCTGCTGTTGGTGGTAGGCGTGCCGGAGGCGGTGGATCCGTCTCCTGCAGTTGTGATGTCGTGCGGCACGCAGGCGGCGAGTAGGGTGCTGAGGCTGATGAGTGTGCCTCCGGTCAGTATTGAGCGGCGGTTCAGCATGTTGGGGTTCATGGTTGGTCCTTCACGTGTTCGTAGTTCATGATCTCCCGCTTATCTCCATTATGCGCGAGCGCGAACTTATACGCTCAGAAGCCACATGTGTTTCGAAAAGCTACTTCTTTAGTGGCTTTTCGAAACACATGTGGCTTTTCGACGGAATAGAGGGGCGGAATAGAGAGAGGGCACAAAAAAGGGGCACCGCCTCCACCCCCAATGGGTAGAGAACGGTGCCCCCTTTCAACACGCCAAGTCAGCACGCCGGGAAGCATAACGCACCCGCCTGCAAACCTTCTAGCGGCGAGCGCGGCGCAGCTTCACCAGGCCACGGTTAATGTGTGCCGCCCAGAGCGGACCCTCATACAGGAACGCGGTGTAGCCCTGCACCAGGTCAGCGCCAGCGTCCAGGCGCTCCTGCACATCCTCAGCGGTGGTCACGCCGCCAACGGAGATGATGGCGAGGTCGTCACCGATTTCACGCTTGAGCAGTCGCAGCACCTCCAGGGAGCGGGGCTTCAGCGGCGCACCGGAGAGGCCGCCGGCACCAATTTCCTTGACCTTGGTCATGTCGCTGGTCAGGCCCAGGCCGTCGCGGGCAATAGTGGTATTGGTGGCGATGATGCCGTCCAGCTTCAGCTCCTTAGCCAGGGCTGCCACCTCGATCACGTCCTCATCGACCAGGTCCGGCGCGATCTTCACGGTCAGCGGTACGTGGCGGTTGGGGCATACGCGGTCTGCCTCCTCACGCACGGCAGCAAGCAGCGGGCGCAGCGACTCGATAGCCTGCAGGGTGCGCAGACCCGGAGTGTTCGGGGAAGAAACGTTGACGACCAGGTAGTCTGCCTGCGGTGCCAGGGTGCGGGTAGAAATCAGGTAGTCCTCGATAGCGTTCTCAAGCTCAACAACCTTGGTCTTGCCGATGTTCACGCCGATGACCGGGCGTACAGCACCGCGGTATTCGGTTTCGAGGTCTGCGCGGGCGGCAGCAACACGCGGGCCAGCCGCAGCGGCACCGTCGTTGTTGAAGCCCATACGGTTGATGACCGCCTTATCTTCCACAAGGCGGAAAAGGCGCGGCTGCGGGTTACCGGGCTGCGCCTGACCGGTGATGGTACCGATCTCGACGTGGCCGAAGCCGATACCAGCCAGCGCGGCAATACCCTTACCGCCCTTATCGAAGCCAGCAGCCAGGCCGAACGGCGAGGGGAAGGTAATACCCATGACGGTGGTTGCCAGTTCCGGTGCGGGCTGGAAGTACTTGCGCAGCGCGCGGGTGATGCCGACGTTGCGCAGGGTCTGAACGCCCCAGAAGCCGACGTGGTGTGCCTTCTCGGGGTCCATGCCCTTGAAGAAGATGTTGAAGAAGGTCGGGTAGATGCGCATTTGTTCTCCCTAAGGTTGGAGGGTGTGGGTGGTTTATGGGGCTATGAGCCGGGTGTACCAGAGGCTACTTGTCGTTCGCCACAGCGTCGACTGCACCACCGTAGCGGCGGTCGCGGCGCGCGTACTCTTCGACAGCCTCCCAGAGGGTGCGGCGGTCAACATCGGGCCAGAGCACGTTCATGAAAATCATCTCGGCGTAAGCGCTCTGCCAGAGCAAGAAGTTCGAGATGCGCTGCTCGCCGGAGGAACGCAGGAACAGGTCAACGTCGGGCAGGTCGGGCTCGTCCAGGTACTTCTGGATGGTCTTTTCGGTAATGTTGCCGGGCTTGATCTTGCCCGCCACAGCGTCCGCTGCGATAGCTGCCGCCGCATCGGCGATTTCTGCACGGCCGCCGTAGTTCACGCACATGGTGAGGGTGCAGACGGTGTTGTCGATGGTTTCGCGCTCGCAGTGTTCGAGCTCTTCGATGACGTTCTTCCACAGCTTGGGTCGGCGGCCAGCCCAGCGGATGCGCACACCCCAGGTCTTGAGGGTTGCCAGCTGACGCTGCAGCACCTCGGTGGAGAAACGCATGATGAACGCGACTTCGCTGGGTGAGCGCTTCCAGTTTTCGGTGGAGAACGCGTAGGCGGTCACGTACGGGATGCCCATTTCGATAGCGCCCGCGACAACGTCCAGCAGTGCCGCCTCGCCGGCGCGGTGGCCCTCGGTGCGGGGCAGGCCGCGTTCGTTCGCCCAGCGTCCGTTACCGTCCATGACGACGGCGACGTGCTGCGGAATGAACTTCTTCGGGATCGGCGGCGGGGTTGCCCCGGTGGGGTGTGCGGGCGGGGGTACGGGCTGGGTGCGTGCCATGTGTGCCTTTCTTCCCTGGCGGGTTCTCCCCCGGGGTCGTTTGCCTAGATATGCGCCAGATATAAACCTGGCGTGCTGTTAGCTATTTTACCGTGACATAGCGCGCATGGGCGGGTGCTTCGGGGGTTATTTTGCGTCCTGGTTGGCCCATGTTTGACGCGCCCGCGTGCATCTTTTACGATGCAGAAATTTCTGCTTCGAGGGCGCTCGCCGTTTTCAGGGGGTGTTCGAGCAGGTTCTGGGTGGTTTTCAGGTAGAGTCCCAGAATTTTGGAGGCGACCGGCACCGGTGCTGCGTCAATAGTCGCCCAGGCGCGCGGATCCGCCGATGCGGTAGCGAGCGCATAGCCGAGCTCTTCGGCACGCAGGCCGGTCAGGGGTGTGTCGGTGGCGGGTGCGCATTGGGGGCAGAGAACCGTGTGGTGCCCGTAGGTGTGGGCGGTGTGGAAGGCAATGTACCTGCCGCTTCCGCCTGTAGCGACGGGGGTGCTACTGTCTGCCCCGTTATCGCCCCGGCTATCGGTGATCACGAGCGGGTTTCCGCATCGGGTGCAGTTCTCACCGATGAGCGGCCAGCCGGCGGCGTTCATGCTGCGCGCCAGATAGCGGGTCAGGATCCTCTGCGGCACGTGCTGCCCGTGCGCGAGCGCGGCAAGCGCCCCGTGGGTGAGGGTGTAAATATCGGCGGTGCTGTCGGTGTCTTTGGTGAGTGCTTCCGCCAGTTCGGCGATGGTGGAGGCGCACGTGTACGCATCGTAGTTCGCCATGATGGGTGCGGTGTAGGCGTGCAGGGTTGCCGCCTGGGTGATGGTGTGCAGGTTGGTTCTGCCGCGGCTGAAGGACAGGTCGGTGTGCATGAACGGTTCGAGTCGTCCACCGAATTTGGAGGTGGGTTTGCGTACGGCTTTGGCGACGGCGTGGGTGATTCCTCCGTCGCGGGTGAGCATGATGATGATGCGGTCGGTTTCGCCGAGTTTTTGGGTGCGGAGGATGAGGGCGGCGTCGCGCCAGGTGCGGGGTTCGCTCACGGGTGTCTCCGTTCTCGGTGCATGCTCGGTGGGTATCAGGCAGGCGGGTTTTCGGCGGGCGCTGAAGGCAGTAAGCGCTGAGGGCAAGATCTACGCGGGTGTTGCGGGTACGGTTCGACCCCTGCCGTATTACCCCGCGTAGGGGGTACCGGTCAGGGGTCGGTCCGTAACGTATGGGCGAGGCGCTATTTAGTCCTCGTACTCGATATCGTCGTCGATGTCGTCTTCATCGTCGAGGATTTCTTCGAGGTCATCCTCGTCTTCATCACCGTAGACGCTCAAGGGAGTGACCTCGTTGTACGCCTCGAAGAGGGCATCTTCGTAGGCTTCGAAGGCGTTGGCGATTTCTACGTATGCCTCATCGACGGCGGGGTCGTGCTCGCCGGTTCGGTTGACGACGGCGGTCAGGTGCGCCTCCAGCGCGTCAAGGAGGCGGGTGAGTTCGGTGCGAGGATCAATGCTCATGCCATTTATTCTACTACCTACGCGCCGATGGTGTGCGCCGGGCGGTCATGCGGCGGTTTAAACGCGGAACTATGAACGGGCGCGGCGGGTAAAGCGGTAGCTAGAATCGCGGTGATAGTAGCGAACGCCAAAGCCAGAGCGGTATAGCCAGGTTCGTAAAGCAAGGTCGGTAAAACTAAGCGTGCACGCGGCACATCAAGCACCGATAGAAATATCTCACAGACACAGCGAACCCGCCGTCCCCAGTTTTCCTACCCCTCAAGGAGTGGGTGCCGGTGCGGCGGGTTCTTCTGTCGGTTAGCTCAGCTTGACGCTGCGCCTACTGAATGGTTGCTTCTTACGGGTTGAGCCCGAGAGAATGAGAATCCGGGGTTAGAAGCCAGGATTAGAAACCGAGGGATGCTGCGGATGCGCGGATTGCCTCAGCGGATGCCTTCAGCTGTGCCAGCTCAGCCTCGTTCATGGGAACCTCGAGCACGCGCTGGATGCCCTCGCGGTTCACGATGGTGGGCAGGGACAGTGCAACGTCCTTGAAGCCGTACAGCTCGCCTGCAATGGTGGTGGAGACGGGCAGCACTGCGTTCTGGCCGCCGAGGAATGCCTCAGCGATACGTGCGCCGGAGATACCGATTGCGTAGTTGGTGGAACCCTTGCCCTCGATAACCTTGTATGCTGCGCGCATAGCTTCGTTTGCCAGCTCTGCACGGACCTCGTCGGTGAAGACGAGCTTGCCGTCCTGCTCCCACTCGGTCAGGGGAACCATACCGATGTTTGCTGCAGACCAGACGGGGAACTCGGAGTCGCCGTGCTCGCCAACAACGTTTGCGTGAACGCTCTTGATGGAGACGCCAGCCTTGTTAGCAATCAACCAACGCAGGCGGGAGGAGTCCAGAACGGTACCGGAGGACAGCACGCGGTTTGCGGGCAGGCCGGTAATCTTCTGAGCCACAACGGTGAGAACGTCACAGGGGTTGGTGACGAGCATGATGATTGCGTTGGGTGCTACGGACAGAATGTTCGGCAGCAGCTTCTCGAGGATTGCGACGTTTGCGCCTGCCAGTTCGAGGCGGGGCTGGCCGGGCTTCTGGCGAGCACCTGCGGTGATGATGACCATGTCGCAGTCGCGCAGCAGCTCGATGTCGTCGCCACCGGTTACGGTTGCTTCGTGTGCGAACATTGCGCCGTGTGCGATGTCCAGTGCTTCAGCGTGTGCGCGCTTGCCGTCGATGTCGTACAGGACGATTTCGTCTGCGGAGCCGCGGACCATAGCTGCGTATGCGGTTGCGCTACCGACGCCGCCTGCACCGATGACGCCGAGCTTGGTGGGGTTGTTGACACCGTTCATTGCTGTATGCCCTCTTTTCGTGAGAGTTATCCGTGTGGTGCGAGAGGATTCTCGCGTGGTTTATCGGGAAGCGGGTGTGTGCCTCGGGGTCGGCTTCCCTGGTGTGGGCGTTCTCCCCCGGTGGGCTCGCTTCGTTACTTTCTATTATGCCGCAGATTCTGCGTTTTGTGTTGGGTTATTTTGCTTTTTTCGATGGGTCATAGTGACTTTATGGGTTGTGGATGGTGTTTTTCACTCATAAAACCAAATAATGACGTTCTGACCTTTTGAGCAAGCTCACATGCCGCTAAAGTAGCCCTCCACATCTACCGCACCGCCGGAAGCCTCAAAACCAGCACGCACCGCATCCGCCAACTCGTCGTCGACCAGGAAGTCCAAAGCCACAGACGCCAAACCGAACGCCGCATCCAGGGCAGCATCCACAGCCGCCGGAGTGTCAGCACAGTGCGCGAACTCCACCGTGTGCATACCGGTACCCTCGGGCGCAATCTGAATCAGCGGGTGAATACCGGGCACGCGCAGGCTCACATTACCGAAATCAGTAGAAGCCGCCAGGGTGTCACTGACCGTTCCGGGCGGGTACGGGTGGCGACCCACCGAACGCTGAGCCGAAACCCAACGCTTCAACAGCGGACGGTTCGTACGCACCGGCATGGTCATCGGCGAAGAATCCCACGTCACCTCCGCACTCACGCCAGCCATGAGCGCCGCACCGCGCAGCACCTCCTCAACCCGTCGCGACAGCGCACGCAAAGTCGGCGCGTACTTAGAACGGATATTAATATGCAGGCTCGCGGAGGCAGGAATCAGATTCGGGGCGTCCCCGCCGTGGTCAATAATCGCGTGAATACGGTCAGAACCGGGAATCTGCTGACGCAACAACCCCAGGCCCTGATACGCCAAATTCGCCGCATCCAGTGCGTTACGACCCATAAACGGATGCGAGGAAGCATGCGCACTCACGCCCGTATAAGTCACGCGGCATTCGCGGCGACCCAACCACGCCTGATCAGCCACATCCATAAAGTAGGGGTGCACCATGATGGCGGCATCCACCCGCTCGAACGCGCCGGCGCGTGCCATCAGCTCCTTACCGGCGTCGGATTCCTCGGCGGGCGTGCCGTAGTAGAGGATCCTGCCACTGAACGCCTCGGGGCCGGTAGCGAGCGCATCCGCTAGGGCAAGGAAAGCGCCCAGCCCGGATACCGCGATGACGTTGTGGCCGCAGCCGTGACCGATGCCCGGTAGCGCGTCATATTCGGAGAGAATCGCGATGGTGCGGTGTGTGGCGGGGTCATAGTCGGCGCTGGTGAGCTCCACCTTGAATGCGGTATCCAGACCGAAGGCGGGGTACTCAATCCTGAGGTTCGGGTAGGCTTCGCGGACCGCATCAACGAGCGTGCGGGAGGCAAAATACTCCTCGTAGGCAGTCTCAGGATGCGCATGAATCGCCTTGAGAATTGAGGTCAGGGAGTCTGCGCGGGTGGCTACGGATTCGGCGAGGTCGCGGCGAATATGTGCCAGTCCGCTGTCTTCGTCGAGGCGGTGACCGTGATGCACGCCGTGGCCCTTTCCATGACCGTGGCGTTCGCCGTGGCTACGTTCCTGCTCGGGCTGACCGTGGTCGGCATGTTCCCGCTCAGGATGCGCGTGCCCGCGCTTGCGGCGGTGCTCAGCGGCATGCTTACGCTGCTCGGTTTCGAGGGCGAGGATTTCGGAGTACTCGCTACCGCGCACGCAATCAGCGTCGGGCGCGTCGTAGTGGCGGGTTATTGCGGCGGGTCGGTTCGGTGCCGTTCGACCGGAGCTGTCAGAAGTGGGCTGGGTGTGGGCGGCGGTGCCCTGTGCGTTCGCGTCAGTCATGCTTCTACGCTACCGTCTGCGCTCGCCGGGCGCTAGATGCTCAGGCGTGATGGAGTCGAAAACGCCCAAAAAGAAATTTGTGTCACATAAAAGAAAATTTGTATATATCCTAGGAATCTTTGATTCAGTGGAGTAGCGTTAAGCACATGGGAGCGACAATCCAGCCGCACCCATCACCATCCGGCGCTAGCGATGCGAATGCCGGCAGGACAGTTCACAACCGGTCCAAACCATGTCGTTTGGGCCTCTGTCAACGCTGTGACAGACCCGTGGATGCGAACCGTACCGGCAAGCACACACCGCTGTGAGCGCCACAACCACGCTAAGGAGCTCCATCCCATGAAGGCAGCACGCTTCTACGACCGTAACGACATCCGCATTGAAGACATCCCCGCACCCGAAGCCGCTGCGGGCGAGGTTCTGGTCAAGGTCGCATGGTGCGGTATTTGCGGTACCGACCTGCACGAATACCTTGACGGCCCCATCTTCTGCCCCCAGCACGGTCATCCCCACCCCATTTCTGGTGAGGACTCCCCCGTCACCCTCGGTCACGAATTCTCCGGTGTTGTTGAGGCACTGGGCGAAGGCGTAGACGACCTGCAGGTTGGCGACCACGTTGTCGTCGAGCCCTACATCATTCGCGATGACGTCTACACCGGCCCCGACTCCAAGGACTATCACCTGTCCAAGGACATGAACTTCATCGGTCTGGCAGGTCGCGGTGGCGGTCTGTCCGAGAAGGTTGCCGTCAAGCGCCGCTGGGTTCACAAGATTCCTAACAACATTCCCCTGGACGAGGCTGCACTGATTGAGCCCCTGAGCGTTGGCTACCACGCTGTTGAGCGTGCAGGCGAGTTCGAAGAGGGCGCATTCGCACTGGTTACCGGTGCTGGCCCCATCGGTCTGCTGACCTCCGCAGTTCTGAAGGCTAAGGGCGCTAAGGTTATTATCTCCGAGCTGTCCCCGCTGCGTCGCCAGAAGGCTCTGGACTCCGGTGTTGCTGACTACGCTTTCTCCCCCGCAGAGACCGACGTTCTGGCTGAGATTCACAAGCTGACCGACGGCCGTGGCACCGACATCGCGTTCGAGTGCACCTCCGTTCAGCCCGCACTGGACCTAATCCTGGATGCCCTCAAGCCCACCGGTAAGGTCGTCATCGTCTCCATTTGGGGTAAGCCCGCTTCCCTGGATGTTCAGAAGGTTGTGCTCAAGGAGCTCGATATCCGCGGCACCATCGCATACGTGAACTCCCACCCGGAGACCATCAAGCTCGTTGAGTCCGGCAAGATTGACCTCAAGCCCTTCATCACCGGCAAGATCGCTGTGGAAGACCTGATTGACAAGGGCTTCGACACCCTGATCCACCACAACGAGACCGCTGTGAAGATTCTGGTCACCACCGACCCGGAGCGTCTGGCTGAGTAATCTCTTCGAACGATACTGATTCGTTCAGTTTCAGCTGATGCAGCTGTTCTTCTAGCTTCCTTAGCGTAGCTAGTGTGGGGTGAGGTTCCTTCAAGGAGCCTCACCCCACTGTTTTTTGCGTGCTTTTTACCGGACATACAACCGAGCATACAAAAATCCCCGGTTCCGAAGAACCGGGGATTATCTGTGCGCGAGGGGGGACTTGAACCCCCACCCTCTAATACGAGGACTAGCACCTCAAGCTAGCGCGTCTGCCTATTCCGCCACCCGCGCAGGTGACTTTCGAACGTTTTCCTTTCGGTGCCGTTCGAAGCAACACGTAATACTATACGGGTTTTCTGAACACTCCGCAAATCGAAAGAGCATGTTCTGCGTCACACATTTGAGGTTGGTTGGTTCCCCACACCACGGGTGATCTTCTCGCACCTTGAGTAATATGACCGGCACGCCCACTCGACTGCCATATTTTCGGTCATAACGACTAGAATAAAGAGCATGAATAATGAGAACCTCTCCCGCGAAGAAGCCGCAGAACGTTCGGCTCTCATCAGTGTCGACACCTACGACGTGCATGTCGACCTGACTAACGCCAAGGACCCCGAATTCGAGTCCTACCCCACCGTCACCACCGTCCGATTCTCCTGCAACACCCCCGGTGCAGAAACCTTCATCGACTACATCCACCACAGCGTCGACTCCGTTAAGCTCAACGGCACCGAACTGACCCTGGCAGATGCCGTCAACGGCGCACGCATCACCCTGCCCAACCTGCAGGCAGAAAACGTACTCACCATCCACGGTCGCTCCTACTACTCCCGCTCCGGCGAAGGTATGCACCGCTACTTCGACCCCTCCGACGGTCGCGTCTACCTGTACACCCAGTACGAGCCCTCCGACTGCCGCCGAGTCTTCCCGAACTTCGAGCAGCCCGACCTGAAGGCAGTCTTCAACTTCCGCATCACCGCGCCCAAGGACTGGGTCGTCAGCTCCAACGGCGTACTCGAAAGCCAGGTCGTAGACCCCACCGACGACTCCATCACCAAGCGAGTCTTCTCCCCCACCGCAAAGATCTCCACCTACATCACCGCAATCGTTGCCGGCGAATACTTCACCGCAACCACCACCTACAAGCCCAAGAGCAAGGTCAACAGCGGTGACATTCCCCTGGTCGTCTACTGCCGCCAGTCCCTCAAGCCGCACTTCGACTACGACCACATCTTCAAGGTCACCAAAAACGGCCTGGACTTCTTCCAGGACCTCTTCGACTACCCCTACCCGTACCCCAAGTACGAGCAGGCATTCGTGCCCGAATACAACATCGGCGCAATGGAAAACCCCGGCCTGGTCACCTTCACCGAAGACTACATCTTCGTCTCCGGCGCAACCGAGGACGACCTCGAAGGCCGCACCAACACTATCTGCCACGAAATGGCACACATGTGGTTCGGCGACCTCGTCACCATGAAGTGGTGGGACGACCTGTGGCTCAAGGAATCCTTCGCAGACTTCATGGGCACCCTCGGCGCTAAGGAAGCCAACAACTTCAACGACGCATGGGTCACCTTCGCGAACAACCGCAAGGCATGGGCATACATGCAGGACCAGCTGCCCACCACCCACCCCATCGTCGCTGACATCCCCCACCTGGAAGCAGCATCGCAGAACTTCGACGGCATCACCTACGCAAAGGGCGCATCCGTGCTCAAGCAGCTGGTCGCCTACGTCGGCTTCGACACCTTCATCGAGGCAGCACGCGTGTACTTCAAGCGCTTCGAGTGGGGCAACACCTCCCTGAACGACTTCCTGCAGGTACTCAACGAGGTGTCCGGCCGCGACATGCAGGCATGGGCTAACGCATGGCTGCAGACCTCCGGCGTGTCCGCACTGGGCACCAAGCGTGTCTACGGCGAAGACGGCCAGCTCACCGACCTGATTCTCACCCAGGAACTGCCCGCACAGCAGCCCGCAGGTCTGGGCCGCCCCCACGTGGCAAAGCTGGAAACCTTCGCGCTGACCGACGGCAAGCTCACCTCCACCGGCCTGCTCTCCCTCGAGTACCCGGCAGAGCCCGTCTCCGAGCACCACGTGGAGCTCACCGACGAGCAGAAGAAGCTCGTTGGCGAAGCTGACCTGCTCATGCTCAACGCAGAAGACCACACCTACGCCAAGGTCGCCCTGACCGACGAAGACGGCCTGCAGGCAGCTATCGAAGGTGTCTCCACCCTCGAATCCGCACTCTCCCGCGGCCTCATCTGGGGCTCCCTCTGGGAGAACGTGCGCGATGCACGCCTGCCTGTCACCACCTACGTCGATGCAGTCGTACGCAACGTCTCCAAGGAACCGAGCGCATCCCTGCTGGGCACCATGGTCAACAACGCACAGGTCGCTATCGCAACCTTCTCCGCACCCACCGGCCGCGAGCGCCTCTACGACGCTCTCTACGACGCATTCGCAGCCGCACTGGCGCAGGCTAAGCCCGGCTCCGACGAGCAGCTGATTCTGCTGCGCGCCCTGATTTCGGTCTCCACCAACGCGACCAAGGGTGAAGAGCTCTGCCGCGATATTGCCCGCGGTGCTTTCGAAGACACCACCGGCGATATTGCTGACGCAACCGGCATTCCTTACGACCAGAACCTGGGTTGGAGTGCACTGGGTGCGCTCGCAAGCCGCAACCTGGTGACCGTTGAGGAGCTGGAGCGTGCCTCCAAGTACAGCCCCTCCTCGATTTCCTCGAACGGTTACGCGTACGCGATGGCCGCTCTGCCGAACGCCGAGCGTAAGGCTGCCGCGTACAAGACCATCATGGAAGACGAGTCGCTGTCGAACGACGCTCTGGCTTCGACCATTAACGGTTTTGCTCGCGGTCCGGTTGAGTTGCGTGAGTCCTACTACGACTCCTACTTTGAGGCTCTGCTGCCCATTTGGGCGTCCCGTTCGATTGGTATGGCGACCCGCATTGTGCGTGGCCTGTACCCGAAGGCTCCGTACAACACCGGCTCCACCGAGGGTCTGGGCGTTGAGGGTAACCCCTCCGTTGCGCTGGCTCAGAAGTGGCTGGAGGCGAACCCCGAGGCTCCTTCGGCTCTGCGTCGTCTGGTTCTGGAGGCTCAGGATCACGGCCACCGTTCGATTGTGGCTCAGAAGTTCAACGCCTCCCTGCAGGACTAAGCTGCATGGTTTGAGGGCTTGTGGCGGGGTGTGAGCCGGTATCTAGACTAGGTTCCGCTCTCCCCCGCTAGATTCTCTAGCCTCTTTGAGAGACTGCCGTTCGGCACGCCTCCGGTAACGTACCGGGACGCGCCGGGCGGTGGTCTTTTTCTGGCTTATCTATAGAATTCATAGCGGCGGTATGCCGTCTAAATATTTCCCTCATACAGTGGTTCACATACTGACAAGGGCACTTATTACCGGGGCAGTTTCACCAGGGCACAAAACTATATGCACCCGGTGCTAAAAGACAGATAAATGTCACCCGTTTTTGTGAGCTGTCCACACTGAAAGCATGAGAGAATAGACTAGGTATCCGCTCGCTTAGACACATCAGAAGGAGTTTTCAGTGGTCGATTACGCACTCGGTGACCGCGGTAGCGTTGACATTGTCACCGATGATTACTACGAAGCAGAAACCCTCCAAATCTTTGAGGAACTGCACATCGACCGTGAACGTATCTGGTACGGTGAAGCGCGCCTCGTTCCCGAACCGGATAACCCCTACGAGCCCAATAGCATTGCCGTCTACATTGACGAATTCAAGGTAGGCCGCATGAGTGTGGAGGACTCCGCCGCGTACTGGGATGCCATTGCCCGCGTGGTCGCCTCCGGTTACGAGCCCATTGCGCACCTGCAGCTTTCCGCCGTGGCGGTTCGCACCGAGAGCGGTAATATGCGAGTGAAGAGCACCGGTGTGCTCTCGCTGTCCGCTCCTAGCTCGCTCTTCCCCCTCAACGACGCACCGACTCGCGCGACCCTGCTACCCCAGGGCCCGTCGATGAAGGTGCTTGATGAGAAGGAACACTCCGAATACCTGCACAGCATCCTGCCGCCCAGCGGTGAGGGTCGCGTCATTCTGACCCTGGAAGCTAACCAGCTGAAGACCTCCGACGGCCGCGTGGTCGACAGCGTGGAGGTACGCCACGACCGCAAGCTCGTGGGCCGCCTGAGCACCCAGATGTCTGAGCAGCTCGCCCCCGTGATTCGTTACGCATTCGAGAACGACCGCCTCACCAGCGCGTGGGGTACGATTCGCGGCAACACCCTTGAGCTGTCCCTGACCGTTCAGGCTGCACGCCCCGCCGATATTCCGCAGGAATGGTATGAGACCCTGCCCAACAACGTTCCGGCTCTGCTGCCGGTGGGTGAAGAGTACGATGTGCCCGCCGCATTCGTGCCCACCGAAGGTGAGCGCCACTACCTGGAGTCCTCCGCTCAGCAGGCTCCGAAGAAGCGTCGCGGTTTCATGAGCTCCCTGACCGGTGGTTCTTCGGCACCCGCCGAGCCGACCCGTAGCGAACCCGCCGCGGAGAAGCCTGTCATCGAATACAGCATTGAGGAAGAGGAATACTACGAGCCGAACGAACGTGACCGTCTGCTGAACCTGATCAAGGGTGCAGGCCTCGCCGTTCTGGTCGCCGGCCTAATTTCAATGCTGTGGACCCCGATGCTTGGCATCCTCATCGCAATCCTGGGTGGCGCTATCGCGGCTGTAGCATTCTATTTTGGCCGCCAGCCCTACTACGAAGACTACGACGAATACGATGAGTACGAAGAGGAAGAATCTGCCGAGGAAGCAGAAGAAGCCGATTCGAAAGCCTAACTCCCTCTAAGAGCACGGTACGAATGGGGCGGCTACCCCACCATCACGGTGAGGTAGCCGCCCTTTTGTGCGCCCCAGCAGCTCTCTAAGCGCCAACGAGGTACTTCCAGGTATCTACATTCCGACAGCTTTTCGGGAACAGTTAAAAACCAGCGGGGGCGAAAGCCTCATCAGCTTTCACCCCCGCAAGGAGTCAGATCTTAGTCCTGGCCGTAAGTCGCCATGAACTGATCCATGCTGTCATGCTGCAAAGCATAGGACAGGTTAGCATTCGCAGCCTGGTTCACGATAACAATCGACTGACCGTCGTAGGACCAACCCGGGCCTGCGTTCGGCAGGGTGGTCATACGCATCGTGGTATCACCGCTAGTCAGCACCGGAGCCGCAATCTGGGCAATCTGCGCCGCGTCCAGGCCAGAGTCAACACGCATATAACCAGCAATAGACTCAACAGCAGACTGGAAAGAGCCCACATTCTCCAGTGCACCCTTAGACTTCATCGTGCTGTACAGACCGCGCAGGAACGCACGCTGGTTACGAACACGCTGGTAGTCGCCGTCAGCGAACGGGTAGCGAGCACGAACGAACGCAAGAGCCGCACCACCATCCATATGCTGCATACCCTGCTTGAAAGACCACGCATTGATATCGAAGTCGAAAGGTACCTGGACATCCACGCCATTAACAGAATTCACCAGAGCCTTGAAGCCCTCGAACTCGATCTCTGCCACGTGATCAATCTTGATACCCAGCAGGTTCTCAACGGTCGCCACCTGCAGAGAAATACCGCCATAGTTCAGCGCCGCGTTAATCTTTGCCGAACCGTAACCGGGGATATTCACCCAGGTATCACGCATAATCGAAACCAGGTACACGCCCTTACCATCGGCAGGGATGTGAGCAAGCATGATGCTATCTGCACGGGAGCCGCTCACCTGAGCTGCTTCAGAACCGGAACGGGTATCGCTACCGAGCAGCAGGATGTTCTTACCCGGACCCTTCACGACATTGTAGCTGTAACCGTCATCCAAGATGCCGTCGCCGTCCTTATCGTGATCGCTCGCGTTAGCTGCAAGAGCCGCAGCAGCATCGGAGCCGTTCTTGCCGGTATTCGAGTTGGTGACGGTCGGAGCCTTCAGCTCCGTCACGTTGAGCTTCTTAGCCTCGCCAAGCTGCTCCTTAATTTTGCTGAGGTCTTCGTCCACCTTAGTGATGGAATCGAACTTCTCGGTCTTGCTATCCCAGGTGTGGCCAGCACGCCAAATAAAGAAACCAATACCGAGGGTAATAACCAGCAGAAGAATCAGCAGGATCAGCAGAATACGCTTGACCCATTTCTTCTTCTGCGACGGTTCAGAGTGAGCGTCGCTCATTAAGTTGTCCTTTGTTTGAGGTGGTGATACGCGAGACGCACAGCGCATCCAGCGAAGTCTCTAGAATACAGAGAGCCGGAGAATACCCGCCGATATGGGGCGGTGCTGGAGGGCACAGAAAATGCACAGCTCGCAAAATACTTTCCCATTGTAACGCCGTCAGCGGGTCTACGCACCGGTGAACGAAAGGTTTTACATTACAACTTTCCTCACGTTTGGGCGAACCATTCTGGTACCCGCATAGAACGCGCAATGCCCCGCCTCCCTGAAAACCAAGGAGAACGGGGCATTGATTTCGCTAAAAAGCAAAAGTGGGAAAGAAGATTTACTTCTTGCCGAAGTTGCCGAAGCGTGCGTTGAAGCGCTCGACGCGACCTGCGGAGTCCATGATGCGCTGCTTACCGGTGTAGAACGGGTGCGACTCGGACGAGATTTCAACCTCGACGATCGGGTACTCGTTGCCGTCTTCCCACTTCTCGGTCTTGTCCGAGGTCATGGTGGAACGGGTCAGGAAGACCTTGCCGGATGCGAGGTCGCGGAACAGAACCAGGTTGTAGTCCGGGTGGATTTCTGCCTTCATTGATTACCTTCTTCTGCTACTGGATTTTGCCAGTAGCCCTTATATAGATGGAGTAGGTTTTTCGATGTGCAGCTATCGAGAAAATCTCAGAGCGCATCACCATTGTGCCCGCATAGGGCGTGCACAACCCATTAAGGGTACCACCTTCACGGATTAAATCCCAGTACGTTCCCTCACAGGCACTAACCCACACACCGCAAGGCACCCGAAGAAGGCACTCACGCGGGTTAAGAATCAGGTGAGAACTCAGGTTATGAACGCGGGCGGGTCTCCCAGAACGCCACAGCGCTCGCCGCCGCAACGTTCAAAGAATCCACACCGTGCGACATCGGAATCATCACCGTATCGTCACACGCCGCGAGGGTACGGGGCGACAGTCCGTGCCCCTCCGTGCCCAGGATCAGCGCCAGCTTCTCATCCCGGCGGGCAGAAAGCTCCTCCAGGGTCAGCGAATCCTCCTCCAAAGCCAACGCCGCGCTCTTAAAGCCCAGCTCGCGCAGGGTCTGCAGGTCAGCAGGCCACGACTCCAGGCGAGCCCACGGCACCTGAAAAACAGTACCCATCGACACTCGAATCGAGCGGCGGTACAGCGGATCAGCGCACCGCGGAGTCACCAGCACAGCATCCACGTTCAGCGCGGCAGCTGAACGGAAAATAGCTCCCACATTCGTGTGGTCCACAATATCTTCCAGGATCGCCACGCGAGAGGCACCCTGCAGCAACCGTTCCAGAGGCTGCGGCGCCGGACGAGCCATCGCCGCCAACGCACCACGATGCAGATGAAAACCGGTCACCTGCTCCAGCTGCTCCTCACTACCCACATACGCGGGAGTGTCAGGATGGGCGCGCAGAACATCCGCCAAATCATCAGCCCACTTCTCACTCATCAGGAAAGAAACGGGCTGATGACCGGCAGCGAGCGCACGACGAATCACCTTCGAGG
Source organism: Rothia sp. HMSC073B08 (assembly GCF_001812975.1). NCBI lineage: Bacteria > Bacillati > Actinomycetota > Actinomycetes > Micrococcales > Micrococcaceae > Rothia > Rothia sp. HMSC073B08. The sequence continues at coordinate 80,898 of NZ_KV811082.1, read as the reverse complement.
ACTCCGCAATGTAAATACCCCACTGCGGCTCCATGGCGCTACGGAGCTTCACATCGGTCAGCTGCGTGTAGTAGCGCAAAGCCTGCTCGGGTGCCTGCGCCAGAGCCGTGACCGACTCGATAGCGTAGACACGCTCGGCACGCTCAGCGATCTGTTCGGCGCTCAGCTGCTTCGGGGCACGGCTCATGCGCGCTTGAACGCGGAGTAACGACCCGCGGAGGTGACGGTCAGAGCCAGATCCATGTCGTAGGTTGCTGCGAGGTTCGCCTCGGTAATGGTGGACAGAATCGGGCCGGCAGCGACCACGCCGCCGTCACGGATCAGCAGGGCGTGGGTGAAGCCCGCCGGGATTTCCTCGAGGTGGTGGGTGATGAGCACGGTAGCCGGTGCGTAGGGGTCAGCGGCAAGTGCGGTCAGACGCTCGACCAGGTCCTCACGGCCGGAGATGTCCATGCCTGCGCCGGGCTCGTCCAGCAGCAGCATTTCCGGGTCGGTCATGAGGGCGCGGGCGATCAGTGCACGCTTGCGCTCGCCGTCGGAGAGGGAGCCGAAGGTGCGGTCAGCGAGGGTATCGACACCCCATTCAGCCAGCAGCTCAGTGGCACGCTCGTCGTCCATGACGTCGTATTCTTCCTTCCAGCGGCCGGACACAGCGTACGCTGCGGTCACGACAACGTCGGAAACCTTCTCGTTGGCGGGAATCTGGGTAGCCGAAGCACCGGAGGACAGACCAATGCGCGGGCGCAGGTCGAATACGTCAACAGCGCCGAGGGTCTCGTCAAGGATTTCAACCTCGCCGCTGGTCGGGTGCAGGCGGGCTGCCGCAATCGAAAGCAGAGTGGACTTACCGGCGCCGTTGGGGCCCAGAACGACCCAGCGTTCACCTTCGTTCACAGTCCACGAAACGTTGTTAAGGATGGGGCGGCCGCCGCGAATCACGGAGACATTCTGAAGGTTGAGTACGGTGCTCATGGTTCTTCTTCCAGTGAGTTAGATGGATGGGATGCGCCCCCACCCCGCAACCCGTGCTGGGTTATCGGAGCGGTTGGCGCATAGTGCGCGGGTACCCCACATTGGGCTCCTCGCACGAAGCTTTAGGGGCTATAGGTGCCGCCGCGTCAGGGGCGGCGCGCCTCATCAAATGTACCTTGTCAGAGGGGCTGACGCATCCGCAACGGCACCTATAGCGGCTGAAGTTATTAGTCGATGAAGCCGCGTGCGCCGCCGACCAGCTCAACGTGGCCGGTCTCAACGTCTGCGGTGACCATCTTCGCGATTTCCTGCGCGAACTCGTTGACGGTGTAGAGCTTGCCGGCGGTCTCGCGGCGCTGCTCAATGGCGCCGGGGTGCAGGCGGTTCAGCAGGGTCGCGGTGACGGTGCCTTCAATCATGTCAGCGGACACGACGACCAGGGAGATACCCTTCTCGGAAAGTGCGGGGATCTCGGCGATCAGTGCGTCTTCGCCTGCGCGCTTGGACTCTGCGACGGGCTTGTACTCGTCCATGGTCTCAACCTCGCGGATGAAGTGCGCCTGGTGGCTGGTCACGAACACGATGCGTGCGCCTTCGGGCATCTTCTCTGCAGCCAGGCGTGCCAGGTTCAGCTGTGCGTCACGGTTCAGGCGCATTGCGTAGTCTTCGCCCATGCCGGTTTCCATGCCGCCCGACGCGTTCAGGATCAGGTAGTCCAGGGAACCGAAGGTCTCCACGGCGGTGTTGACGAGATTCTGCAGGTCCTCATTGTTGGTCACGTCAGCCTGCACTGCGATTGCCTTGCCGCCAGCCTCTTCAATAGCCTTGACGATCTTGTTCGCGCGCGGTGCCTTGGAGCGATAGTTCACCACAATGTTCGCGCCCTCAGCGGCGAGAATCTGTGCGGTGTCTGCGCCAACACCGCGGGAGGAGCCGGTAATGATAATGGTCTTGCCGGTCAGCTGTGCCATAGTTTTATGTCCTTAAAGTTTAGAAAGGGTGCGCCCACATTCGGGCGCTTCGTGCAGTCCGTACGGGGTAGGGTTAGTGACCCATGCCCAGGCCACCATCAACGGGGATGACAGCGCCAGAAATGTAGCTAGCCTCATCGGATGCGAGCCAGCGAATCACGCGAGCGACCTCTTCCGCCTCCGCGAAGCGACCAGCCGGGATGGACGCCAGGTAGTTCTTCTTGGTCTCTTCGGGCAAAACCTCGGTCATTGCGGTGTTAATGAAGCCCGGTGCCACCACGTTAGCGGTGATGTTACGGCCGCCCAGCTCGCGGGTGATGGAGCGCGCCATACCGACCAGTGCAGCCTTGGATGCGGAGTAGTTGACTTGGCCGGGGGAACCGTACAGACCCACCACGGAGGAAACCAGGATGATGCGGCCGCGCTTGAGCTTCAGCATGCCCTTAATGGCACGCTGAACCACGCGGAAAGAACCGGTGAGGTTGGTGTCGACCACGTCGGTGAAGTCGGATTCCTTCATGCGCATCAGCAGCATGTCGCGGGTGATACCTGCGTTGGCGACCAGCACCTCCACGGGGCCGAACTCTGCTTCAATTTCCTTGAATGCTTCGTTAATGCTGTCGGCATCGCGTACATCTGCCTTGACGGCGAAAAATTCTTCGGGGGCTTCACCGCTACGGTAGGTGATGCAGACGTTGTGTCCTGCTGCCTGGAATTCCTTGGCAATTTCGTAGCCGATGCCTCGGTTGCCGCCGGTGACCAGCACGGTCTTGGGAGTGTTCTCGCTCATGAGCTTCCTTGATGAGTCGACCCCTCACGATCAGAGCCGATGCAGCGGCTACGCGGTTGGGGTGTGGACGGATGGACAGACAAACCCTATTTTACCGCGTTTTAGCGTAAAGGTGCCGCAGGCTACACTCCACTCTTGAACACTGAACACCTGCTCCCCTTCTTTTACATGCCTCATCGGGCGCGTACACTAGCTGAAGCGGAACAGCCCGCACCCCTTTTCTGCCCGGTCGCGCGGGCAAGGAATAACACCGCATGTCGAGGCGCAATAGTAAGGATAAGAAGACATGGATCTGCTCGGTTCACTTTCTCAGGATGCACAGCCTGAGTACGCCAAGTGCTCCCGTAAGGGCTGCCAGCAGGCGGCAGAATTTCAGCTGCTCTGGAACAACCCGAAGGTGCACACCCCCGAGCGCCGCAAGATTTGGTTGGCGTGCTCCGAGCACGTTAGTTGGCTGGAGAACTACCTGCGCGAGCGCGAATTCTGGAAGCAGACTCTGCCCTTTGAGGGGTAGTGCCACTTGAGAGGTGATGTCGCTTGAGGGATAACCCCGCTTATCGAAAGTAATTTCGATATATGCTATATTTGTTCTAATAAAGTTCAGGCACCCCAACCCCGTACCTCAAGGAGGCACCTCCCCATGATGGGCTATTCGCACACCGTCAGCGCCGCAGCTGGCTGGCTAGTGCTCGTCGAGACGGGAGTGGTGCAGGTTCCCGATACCCCCACCCTCATTGTGACTACCCTGGCGTGCGCCGGTGCGGGCATGCTACCGGATATTGACCACCACAACGGCAGTATCGCCAACTCCATCCCGCCCATTTCACGCTGGGTAGCACGCATTGTCGGGGCAGTCAGCGGTGGACACCGCAAGGGAACGCACTCCATTTTGGGTCTGGTAGCTTTCTGGGCAATTGCCTATTTCAGCGCCAACCTGAGCTACAACGGAATCCCCTGGGCGTCACTACTTCTTGCCGCGTTCTCGGGCGGTCTAGCCTTGCGCGTGCTCGGCGCACCGGGTGGATGGATCGGCGCCGTCGCTCTCGGATATGCCGCCTACACGACCGATTCACTAGCACTACTCCCCTGGGCTATTTCGGTCGGTGCGACCATCCACCTGATTGGTGACTTGCTAACGACCCGCGGGCTGCTACCCCTCTACCCCATTGTTATTAAGCCCCTGGTGGCATCCCCCTTATGGAAAAAGAGCGGCTACATGGCGCTGCCCATTCTGGGTGATGCCGGCAGCGTACGCGAGAAGGCGCTCGTTCTAGCGCTGACCGGGTACGTCGCCTGGTACGCGGCGGCCATGATGGGCTTTACCGAATACCCTCTGCAGATGTTCGGGCTGGGTATTCACGCCGCATAACCCACAGAACTCAGGCGACATCGCCCAGACAGTAGCGTTCAAATAACAGAATTTAGACAGCAAAGCGCCCCGTCACTTCCCTATGGAAGCGGCGGGGCGCTTTTCTAATCCTTATCCCGACCTATCGGGGTGAGAGATTAAGCGTCCTGGATGGGCCAGAAGACGTCAACCTCAACGTTCTCTTCACCGGAGGTGGGGTACTTCTCGAACTCAGTGTTGTGCATTGGTAGTTCTCCTTCGTGAGCGGGCGGGAATCTCTTCTCCCCCGCGTTAGCTCACCATCGGTAGTGAGCCCTAATGTTTCGCATTTGCGTCCTCGCAATGGCGGGAACAGTTATAAGTCTACGCCCCACGCATGTTGTGTTTCTACCATTTTTCCCACAATGTATGTAGAGACACATGAAAAATTCGAAAAGCCCACACAGACCCCCCGAAATATCGCCTGAGAGCTTTTCTTTCCCTCGGGAAAACCCACAAGGCAACATTATTTCCCGTCAAATACGCCGCAAATTTCGTGTGTCAGAACCCACAGTTCCCATGCACGGGAACGCAATAACAGCACACACGCTCAGAAAACAATACAACCCCACGGGTCAGGTCACATTTTTCCGCACTATTCACGAGAAAAATACCGACAATATCTCCGCAACACATTTTCAGAACACAAAAAATACGCCCTGGACAATACGCCACAAACAATAAAACAATGCGCAATACATGCAAAGAGGCCCCGGCGCCACACGGCACCGGGGCCTCCCCCGTACTTTTATGTCGGCTTTGATGTTCAGCGAATATTGCTTACGCCAGCGAAATCAGGTCCTGGTATTCCTTCGACCACAGGTCCTCCACCGCATCCGGCAGAAGCAGCACACGCTCAGGATCCAGCGCCTCCACGGCACCCTCATCGTGAGAAACCATCACAATGGCACCCTGGTACGCCTTCAACGCGTTCAGAATCTCCTCACGCGAGGCGGGGTCCAGGTTGTTGGTCGGCTCATCAAGCAGCAGCACGTTCGCACTCGACGCCACCAGGGTCGCCAGCGACAAACGGGTCTTCTCACCACCGGAAAGCACACCGGCAGGCTTATCCACGTCATCACCGGAGAACAGAAACGAACCCAAAATCGTACGCACGCGGGTGTCATCCAGATCCGGCGCAGCAGACTTCATGTTCTCAAAGACAGTGCGGTCACCATCAAGAATTTCGTGTTCCTGCGCAAAATAACCCAGCTTCGCGCCGTGACCGTACACGACCTCACCCGTATCAGGCTCGGTGGAACCAGCCAGCATGCGTAGCAGAGTGGTCTTACCGGCACCGTTCAGACCCAGCACCACCACGCGCGAACCGCGGTCAATCGCCAAGTCAACGTCCGTGAAAATTTCCAGGGAGCCATAAGACTTCGACAGGCCCTGAGCAGACAGCGGAGTCTTACCGCACGGCGCCGGATCCGGGAAGCGAATCGCTGCAACCTTATCGCTCTGACGCTCATCCTCCAGGCCGCGCAGAAGCTTCTCAGCACGCTTAATCATCTGCTGAGCAGCAACAGCCTTCGTCGCCTTCGCGCGCATCTTATTCGCCTGCTCCATCAGAGCATTCGCCTTCTTCTGCGCATTCGCACGCTCACGCTTGCGGCGGTGCTCATCCTGCTCACGCTGAGTCAGGTAGTTCTTCCAGCCCATGTTGTACTGGTCAATCACGCAGCGGTTCGCGTCCAGGTAGAAGACGCGGTTGACGACCAGCTCCATCAGGTCAACATCGTGGCTAATGACCATCAGGCCGCCCGAGAAGTTCTTCAAGAAGTCACGCAGCCACAGAATCGAGTCGGCGTCCAGGTGGTTGGTCGGCTCATCCAGCAGCATGGTGTCCGCATTGGAGAAGAGAATACGCGCCAGCTCCACGCGGCGACGCTGACCACCCGACAGAGTAGACAGCGGCTGGGCGAGCACACGCTCCGGCAAGTCCAGGTTGGAGGTGATGACCGCCGCCTCCGACTCAGCCGCGTAGCCGCCACCGGCAATAAACTCAGCCTCAAGACGGTCGTAGCGGCGCATACCCTTAGCGCGCACCGCCGGGTCCTCACTAGCCATATCGTTCTGCGCCTGACGCATCTTGCGCGCCACACCGTCCAGGCCACGCGCCGAGAGGATGCGGTCACGCGCCAGCTGGCTCATGTCATCCACCTTCGGGTCCTGCGGAAGGTAGCCGATAGTGCCGCTGCGGGTCACCGTACCGTCAGCGGGCAGGGTCAGACCGGCAAGCACCTTAGTCATAGTGGTCTTGCCGGCACCGTTGCGGCCCACCAGACCAATCTTGTCGCCCTTATCGATGCGGAAGGTGACCTCTTCCATGAGCAGGCGCGCGCCTGCACGCAATTCGAGGTTCTGTACAGCAATCATGGGTGCCTTTCCGGATGGCGGTCTGGTGTGTGGGTTGATAGTGCTCGGTAGGCGGGATTCGCCGGGTTAGAAGCGGCGAGCGCTTGGAGCACCTCATCAATTTTAGTGCAGGTGTGCCGAGTGCGCATGTGGGGCACCTTTTGTTTTTGTAGTGTGCGGTGTACGATACATACCGAACACTATTCGTAGAACATTGTTCAAAAATTGGGTTGTGACAAGCAGTCAACCACCGCTACCCTCAACTCTGTAGAAAAATCTGCAGAGCAATACGTATCAAAGGAGTACCACCCCAATGACCGATTCCGTGCGCGAATCAGCTCAGGCACCCCAGGCAACTCAGGCACCGCGCCGTAACGTAGCGGCAAAGACCTCCCTCGCCACCGACCTCTCCCTCATCGCAGTGTTCGCGGGCTTCATCGCCGCGCTCGCCATCATGCCCGCCGTCAGCTTGGGCGGCGTTGCGGTTCCCTTCACCTTCCAGACCCTCGGCATTTACATCACCGCTCAGGTGCTCGGCGGCAAGCGTGCCACCGCCTCCGTGGCGCTGTACCTGCTGGTTGGTTTCGCTGGCCTGCCCATCTTCGCTAAGGGCGGCGCCGGCTTGGGTACGCTCGCCTCCCCGAGTGCCGGCTACCTGCTCGGCTTCCTGCCCTTCGCCGCTATTGCCGGTACCCTCGCCTACCTGTTCACCCGCAACACCCGTTCGGTTGGTGCAACCTTCCTCATGGCTCTGGTCGCGAACTTCTGCGGTTTTGTGGTTCTGACCGCCTGCGGTATCGCCGGTATGATGGTGAACGCCCACATGACTTTTGACGCCGCATTCAGCGCGGCAATGGTATTCGTTCCCTGGGATCTGGTAAAGTCCACGATCGCGGTTCTGGTTGGTTTGTCGGTACGCCGCGCCTTCCCGTCCCTGGCTTCTACCCAGCGTTAAAGGCACACGATGTGCCACACGAGAGGATAGCTATGTTTTTTCGCCGCTCCACGCGCCAGCCTGCACCGCAGCAGGTGCAAGGCGAGCAGGCGGTGAGCGCCTCTACCAGCATGCCCGCCCTTGAGCTTGAATCGGTGAGTGTTTTCACCGAGCTGCCCGAAGGCGGGCATCGCCGTATCCTCAAGGATGTGAGCCTGCGGTTCACGGCGAAGCGCACCGCGGTGCTGGGTCTGAACGGTAGCGGCAAGTCCACCCTACTGGGGCTTTTCAATGGGCTCACCCACCCGGATGAAGGTATTGTGCGTGTGAACGGTGTCGACACCCTGGATGCGCCGAGCCGCGGCTCGACGGGCGCTCGCGGTCATTCCCAGGGCGCTTTTGAGGGTGTGGGCATGCTCTTCGCCCAACCGGAGGCGCAGCTGATTATGCCCACCGTTGCCGAAGATATTGACCTGAGCCTGCGCCGTGCCGCCGCCGTTGAAGGTAGTGCCCTCAGCGGTGAGCAGCGCCTCGAACGGATTCGTGAACTACTCCGCGAGCGCGGCCTCGAACACCTTGAAAACCAGAGCGTTTTCACCCTCTCAGGAGGCGAAAAGCAGCTGGTCGCTCTCACCAGCGTGCTGGCGGCGCGCCCGCAGATTCTTCTGCTCGATGAGCCGACCACCCTGCTGGATTTGCGCAATCGCGCGCGGCTACTGAAGCATTTGGAGTCGCTGGATCAGATGCTGGTGCTCAGCACGCATGACCTGGATTTGGCGGCGTCCTGCGATGAAGCCGTGATTATTCATGATGGCCGTTTGCTCGCTCAGGGGGATGCGGTGCAGCTGGTACAGCAGTACCGCACCTGGTGTGCCGAAGGGTTCCCCAACGAAGGCGCTACCGAAGGTCTGGATTCGGCAGGAGGCGCGCATGGGCGCTAACACGCCGCGCGTGAATCCTCGCCCCGCCTCTCAGGGCTCGGATTTCAACCCCGGTACTCTGCTGGTGGGTTTCTACCAGCCGTTGAACACGCCGGTGCATCGGGCGCCGCTGTGGTTCAAGAGCACGCTCTTCTTTGGGCTGTTTCTGCTGTTGGCGGTGACCGGTTGGCAGGTGGCGCTGGTGGCTTTGGTGGCGTCCACGTTCTGCGCGTTGTGGGCTGGTGTGCCGGCCTCCCAGCTGTGGCTGGTGGTTCGCACGCTGTCTCTGCTGCTACTGATTATGGTCGGCTATTACGTGTTGACGGGTCAGTACGCCTCCGGCGCGGATGCTATCGCGACTATGCTGACGGCTTTCTACGCGTCCCGTACTCTGCTGGTGAGCACTCCCCTGCCGGTTCTGATTGATGGCTTTGTGAGGCTGTGTTCGCCGTTGCGTTTCGTGGGTCTTTCCCCCGAGCGTCTGGGTCTGCTGATTGCGTTAATGGTCCGGTCGATTCCGGCGCTCATGGACCGTTGGGGTGCGTTGCGCAGGGCGGCGGTGGCGCGTAACCTGCCCAAGCGCATGTATTGGCGGCTGCTGATTCCGTGGGTGGTGCAGGCGGTTGATTACGCGACGGCGACCGCTCGTGCTTTGCGCGCGCGACACGTGGACGAGCTGAAATAACGCAGATACGCGAGAGGGGCGGGGTGAACCGTGTAGGTTCATCACGCCCCTTCGCTTTAACTCGCCTAGCTAGGCTGGTTTAGGGTGTTTCAATGAGGAGCGCCGCCGGGAGCTGCTCCCACCACAGGTACCAGTCGTGCTGACCGTAGAGCGCCTCCACGAGCTTGTCGAAGCCGCGGTAGACACGCACCGGCATCGCCGAGGAAACCATCGTGTGCTCAACCGCTAGGATTTCGGCGTCGCGGCGGGTTGTGACCGGCACCGGCGTGTAGAACTCGATAAAGTCTGAGGCGATAACAGCCGGGTAGGCGTCATCGCGTTCAAACCAGTAGCGGGCAATGGACAGCATCGCCTCGGGGCTGGGGCTGGAATCCCACCCGCCAAAGGGCAGGTAGGCAAATACCCCGGATACGTCCCGCAGCGGCAGGTCCATAATCAGCAGTTCCGCGGCACTGTCAATGTCGGTGGTTTTGACCTTCTCATTGATGATGCCGGCGGTCAGTTCGAAGGGGTACTCCGCTTTCAGGGGCGTACCAATATCGTCTTCGCCGAGTTCGCCGTTTTCCATGAGGCGGCGGTAGGTCTGCAGGTAGGTGCTCTCGTTCAGGTGCCGGAACGCCTCGTGCGCGGCAACTTCTACACCGACTTGATCCAGGTAACGATGTTGGTCGGTGATGAGGTCGTGTGCGTACCGCTTGACGGTGTCGGCGGTGATGTCCTGCACTGGGGTTGAGGTACGTAGGGAGACATTATTCTCAATGGTTCCGAGCAGGGTCGGGTCGAGGGCAACCACGATGGGGGTTGTTCCCCGGTTCTTGCCCTCGTAGAGGTGTTCGAGGTATCGCCGGTTAAGTTCGGCTCGTGGGGCGCCGTGGCGGATTCGCTCGTGTGGGTAGGGATACAAAGCGACGAAGCGCTCGTAGAGCTCTGCCATGGTGTTCTCCGATGTTTGGTTGCCCCCAGTTTATCGCGTATTTTCGCGCAAAAATACGGGTTTTTGAAGGTTTTAGCAGGGCACGGAGGGCGAGCATTTTTTTCGTTTGATGAGTGTGTATCGGTGTGTGCTAAACACGCTTAAACTGCCTTTGTGTTGGGCGGTTTGCGCACCGATTTTCGCCAGAAAAAGACAGAAATTTTTTGCCACCATATGAGATTTTGGGCGAGTTACACCGGGCGGTGCAAAAGGGTTCGGAGGACACTTTCGTGGAGGTGGCGGGCGCCTCCTGAATGCCTGTTACCAACCGCAGATACACGGCAGAAAGGGCACCAAACCCACAAGTTCAGAAGGAAAAACGCCCTGTGTTCTTCTTCTACGCGTCATATTTGACGTATTAAGGGTGTTTTGGGCGAGTTCCGCCACCGCCGCCCCACAGCTGGCGTAGAGTGTTGGTACCAGCTACCGTTCCGTATCGGCTTAGCGCAACGTACCGGCACGGTCGCGGGTGCCGTCAACTCGCAGGAGTCTAAACCAACGGAGGTTCTCATGTCGAATAACTACTACAAAGAGATGGTTCGCCTGGCAGACAGCATCGCTGACAAGGCGCATGAGGGGCAGACTGATCGTAACGGCTGGCCCTACATCTCCCACCCTCGCCGTGTGGCTCTTGGGGCACGTAAGCTTGTGTCTGAAATGGCTGCCGCCACTCATCCCGATTCGTCTTTGGAGGAACTGAAGACTGAGGCTCAGATTGTGGCGTTGCTGCACGACACGGTGGAGGATACCGGCGTTTCCCTCGCATATCTGGCCCGTTACTTCTCGGCGCGTATTGTGGATGCGATTGATGCCTTGACCCGCCGCCCCGGCGAATCCTACGAGGCGTACCTGGGTAGGGTGCGTGTGAATGATTTGGCTCGCCTGGTGAAGCTTGCCGATGTCGCGGATAATACTGACCCGCGCCGTCTGGCTCTGCTGCCGGAGCCGACCCGCTCGACCCTGATGATCAAGTACGAATACTCGCTGAAGCTGCTGCACCTGAACGACTAGGTAGACGCAAAACCCAGAAGACACAAAAATACCCGCCCGGTGCCGAAGGCTTACACCTTCCGCACCGGGCGGGTACCTTATCTGCGAGTCAGGAGCTTAGATGTTGAAGCCCAGCGCGCGCATCATATCGCGGCCGTCCTCAGTAATACGCTCCGGGCCCCACGGCGGCATCCAAACCCAGTTCACACGCCAAGAATCAACCAGGTTATCCAGGTTGCTCTGAACCTGCTCCTCAATAACCTCCTGCAGCGGGCAGGCTGCGGTGGTCAGAGTCAGGTCCAGAATGAGGGTTCCATCCTCATCCCAGCGCAGACCGTAGAGCAGACCGAGGTCAACAATATTGACGCCGAGCTCCGGGTCAATGACCTCCTTGAGGGCTTCCTCAATCTCTTCCTGAGGAACACGACCCTGCACAGTCTCAGTCATAGTCCTATCTTTCTGTCAGAATCCGGTCAGGGAAGAAGCTTACTTCTTACCCACGTAAGAAACGTAGCCCTCTTCTTCCAGGCGGTCAGCCAGCTCGGGGCCGCCCTGGTCAACCATCTTGCCGTCCACGAACACGTGCACGAACTGCGGCTTGATGTAGCGCAGGATGCGGGTGTAGTGGGTAATCAGCATGACGCCCATGTCGTTAGCCTCGTGCGCACGGTTCACGCCCTCAGACACGATCTTCAGTGCGTCAACGTCCAGACCGGAGTCGGTCTCATCCAGGATGCCGAACTTGGGCTTGAGCAGCTCCAGCTGAAGGATCTCGTGGCGCTTCTTCTCACCGCCGGAGAAGCCCTCGTTCACGTTACGTGCGATGAAGTCGGGGTCAATCTCCAGGTTCTTCATGGCTTCCTTAACGTCCTTGGTCCAGGTACGCAGGGAGGGAGCCTTGCCGTCCACAGCGGTCTTTGCGGAGCGCAGGAAGTTGGACATGGTCACACCGGGGATCTCAACCGGGTACTGCATAGCCAGGAACAGGCCTGCGCGTGCACGCTCGTCCACGCTCATCTCGGTGATGTCCTCACCGTCGAGCAGGATCTGACCGGAGTCAACCTGGTACTTGGGGTGGCCAGCAATGGTGGAAGCCAGAGTGGACTTACCGGAACCGTTCGGGCCCATGATTGCGTGAATCTCGCCCGAGTTGATGGTCAGGTTAACGCCCTTCAGGATGGGCTTGGTGGTTTCGTCGTCGAGGATAACCGAGACGTGAAGGTCCTTGATTTCAAGAGTAGACATTGATTTCTCCTGGTAAAGCTTAGTTGTTGCTGAGGGCGAGCTCTGCCTCAAGGGCCTCGGTGAGCTGCTCTTCAAGTTCGGGAACACGAATCTGCTGAATGATCTCATTCAGGAAGCCGCGCACGACCAGACGGCGTGCCTCAGCCTCCGGAATACCGCGAGCCTGCAGGTACCACAGGTGCTGCTCATCGAGCTGGCCGGTGGTGGATGCGTGGCCGGCGCCCTCAATCAGGCCGGTCTCAATCTCCAGGTTCGGCACGGAGTCGGCGCGGGGGCCAACTTCCAGCAGCAGGTTACGGTTCAGCTCGTAGGTGTCAGTGCCTTCTGCATCCTTACCAATCAGAACGTCACCAACCCATACGGAGTGCGCACCCTTGCCCTGCAGCGCGCCCTTGTAGGTCACGCGGGACTTGCAGTTGGGTACGGAGTGGTCCACGAACAGGCGGGACTCAATGTGCTGACCTGCGTCTACGAAGTACAGGCCGTACATTTCAGTCTCAGCGCCGGGAGCGGTGAACTTGGTGGAGGGGGTCACGCGCACCAGGTCGCCGCCGAGGGACACCACAACGTGCTTGAAGCGTGCGTTGCGGCCCAGCTTAGCGTAGTGTGCGGAGGTGTGGATTGCGTCGTCAGCCCACTGCTGCACGGAAACAACGTTCAGCTCAGCCTCGTCGTTCACCACGAACTCAACGTTCTGTGCCAGGATGGTGGAGCCGGTGTGGCGCAGAACCACGACAGCCTTCGAGAAGGGCTTAGCCTCAATCACGATGTGCTGCGCGGCAGCCTCGTTACCGGTGCCGGTGATGTCGATTTCCACGTGCTCAGCCAGTTCAGCTTCGGCGGGGATGGTCACCACGGTTGCTTCGGTGAAGCTGGACCACGCGTTCGCTGCCACGCGGTCCTCGGGGATACCTGCGGAGCCGATGCGTGCATCCTCGCGGGAGACGGTCTCAACCTGAACCTGTTCGGGTGCAGTGATCTGCGGTGCCGGTGCGGTGCCGGTCAGCTTCTCCAGGTGCAGGCCACCCAGACGCTTCAGCGGGGTGAAGCGCCAGTCCTCTTCACGACCGGTCAGGGGCGCGAAGTCCTCCACGTTGTAGGAGGTCTTACGCTCTGCACGGGATGCTTCGAGTACCTTCTGGACGTTGTTCGGGTTGGAGCCCTGGTGGTGTGCCTCGGTGGCACGGTACAGGGTGTCATCGTGGGCGAACTCGGTGGCGAGCTTCTCGCCCTCCTGGTCCATGCCGGGGATGATCGGGGAGTGGTAACCCAGGGTTTCTTCGTTGGTCGGCATTAGCCCACAGATCCTTCCATCTGAAGTTCGATCAGGCGGTTCAGTTCGAGTGCGTACTCCATCGGCAGCTCGCGGGCGATAGGCTCAACGAAGCCGCGGACGATCATCGCCATTGCTTCTTCTTCGCTCAGGCCGCGCTGCATCAGGTAGAACAGCTGGTCCTCGGAGACGCGGGAAACGGTCGCCTCGTGACCCATGGTCACATCGTCCTCGCGGACATCCACGTAGGGGTAGGTGTCGGAGCGGGAGATGGTGTCCACCAGCAGTGCGTCACAGACCACGGAGGACTTGGAGTGCTTAGCACCCTCACGAACCTGAACCAGGCCACGGTACGCACTGCGGCCGCCGTTACGTGCCACGGACTTGGACACAATGGTCGAGGAGGTGTTCGGTGCAATGTGAACCATCTTCGAACCGGTGTCCTGGTGCTGACCCTCACCCGCGAATGCGATGGACAGGGTCTCACCCTTAGCGTGCTCGCCGACCATGTAAACAGCCGGGTACTTCTGGGTGACCTTCGAACCGATGTTGCCGTCCACCCATTCCATGGTGGCGCCCTCGTGCGCAACAGCGCGCTTGGTCACCAGGTTGTAGACGTTGTTCGACCAGTTCTGGATGGTGGTGTAGCGAACGCGTGCGTTCTTCTTCAGCACAATCTCAACCACTGCAGAGTGCAGGGAGTCGGACTTGTAGATGGGGGCGGTGCAGCCCTCAATGTAGTGAACGTAGGAGTCTTCGTCCGCAATAATCAGGGTGCGTTCGAACTGACCCATGTTCTCGGTGTTAATGCGGAAGTACGCCTGCAGCGGGATCTCCACGTGAACTCCCGGGGGAACGTACACGAAGGAGCCACCGGACCATACGGCGGTGTTCAGTGCGGAGAACTTGTTGTCACCAATCGGGATGATGGAGCCGAAGTATTCCTTGAACAGTTCGGGGTATTCGCGCAGACCGGTGTCGGTGTCGACGAAGATCACGCCCTGCTTCTCCAGGTCCTCACGGATCTGGTGGTACACGACCTCAGACTCGTACTGTGCAGCCACACCCGCGACGAGGGAGTTACGCTCCGCCTCGGGAATACCCAGACGCTCGTAGGTGGTGCGGATATCCTCGGGCAGTTCCTCCCAAGAAGCCGCCTGGCCCTCGGTCGAGCGCACGAAGTACTTGATGTTGTCGAAGTCGATTTCGGAAAGATCCGCACCCCAGGTGGGCATGGGCTTACGCTCAAAGAACTTCAGCGCCTTCAGACGCATATCCAGCATCCACTGGGGTTCGTTCTTCTTCGCAGAGATGTCGCGCACGACGTTCTCGTCCAGGCCGCGCTTTGCTACCTGGCCTGCTTCGTCGGAGTCTGCCCAACCGTACTCGTAGTTGCCAATGCCCTCGAGTTCGGGGTTCATCTCCAGGATCTCTGAAATGACGGTGTCGTTGGCGTTCTGCCCAACTTTCTCAGTCATTACGGCCTTTCTTCGATGGTTATTACATTTCTCGCCGCCACCTGCCGGTTGCAGGCGCGGTAGTTTAGGGGGCTGATGCCGCGCTCGACCACGGCGTTTAACGCAGCGTGGGGCGGGCGGGTTCCAGCGTGCGGGTCGCACCCTTTGAGGGGTTCATCGGGGTGCGCCGCGGGGTACTGCGGTAAGTGTTACGCGGAAGGTTTCTCTAGGAATAGGTTTCTCTAGGATTCTTCTGCGTTCTTCTCACCCTCGGCGGTGACGCGGTTCAGGGGCACGTGCGTGGTACACACGTGAGCACCCGAAGCCATGGTTGAAAGCCTACGGACATCAACGCCGAGCAGGTCAGAAATAATCCCGGTTTCCTGCTCACAGAACACTTGGAAGTCTCCAGCGAGGTCGCGTACCGGGCAGTGCCCCTGACAGAGCTGAATACTTGCCAGAAAATGCTCGGGAACGGTCCGTCCTGCAGGAGGCGCGGTGACCTGAGCGGTCGCCACGAAACCGTCCTTACTCATTGCCTCTGCGAGCGCCTGCGCTCTGGCTGCCACGTCATCACCGGCGGCTTCTACGACGGGTCGGTAGCGGGCTTCCATTTCTGCGGCGCGGGCGGAGGCGAAAGCTTCGAGGGCTTCCTGCCCAACCGTGTCGCGGAGCATTTGTAGGGCGTCGCGGGCGATGATGAGGTAGTCGTTACCGAGGCGTTCGTGGCCCTGGGGGGCGATCACGTAGCGGCGGGCGGGTCGGCCAGCTCCGGCGCCGTGCTTTTTGATGGGCGCGACCTCAATCATGTTGTTGGATTCGAGGGCGTCGAGGTGGCGGCGTACCGCTGCGGGGGTGAGGCTGAGGAGCTCACCGAGGGTTGCTGCGGATACGGGGCCGTTGTTGAGGACTTCGCGCAGGACGCGATCCCTGGTGCGTTCTTCTGCCTCGGCTTTGCGCTTGGATGTGCGTGCCGCGGAGGACTTGGTACTGGAAGCACCAGTAGAGCCCGAGGCGGCGGTTCGGGTGCCGTTTCGGGTCTGCGTCTCGTTCATTGAGGCGCGCTGAGAGCTCTTGTTCACGGAATACACAAATAAAGTATGTCCTAATTACTTTTTATTTGGCTAGTTAGGTACCCCTACTTGATAACTTTTCAACCTGAAGGTGAACATTTGAGTCGTAACGGGTGTGCCTTAAACGTGAGTTAGGGCATAAGATGAAAGGTGCACACACGCTCATTCATCGAAAAACTCGAAAGTGACTGTCTATGGAGACCACCACCGCGGGCCAGCAGGACCACCCGGGGCGTGCATCCGCCGCACCAACGGCGCGCACTGAGCACCACACGGAGCCCAGCGCCTCCCCCACCGCACGACGACGCACCATCGCAGAAGAACCAGCGCTCAGCATTAAAGACCTCATCAAAGAGTTCAAGCCCTCACGCGCCTTCCGCACCAAATACCCCGAACGGCTCACCGCCAGCGGGCTCTACCGCGCCGTCAACAAGGTCAACCTGCGCGTCTTCCCCGGTGAAGTGGTCGTCCTGCTCGGCGCTAACGGCGCCGGCAAAACCACAACCCTCGCCTGCGCACAGGGCCTGCTCAAGCCCACCCGCGGTACCGTGCGCCTCCTCGGCGAAAACCCGCTGCAGGCGGACCCGGAGCTACGCGCCAAGGTCGGCATTATGCTCCAGGACGGCGGCCTGCCCAACGCCATGCATCCTGTTCCGTTGCTTGAGCACATCTCGACCATGTACACCGACCCGTACCCGGTCGAAGAGCTCGTGGAACGCCTGGGCATTGACACTTTTAACGGCACCACGATTCGCCGCCTCTCGGGTGGTCAGAAGCAGCGCGTCTCCCTCGCCGCAGCCCTCATCGGCCGCCCGGACGTGCTCTTCCTCGACGAGCCCTCCGCGGGTCTGGACCCGCAATCCCGCAACGTCGTCTTCGACATTATTCGTGAACAGCGTGAACTCGGCACCGCAATCGTGCTCACCACGCACCTGATTGACGACGCGCAGAAGCTCGCCGATTACGTCTACATCATCGAAAACGGCACCACGGTTCAGGAAGGCACCGTCTCGGAGCTCATCGCCAGCGACGGTACGAACCGCCTGCAGTACACCCTGGATGCGCCCACCCCCACCCGTGAGCAGCTGCTGCCCGCGCATCTGCGCGCCGGTGTGGAGCTCATCGAAAAGGTGCCCTACACCCCGGCTCGCGACGGCGCGCCCTCCGTGCCCGGCGCGTATGAGCTGGTCGGTGCGCTACGCCCCGAGCATCTGGCGGCGTTCACCTCGGCGCTCGCTGAGCGTTACCTCATGCCGATTTCTCTCACCATGGAACCGAAGACTCTTGAGGATGTCTTCCTCGACATTTCAGGACGTGATATCCGATGAGCAACACCGCACGCACTCACAACAACCGGGCGGCCAACAACCGGGCGGCAGAAAACCAAGTAAAAGAAAAGTCTGCAGAAGAGAGCCGAGCGGAAGGGAACCGAATGGAAGAACGCGCCGCGAACACCCGCCCCGCCGTAGACTCCCGCCCCGTAGACACTCGCCCCAGGGTCTCTTCTATTGACGAAGATGAGGAGTACATTCCCCCGCGCGCGAACTACCCGCTCGTGCGCGTCATTGAGCAGGGCCGCTACGAGACGATGGCGATGCTCCGCAACGGCGAGCAGCTGATGCTCAACATTATTTTTCCCGTCATGGCGCTCATTGCGTTGCGGTTCACCGGTCTGATCGATGAGTACGCCAACTCGGTCGGGGTCTCCCGCATGGATGCGGCGGTCCCCGGCGTTCTGGCGCTCTGCGTGATTTCTACGGCGCTATCCGGTCAGGGCATTGCCACCGGTTTTGATCGCCGCTACGGCGTGCTGCGATTCCTTGCGACCACTCCCCTGGGCCGTAACGGCCTGATCATGGGCAAGTGCATTGCGGTGCTGGTGGTCGTAGCGATTCAGTTCACGCTGGTTGCGGTGCTCGGGTACGGTCTGGGCTGGCGCCCGGACGCTATCGCCGTCTCGCGCTCCATCATCACGATGCTCATGGGGGCCGGCGCGTTTACGGCACTGGGTCTGCTCATTGCCGGCACGGTGCGTGCGGAGGCGACCCTCGCCATCGTAAATATCGCCTGGGTAATTCTTGCCGGTGCCGGCGGCGTGGTGTTCCCGCTCAAGTCCTTCCCCGACTGGTACGCCGGAATCGTGGCGTGGTCGCCCTCGGCGGCTCTGGGTGACGCGTTGCGTGGCAACTTCATTCAGCATCAGTGGCTCGCCGACCCGCACTGGGTCCTCATTGTGTGGACCGTGGTCATTGGGTTTATTGCCTCGCGCAAGTTCAAGTGGTCTGACTAGAGGCAACGCAAATACAGACAACGCAAGCACAGACAGAGCAAGAGCAGCCAGTGCTTCTTCTCATCGCAAATTAAAAGGCGGGCGCCGGATATGTTCCGATACATATCCGGCGCCCATTCATATAACACAAACCTTTAGCCTCAACCACACACAAAGTGCACGGTCAGAGACTAAAAGAAAGCACCTCCTCCAGAACCTTTTATCTCACCACCACAGTGAGATAATCAATGGTTCTTACGCAGAGGAGGGGCTTCAATCACCGAGATGTAGACCGACCCAACCACTGTTTCGGTCTACAACCTTCCTGCTCAACCTTAACATGAGCTTCACCACTTACACAAAAATTGTTACGTTACTGAACAATATTCAGCGCATAGCTCAGAAACACAGCTCAACGTGCACCGCGAAATCCGCAGAGCCCGCGTTGTAGCGTTGCTTTTTCTCCATCTCAGCCCCGTATCACCCTGTGAATGTCTGCATTCACACACCGGATACTTCCGCCCAGTGAACTATCCTGTTAAAACGAAAGGGTCGAAACAAACCTCCCGGCGCTCCGCACCTACCCTGGTACCTACCCGGACACCTACCGGCGCGGGAATAAACACCCCCGAAGGCACGTTACACCCGACGGACAGCGCGCTAGCACAAGCCTGCTGGCGCATCCACTCACGTTGTGAAAGGACACCCACGTGGCAGAGAACTTCCAGTGGACAGAAACCGACCAGCGCGCCGTAGATACCGCACGTATCCTCGCCGCAGACGCCGTAGAAAAGGTCGGATCCGGCCACCCCGGCACCGCAATGAGCCTGGCGCCGGTCGCCTACCTGCTCTTCCAGAAGGTCATGAACCAGGATCCCTCCGACGACCGCTGGGAAGGCCGTGACCGCTTCATCCTCTCCCCCGGCCACACCTCCCTCACCCTGTACACTCAGCTGTTCCTCGGCGGCTACGGCCTCGAAATGAGCGACCTGGAAGCCCTGCGCACCTGGGGTGCCCTCACCCCCGGCCACCCCGAATACAAGCACACCAAGGGCGTAGAAATCACCACCGGCCCGCTCGGCCAGGGCCTGGCCTCCGCCGTTGGTTTCGCCTACGCACAGCGTCGTATGCGCGGCATGTTCGACCCCGAAGCAGCACCGGGCACCTCCCCCTTCGACCACCACGTCTACGTCATCGCCTCCGAAGGTGACGTGCAGGAGGGCGTGACCGCCGAAGCCAGCGCGCTTGCGGGCCACCAGGAGCTCGGCAACCTGATCGTCGTCTGGGACCGCAACCACATCTCCATTGAGGAAGACACCGACGTTGCCTTCACCGAGGACGTAGCAAAGCGCTACGAGTCCTACGGTTGGGATGTTCAGCGCGTGGACTGGACCCGCACCGGCGACTACGTTGAGGATGTCGCAGAACTGTACGCCGCTATTGAGCGTGCAAAGGCTGTCACCGACAAGCCCTCCTTCATTGAGCTGCGCACCATCATCGGCTACCCCGCCCCCACCAAGCAGAACACCGGCGCAGTGCACGGCTCCAAGCTCGGTGCTGAAGAGGTTGCCGCAACCAAGGAACTGCTCGGCTTCGACCCCGCCAAGAGCTTCTTCATCGAGGAGAACGTCCTGGCGCACACCCGCCAGCTCGTTGAGCGCGGCGCCGCAGCGCACAAGGCATGGGACGAGAAGTTCGAGGCATGGGCCAAGGCTAACCCCGAGCGCGCCGAACTGTACAAGCGCCTCGTCGCAGGCGAACTGCCCGCAGACTACAAGGCTGCCTTCCCCGTGTTCGAGGCTGGCACCTCCGTAGCAACCCGCGCGGCATCCGGCACCGTCATCAACGCTATTGCTGAGACCTTCCCCGAACTGTGGGGTGGCTCCGCTGACCTCGCCGGCTCGAACCTGACCACCATCAAGGGTGCAGAGTCCTTCAACCCGGCATCGCACAGCACCGAAGACTGGACCGCGAACCCCTACGGTCGCGTGCTGCACTTCGGTATTCGTGAGCAGGCTGCCGCAGCAATCGTCAACGGCATCGTGCTCTCCTCCCCGACCCGCGCGTTCTCGGGCACCTTCTTCGTGTTCTCCGACTACCAGCGTCCGGCTGTTCGCCTCTCCGCGCTGATGGGCGTTCCCGCACTGTACGTGTGGACCCACGACTCCATTGGTGTGGGCGAGGACGGCCCCACCCACCAGCCGATCGAGCACCTCTCCTCCCTGCGCGCTATCCCCGGCTTCGACGTGGTTCGCCCCGCGGACGCTAACGAAACCGCCGTCGCATGGCGCACCATCCTGGAGAAGTCCGACCGCCCCGCAGGTATCGTGCTCTCCCGTCAGAACCTGCCCGTCTGGGCTCGTGAAGACGTGCACGCAGACGCTGAGGGTGAGAAGTTCGCTTCCGCTGAGGGCACCGCACGCGGCGGCTACATCATGGCTGACACCGAGGGCACCCCGGACGTCATCCTGATCGCTACCGGCTCCGAGGTTGAGCTCGCTGTTCAGGCTCGCGCAACCCTCGCAGAGCAGGGCATCGCCGCCCGCGTGGTTTCCATGCCTTCGCGTGAGTGGTTCGCTGAGCAGGACGCAGAGTACCGCGAGTCGGTTCTGCCCTCCTCGGTTGCAGCCCGCGTCTCCGTCGAGGCTGGCCTGGCGATGAGCTGGTACGACCTGCTCGGCACCGCCGGCCGCGCCGTATCCATCGAGCACTTCGGTGCATCCGCCGATGCGAAGACCCTGTACCGCGAATTCGGTATCACTGCGGAGGCTGTCGTGGCCGCCGCTAAGGATTCCATCGACGCCGCTAAGTAGGCAGTAACAACGCCGCGGTAACTGCCGCGCACACTGCGCTCCCCCTGTACGGGTGGGGTGCGGACGCAACGGGTAGGCTCCGGCTGACCGCTCAGCCGGAGCCTCCCGCCGCCCAGAAGATTTCGCCGATATCTCAAATTTCAATTTCGACATTTTCAATTTCGACAAAGAATCGAAGGTTTTCACATGTCTGAGTCCACTCAGAAGCTTTCCGACGCCGGTGTCTCCATCTGGCTTGACGACCTCTCCCGTGAGCGTCTGACCAGCGGCAACCTTGCCGAACTCATCAAGACCCACAACGTCGTCGGTGTGACCACCAACCCCACCATCTTCGCTGGCGCGCTCTCCAAGGGCGCCGCATACGCTGAGCAGATGCGTGAGCTTGCCGCCGCCGGCGCAAGCGTTGAAGAGGCAGTCTTCGCCGCAACCTGCGACGACGTACGCGCAGCCTGCGACGTGTTCGCACCCGTCTACAAGGCGTCCAACGGTTTTGACGGCCGCGTCTCCATCGAGGTTGACCCCCGCCTGGCACGCGACGCCGAAGGCACCGCCAAGATGGCACGTGAACTCTACGAGCGCGTGGGCCGCGAAAACGTCATGATTAAGATCCCCGCAACCCAGGAAGGTCTGCGCCCCATCGCGGAGACCCTGGCTGCTGGCATCAGCGTGAACGTGACCCTAATCTTCTCCCTGACCCGCTACCGCGAGGTCATCAACGCCTACATGCTCGGCCTGGAGCAGGCGCTGGAGAACGGCAAGGACCTGTCCACCATCCACTCGGTCGCATCCTTCTTCGTCTCCCGCGTAGACACCGAAATCGATGCGCGCCTCGAAGCTGCCGGCGGCGACGCTGTGCAGCTCAAGGGCAAAGCAGGCCTGGCAAACGCACGCCTCGCCTACGAGGTGTTCGAGGAAATGTTCTCCTCCGAGCGTTGGGCACGTCTGCAGGCACACGGCGCGAACGTACAGCGCCCGCTGTGGGCATCCACCGGTGTGAAGGACCCGTCCCTGCCGGATACCCTGTACGTCACCGGTCTGGTTGCGCCCAACACCGTGAACACCATGCCCGAGGCAACCCTGAACGCTGTTGCCGACCACGGCGAGGTTACCGGCAACACCATCGTTCCGAACTACTCCGAAGCGAATGAGGTTCTGGACGCTATCTCCGCTTACGTCTCCTACGCGGAGGTCGTGGAGAAGCTCGAGGTTGAGGGCCTGTCTAAGTTCGACGTCTCCTGGGAAGAGCTGCTGCAGACCGTCCGCGAGGCACTCGAGCAGGCTAAGTAGAACCAGGCGACACAGCCGAATCTACAGCTATTGAAATTCGGAAGCTACTGAAGTTTAGCAACCGCTGAAATATAGCGCATGACCAATGCGTTCCCGGTGTGCACCACCCGACGCACACCAACCGATATGCACGCCCAACATATTGTGGGCACAGCACCAATCCGCCGGGATTCTCGTAGAGATTCTAACCAGGATTTTCGCCAGGATTCCCGCCAGGGCTTCACCGCCCGAGGCGTCCCAGAGAATCTCGGCGGGTTAGGTGCCCCTCATATCGTCCCGTCAAAAACCGGTACAATACAGGGTACACACCTTCCAGAATGCGGCATCGCCTCCGCGCGACAAGGTACGAACCGCGCGCCGCACGAACCAACCAAGGCAATCAAAGGAATATATTGTGACTATCGGTCATGAAGCGAACCCCCTCAGGGACACTCGCGACCGCCGCATTACCCGCATTGCGGGGCCGTCCGCGCTCGTCTTCTTTGGCGTAACCGGTGACCTGGCCCGCAAGAAGCTGCTTCCGGCAGTGTATGACCTCATGAACCGCGGTTTGCTCCCGCCGAGCTTCGGCCTTGTCGGCTTCGGCCGCCGCCCCTGGAGCGATGACGACTTCCGCGCCTATGTGCGTGAATCTGTTGAGGCAAACGCCCGCACCCCCTTCCGCGAGGACGTATGGAACCAGTTCCAGCAGGGCATGCGATTCGTTGAAGGTGCCTTCAACGACGACGCAGCCTTCGAAAAGCTCAAGAACACCCTCGCTGAACTCGACGAGCGTGGCGCCCACGGCAACCACGCCTTCTACCTCTCCATCCCCCCGAAGGCATTCGAGCAGGTCCTCACCAAGCTCGCCGAACACGACCTCGCATCGCGCGATAACGACACCGTCAACCCCGTCGACGGTTGGCGCCGCGTGGTCATTGAGAAGCCCTTCGGCCACAACCTTGAAAGCGCACGCGAACTGAACTCCATCGTGGAGGCAGTCTTCCCGCCCGATGCCGTGTTCCGCATCGACCACTACCTGGGCAAGGAAACCGTTCAGAACATTCTGGCGATGCGTTTCTCCAACCAGATGTTCGAGCCCCTCTGGAACTCCCACTACGTGGATCACGTCCAGATCACCATGGCTGAAGACATCGGCATCGGCTCCCGCGCAGGCTACTACGACGGCGTGGGTGCGGCCCGCGACGTCATCCAGAACCACCTGCTGCAGCTGCTCGCCCTTACCGCCATGGAAGAGCCCCTCAGCCTCGACGCTAAGCACCTGCGCGCCGAGAAGGCGAAGGTCCTCGAAGCAGTCCGTATCGACGACCTGCCGAACTCCTTTGCACTCGGCCAGTACGCCGCAGGCTACCAGGGCGGCGAGCACGTCAACGGCTTCTTCGACGAGAACGACATCCCCGCAGACTCCCGCACCGAAACCTTCGCAGCGCTGAAGGTGTCCATCGCAAACCGCCGCTGGGAAGGCACCCCCTTCTACCTGCGCGCTGGCAAGCGCCTGGGCCGCCGAGTCACCGAAATCGCCGTGGTCTTCAAGAAGTCCTCCGACCGTCTCTTCGGCGAACGTGAAAACCCGCAGGTCGGCCAGAACGCCATCGTCATCCGCGTGCAGCCCGACGAAGGCATGACCATCCGATTCTCCGCGAAGGTGCCCGGCACCCAGATGGAAATCCGCGACGTCAACATGGACTTCGGCTACGGCCACTCCTTCACCGAAGAGTCCCCCGAAGCCTACGAACGCCTCATCCTGGACGTTCTGCTCGGCGAGCCGCCGCTGTTCCCCCGCCACGAAGAAGTTGAGCTCTCCTGGAAGATCCTCGACCCCTTCGAAGAGTACTGGGAAGAAAACCGCATTAAGCCTGAACCCTACGAGTCCGGTTCGTGGGGTCCGCGTTCAGCACACGAGATGCTTGAGCGTGACAACCGCGCTTGGAGGCGCCCGTGATCTCGCACCTGCATAACACCACCGTTTCCGCCATCAACAAAGAACTGAGCCACCTGACTGCCGCCAACGGTAGCCTCAGCAGCGGACGAGTACTCACCCTCGTTGTTCTCGCGGAAAAGGGCCACTCCCGCGAAGCAATGCGCGCCGCAATTCGTGCCTCCCACGAACACCCGAGCCGCATTATTGTGCACATCTCCCACGACCCGCTCGACCCCGACCAGCTGGATGCAGAAATCCACCTCGGCGGCGACACCGGCGCATCCGAGATGATCGTTCTGCGCGGCTGGGGTAGCGCATCCCGCCCGACCGAAGCACTGATCTCCGGTCTGCTGCTGCCGGACTCCCCGATTGTGGTCTGGTGGCCGCACTCGGTGCCCGAGAACCCGGCACAGCACTCCATCGGTCGTATCGCGCAGCGTCGCATTACCGACTCTGCACGCGCCGACGACCCGAAGGAAGCGCTACGCAAGCTCACCGACGTATTCCGTGCAGGCGACACCGACCTGGCGTGGACCCGCCTCACCCTGTGGCGCACCCAGCTGGCAGCGCTCATGGAGCAGATGCCTTCCTCCCCCGTGCGCCGCGTGGTTGTGTGGGGTTCGAGCAAGTCCCCGTCCGTGGTGCTGCTCGGTACGTGGCTCGGCTGGAAGCTTGAAGCACCCGTGCACCTCGCCACCATTGGCGCGGCAAACCGCGGCCTGTACCGCGTCAGCATTGAGCGTGAAGACGGTTCGGTGACGATGTTCCGCCCCGGCATTTCCGTGGCAACCATCTCCACCCCGTACGCGCCCGATCAGCAGATTGCGCTGCCGGTGCGTACCCTCGCCGAGTGCATCTCTGAGGAGTTGCGCCGCCTCGACCCGGACGACACCTACGGTGACGTGCTGAAGCAGGCGCTGTGCACCGTCACCCTCGTCGATGACACCTGCCAGCCTGAAGACATGCTGGACCTCGAAGAATACCCGGAGGTTTTCGATGCCTAAGATTCAGAACATGGGCGCATCCACCCCCACCCTGGTGGCGCACCCGACCCGCGACGCTCTCGCAGCGGACGCGGTGACCCGCATCCTCGACATCATTGAGCACGTGCTCTCTGAGCGCACGATCGCCCACATTTCGCTGACCGGCGGCACCATGGGTATCGCCACCTTGAAGGCGTGGGCTGAGAACGAGCGCGTGAATGATATCGACTGGTCCCGCGTGCACTTCTGGTTCTCCGATGAGCGTTACGTGCCCGAGCGTAGCCCCGAACGTAATGACGGTCAGGCTATTGAGGTGCTGCTCGCTCCCCTGCTGTCGCACGGCCTGGTCGTGGGCAATGTGCACCGCATGGGTCCGTCCGATATTTTCACCGGCCTGGAGGCTGCCGCTGAGCACTACGCCTTTGAGATGCGCGACTACGCTGGTTCCGCACCGGCTGTGAGCGTGCAGATGCCCGAGGGCGCAACCGAATTGCCGCTGGCTGGCGGTCACGGTGGCGGCGCGGGTCACGAACACGGCGGCTCCGGCGGCTGTGGTTGTGGCGGCGGCGGTTGCGGTTCTTCCGCACCCGAGCAGTCCATTGAAGAGACCACCCTGGACGAATTTGATGCTGAGGCTGCTGAGGCTTCCGAATCCGCCGGTGGTTGCGGATGCGGCGGCGGAGGCTGCGGTGGTGGCGGTGGCGGCCAGTGGCCCGCACCGGTCTTTGACATCACCTTGCTGGGCATGGGCCCGGACGGTCATATTGCTTCCCTGTTCCCGGGCCGTAAGCAGGTTCTGCTGGGTACCGGTCTGCCGGAGGATCCGGTTGAGGGCGGTAAGGCTGTGACCGTGATGGTTTCTGATTCGCCGAAGCCGCCGGCTGAGCGCGTGTCGGTGACCCTGCCGATTATCAACAATTCGCGTCACGTGTTCTTCCTCATCACCGGTGAGGATAAGCAGGATGCGACCAGCCGCCTCCTGGCTGGCGCGAAGCTGGACGCTGAGGACCTGAACGCGGAGCTGCTGCTGGAAACCCCGGCGGTGGGTGCGCGCGGTAAGAAGCAGACCCTGATTTTTGCAACCGAGGAGTCGCTGGCTCCTGAGAACCGCCCGTAAGGTTCGGTTCTGAACTGCATTGGATAAAGGGTGGAGCCCCGGATAGACATCTATCCGGGGCTTTTCTCTATGGTTTTTAAACCAGCCCGAATGGTACTAGAAGTGGTACCATGAAGTATGCCGAGTATTGAAGATTTAGTTGCGAAGATGGCCTCCAGCCCTCAAAACGTTACTTTCACTCAACTTCAAAAGGTATGCACCCATTTCTTTGGAGCGCCGCGTATCCGCGGATCTCACCACTACTACAGCACCCCCTGGCATGGTGACCCTATTGTCAACATTCAACAGGGAAACTCCGGTAAAGCAAAGAAATACCAAGTCAAGCAGGTTCTAACTGCCATTCAAAAACTGGAGAATAACGATGACTAGTACTCTCCCCCGCCAAGAGCTCTACACCTACCGCGTCGAGTGGTCTGAAGACGACCAGGAATTCGTCGGAACCGTAGCCGAATTCCCCAGCCTCTCATACCTGGCCCCAACCTCTACCGAGGCATTCGCGGGTATTCGAGAAGTCGTCGCCGATACCCTTGAGATTCTTGAAGAAGATGGCCGCGAGGCACCCGAACCGTTCTCCCTGCGTTCCTTCTCAGGACGATTCAACTTGCGTGTTTCACCGCAATTGCATCGTCGTCTGGTTCAGCAGGCAGCGCTTTCTCACCAGAGCCTGAACCAGTACGTGAGCCAACAGCTCGAAGCAGTCGCCTAAGTAAGCCAGTACATCTTCATCATCCAACGAAGATTCCAAAATGTTATGACATGACAAAAGAGTGGAGCCCCGGATAGTTTCGACTATCCGGGGCTCCACTCTTGCTACGCCCGCCTACTTTTCAGCGGCGGCAGGATCCTGCGGCTCTTGCTCCTCCGAAGATTCATCCGCCTCAAAGCCCACGTACAGTGCCGCCAGCGACGGAACCGTCGCCTCCAGCACCTCCTGCGCCTCCTCGGGGCTCGGGGTGAGCTTCGCGCCGGTCAGTTGCAGGTACTCGCGCACCGTCATGGGCTGCGCCCAGTCAAAGTGCTCACGCACGGCGGTGATATTCGCGCCGGACTGCAACACGTTAATGCCGCGGGCAAGACCAATATCCGTCACCTTCACGATGGCGTCGGTCTCCTCCGGGATGTCGTACGGGTCGCGGTTCTGCAGGTCCACGATGAACGGCAGCACGCCGCGGCTCTCAGCGCGCAAGGTGAACTTGGTGTGCACCTGGCTCACCTCGTGCACCTCGCCCACGCCCACGGCGGGCACCACCATGAAGCCCGCCTGCAGGTCGTTCACCGCGGCCAGGGTGTGTGCCTCCCCGAAGCCGGAGTACAGCTGCACCACCGGCACGAGGTAGCACACCTCCGCCTTGAGCGCCTTGCGCGCCTCAATGTCGATGTACTCCCAGGCGCCGCCGGTACCGTCCGTAATGTCGCCCGAGTGGTGCGCGTAAATGGCGCCCTGGCTGTTCTTCACGGTCTGCGACCAGTAGCTGATCTTGTCCATGTAGTTGCCTTCGGCATCGAACATCATCAGCGACAGGTCAATGTCCACGCCCTCATCCCAGAAGCAGAAGAGGCGGATCACGCCGGTGGGCGGCAGATGCACCGTCGAGGTGTTGTATCGGCCCATACCAGCCAGGGAGGGGCGGGCACTGCGGGTGTTCAGCGGCATGATCGTATCGCCCACCTCGTCGGGCAGGTAGATGCTGGTCTCGGCAAGACGGCCGGACAGGCCAATCTCGACCAGACGCTCCAGCAGATCCAGCACCGCCGGGCTGTACTCGCGCGCCGGAATCATGGTGGCGATACCGGTCTTGGATAGGTTCATGCGCTGCGGGGCGGCAGGCTGAGCCTTCTGAGTGGAGGCCGCGGTACGCTGAGCGTTTCGCGGGCTCTCGGGGACAGAAGTGTGCGGGTTAGATAGGCCGGCGTTACGGTCAAAGAACGAGCCCAGCGGGTTCGGGATACCCGCGTTCTGCATGAGGTTCTGAACCCTCGCGACGCCTTCCGGGTTGCGGCGCGCATAGTCGGCGAGCTCCCGGTCCTCCTGCACCGCCACCGGGTTGGCGGGGCGCTCCTTCGGCGGGTTCGCGAGCGCGTTACGCTGCAGGGTCACCAGGTTGCGGATCTGCACCAGGATGGGCGCGGAAACGCGCGGCGCCACGGCGGCGAACGCGTCAAAGATGACCTGCTGGCCGGGGCTCGGTGCGGTGTCGATGCCGTAGCGCGGCACCTCAAACGCAGTCAGGGCGCGCACCAGCTGGCGTGCGAACACGCCGGGGCGGGTCGAGAGCAGACGTGCCACGTTCTGCGCATCCCGGGTTGCGTAGGCGCGGTCCACTAGCGACTCGAAGCTGTACACCTCGCCGCGGTACAGGTCGTCAGCCCAGCGGCTCAGCGCGGTCAGTGACGGGTAGTCGCCGGGGTGAACCGCCTTGACGAGGCGCTTGTACATCTCTGCATTGGGCGCGCTGTCGTAGCGGGCACCGACCGGGTCGGCATCAATAATGCGGTTGAGCAGGTGCGCGATGCGGGTGCGTTCGTTACGGCGCAGCTTCAGGCGCGGCGCGATGCTCAGGCTCAGGTCCCCCACCGTGCCGTTGGAACGCAGACGCGAGTAGGCGGCGGCGAGGGCGAGTGCCTCCTTCATGGTGCGCAGGTGCTCAGCGTCTTCGGGGTGCAGGCAGGCGGCGATGAACACGCGGTTTTCGCGGCTGGTGTTCTCCGGTCGGGCAGCCGGCAGCGCGTCATGCTGGGCGAGGAAACGGCGCAACGCCACAAGGTCGCGCTGGTCGGTCTGGTTGTACGCCTGCTGCTGACTGAGCAGCTGCCGGTAGAGGGCGTCCGCCATAATCAGGGCGTTCTGCACACCGCTGACCATCTGCAGGGGGCGGCGGTTGCGTTCCATGCTCGTGAAGTTGGCGCGGCTCATCGGCTGCTGCCACTCGTAGGGCACATAGTTCTCGGGCAGGCCGCCAACGATGCGCTCGGTGCCGTCCGGGTTGTAGTACGGGTTGGAGAGGTAGTGCATGATCTGCTCGGTGTAGCGCTGCTCTTCGGGGAGCGCCAGGGCGCGCAGATCAAAGTCGCGGCGGAACACGCGGCCGGGACGGTACCCGTACTCGTAGGACCAGATGGTCAAGAACAGGGCAAATTCGTTGGCGCTGACCTTCAGCGCCTGGGCGAGGGATTCCTCGCTGAGGGTCAGGCCGCAATTGCTCAGGGCGGACACTCGCCCCAGGTCGGTGTCGAATACGCCGGCCTGGTGCCGCTCATTAATGCTCGAGTAGTTCGAGCGGTAGGAGGGGTCGTACAGGTCGGTGAAGACGTACACGCCGTAGCGGCGCATCAGGATGAGGCGCACGAGGGGGCTGAGACCCTCGGGGGCTTCACCCTGAAGGTAGGCGGATTCGTTGAGGTAGGGTGATTCCTGCAGGTAGGGGGATGCGTCGTAGGGAGTGGTCACGGGTCGTCCTTTCCGTTGGTCTCACCCGACTGTCACCGTCGGTGGTGTGTCTATGTTCTTATCGTAGCGGCGTGGGCGCGGGGTGTCGCTGGGTTTGGTCATCGGTGACCTGCGGGGTAAATATTCGCGGGGAGCAGCCGACCGTTACGTATCGCGGAGCCGGGGCGGCGCTTATCCGCCGCGTGCTTGTCCATCAGCCGCTTATCTGTCGGTCGCTTATCCTGCCGGCCGCGCGGGAACGGGGGTTAAAAGAAAAATGGCGGGAAGCGAAGAATCCGACAAATATAAGAAAAAGATATTTCAGAAAGTAGGACTCTTCATGATCCGCCATTACCTATAGAGTACTCCCGCCCCGTGACGGCGGTCAAGCCGTTTCGTCGCCGAAGCATGCTCGGGGGTTTCTACCCGCCGGTGAGGCTCTAGCTAAGGGGCAAGTAGCCTCACCGGCAGGTAGGTTTTTCGGGCTAGGACTCACCCAATAGCGCGAGCGCTGCCTCGCGGGCGGCAAGCGCCTCCTCCGTCACGCGCGGGGTCACCGCGGCCAGGGCACGCAGGCTCTTCGCCAGCACCGTGGAGCCCTTCATCTTCGGCTCCAGGACCGCGGGAATCTCAACCGGCGTGCCGTACAGTTCGGCAAGCTCCACCGCCAAGCGCACATAGTCGCCGCCCTTCGTCAGCTCACCGACCATCGGCAACAGCAGGCGCAGAACCTGCAACACACGCCAACCCGCCAGCGGACTAATAGCCGAAACCTCACGCAGGGTCGCCACCAGGCGGTTCGGAAGAACCATCCCGTCCTCCAGAGCCCACTTCAGGGTCTCTGCGAAGGTTCCTGTATCCAGCAGGCCCGCCTCAAAGAGTGCCGCAATGGC
Source organism: Rothia sp. HMSC073B08 (assembly GCF_001812975.1). Classification (NCBI taxonomy): domain Bacteria; kingdom Bacillati; phylum Actinomycetota; class Actinomycetes; order Micrococcales; family Micrococcaceae; genus Rothia; species Rothia sp. HMSC073B08. The sequence goes on along the minus strand of NZ_KV811082.1, from coordinate 50,160 downwards.
CTCTGCCGCCGCCAGACGGTACTCAGGGTTCTTCGCGCTCGCCACATAGCCGAGCAGGGTGCAGGTCGGGGCGCCCACCTGCACGGTGGACTCCCTCAGCGCGCGCAGAAGCGGCAATACGGGAGTCGCATTTTTATAGTCGAGTACAGCCCTCCCCGCGAACAAGAAGTATGCCGAGAGCAAGTCCGGGTTGTTCTGAAGCAACCAGGACGCCCATTCGGTGAGTGCCGGGAGGAAATCACCCAGCCAGCTGTCGACCCTGTCGAGATTCAGCAAATATACGAAGGGAATGAAGGCGGTGTTAAGAGCTTCGTAGGCGGTAGCCTCCTCGGGGCTCATGCCAGCGGTTGCGTGGCTCAGCACCTCGCGCGCCTTATCCGCGGTATCCGCAATGTCGCCCTTGACCTGCCACATGGGCTGGTACTCCACGAACTTCTCGGCGTCAAAGTTTTCGAAGCCGGCCTCGCGAAGACGACCTTCCTGGCTGGCTTGCCTGTATTCCTCAATTCGATCAAAATCGAGACCGCGGTTGTAGCCACTCCAGGGGATGTCCAGGGCAGAAACAGTGCGATAAGTCCAGTTGCTGTAGGTCAGCTGCCGGGCGGGTAGCGGGGCACTCAGCAGACGCACCGTGCGTCCTTCCGTGCGGTACTCTCCCCCGGCGGCGACGGCACGCATCTGTTCCCGGAAAATCTCGTGGAGGTCGCGGTAACCCTTCAACGGCTTGTAGTCAGCATTCCAGAGATGGTGTTTATTCTGAATAGTCAGACGTATCATCTCTTCCTTGCTCAGGAGCGCGTTACTCGGGCAGGCTCGTGCAACCATCTCACTACGGTCGGAATACTGCAGGAGCGGCGTCAGCTCAGGTAACTCCCACGACTCGTATCCCGCGGCCTCGGCGTTAGCTACCAGCACGGCGCACAGCGCAGGCATGTACGCGACGTTGTTGTAGTAATATTCGCTGGCAATCTTGCGCAGGGTGCGAAGCTGCTGCTGTTCCACTGGTGCCAGCTTGTCGGTCGCGGCAAAGTGGTAAAGACGCGACAGGTTCTCTCCCCGGGTGCTGGGAGATTCGTCCTCGGTAATTCGACCCGAGGTGGTGTTCGACTCCTCCGTCAGCAGAGTGCAGAACTCTTCCAAATTTGCGATGGATGCAACAGGTTCTCGATGCTCAACGCCGGGCAACAGCACCGGCGGCACCTCTACGGAGGCGCCCGCCGCCTCCGCCTCTTCCTGCTGGGGTAGGCGGTCTTCGGGCAGGCAGGCTTCCGCGGCGCCGCGCAGTTCTAGGGGTAGCACCTCGTAGGCTTCGAGGACGCGCTCAGCAATGTAGTTGGCGAGCGCCAGCTGCTCGGCGGTTTGCGCCTTCTTGCGCTTGGCCTTGCTCACGCCGGCGTACTGGGTGGCGATGAGCTTGAGCAGGCGCAGGGCGCCGCGCTGAATCTTCTTTTCGGTGCGGTAGAGGTTCGCGCCGAGTGCGTCGATGAGCTGTTCCAGGTCGATCTGTTCGAGGGGCTGCAGGTCGGGGGTCTTCTGCAGAGCGGCGGGTGCGCAGGCTTTGAGGACGTTCTGCAGCATGGTCTGCGCGAACCCGACGGAGGCGCTGGGCTCCGCAGTGAGAACAGCCATGAGCTGCCCGAATCGTGCCCGATTTTCTGCGTCGGTGGGTTGCAGGTCCGTGTAGACGGAGTGGAACGCAGCCGAGTTGAAGGCACTGAAATCGCTGGTCAGGCCGCGTAGCAGGGCGTCCAGAATCTCGTCACGAATATCGAAGTATTCGCCCATGAGGCGGCAGAGTTCCGCGCTTTCGCCCATGTGGTTGCCGTAGCCCTTGAAGAGTACCCCCTCGGTGCGGAAGACCGCCCAGAATTCCTGGTCGAGCAGGGTCATGTCGCGGGTGAAGAAGGTCTTGAGCTGGGCGTGGTTGCTGGCGCTTCCCTTCTTCACGCAGGGCAGGGCCTCGTGCAGGAAAAGAACCAGGTATTCGGGGGCCTCGCAGCTCAGGTTGCGGGCGCGAAGCAGCGTGTAGCAGGTTTCCCAAATCTTCTTCGAGCGAGCCCAAGAGTTGGGCAGCCCCTCAATAAAACGCAGAATCCACTCGTCGGGGCGTTCGGTGGCGCCGAGCAGGAACGCGTCAATCAGCTGCTGGTCGGGGCGTCCCTCCCAGAGCAGGGTGCGCATGGCGCGGCCGGCGGAGCGGTGGTATTCCCACGGGTCGCCGTCGGGGGTGCGCACGAGCGCCCCGGCAACGTAGGCGGCGAGCGGGGTGCGGTTAATGTGGTCGCTACCGATGACGCTCTTGGGGGTGAGGGTCCGGGCGAGGGAAGCGCGTTCCTCCTCGGTGGCGCCGGTGATGACGGCGTGGTATTCCTGCACGTCAGTTGATTCTGCCGCGATGAGGGCTTTGAGGGCGGCGCGGCGCTCTTCGAGGGTGCGCTCCCCTGCGTTATGCTCGCTGGCGCTGCGCTCGTTAGGGTTGTGCGGCTGGGCGGTATCAGTCATCGGTACCTGCTTTCGGAGTTGATGGTGAATGGTTGTGAAGAGTTAAACGGAAGTGTCGAACGGGGGCCGGTTGAGCGGTTAGCCCTGCACCTGGTTGAGGATATTCCGGGCGTACCGCGCCTTCTGCGAAGAACCGGTCAGCGAACCCAACCAGGCACGCAGCGGCTCATCCACAAGCTGTGCACGGGTGGCAGGGGCGAGAGTCGCCAACGCCTGGCTGAAGGCGCCCAGCAGCTTACCGAGCGAGTTCGCCCCGGTATCCAGGTGCGGTATGAGGCGCGCGAAGAAGCGCACCGCCGCCCGCGCATCCAGCTGGGCGAAGTCGGTGAGGGCGAGCGCCCAACGGTTCAGCATCGCCAGCGGCACAAAGTTCACGAAGCCTGCCGTGGCGTCCTCAAGGCTGAGCTGGTCGTCCAGCACGCGGTGCATGATTTCCACGGCGAGGGAACGAATCTCGACGCGCTGCTCCGAGAAGCCCGCGGCAAACACGAACGCGCAGGCGGGACCCCACACGCCGGGGTGCGCCGCCAACGCCAAATACAGGCTTCGGTCGAAGGCGCTGTGATCCAAGATGTACCAGTTGCTACTGGCGCAGTAGAAAGCCAGCGGTTCTGCCCGCGAGGGGTAGAGCAGGGCGTACTGTCCTTCTTCGCTGTGGTGGGCGGTGGCGAGGCCGCGGAAAGCATTCAGCTCGGGGGTGGAAGCACCGTGCGCCACCCCGTTCAGCTGAAGGCCCCAGCTTTTCTCCCTCTGGGATACCGTGATGGATTCCAGGTAGGGGTTGACGCGCCCGGTGGCGAGGGTGCCGTCGAGGGCGGAGCGGAGCACGCGAATCTGGGTAGGAGCAGAGCGCGGAGCGTCTTCCTCAGCGTTCTTCACGTATTGCTCTTCGAGGCTTTCAAGCAGAGTCAGCGCCTCAGCTCGGCGGCTCTGTGCATCCTGTCGCTGCTCGTCGGTAGCGTACGGAGGCAGAACCTCCGGCACGCGCACACGCAGTAGCGCCGCCGTGAAATCCTGGCGCAGGATGGGGGCTCCGTCAGCCAGGTTCTTGGCGTACCGGCGCACCAGGGTATCCGGATGCACCCACCCGCCGAACAGTTCGGGGGTGGCGAGCGGGGTGTAGCTCTGCCTGCTCTGCAGCACGCCGAGGGCGTCCTTGAATCCGGTGCTGAAGAACGTGGCGTGGCGGGAGTACATGGTGTGCAGGTTCGGCACCGTACCGGGGTCTTCTTTCGGGGTCATCTCCGACGCCTTCGCACGCTCACGCAGCTTCCCGGCGGCGGCAAGAACCGTCATGTGCGCGCGCATGTCGAACCACTCTAAACCCCAGTGGTTCAGCTTTTTCAGGCAGATAGGAACAAGCTGTTCGAGCAGGTTCGGGCTCTGTGCAGTGCCGTCGGCGCTGAGCAGGTAGGCGGTGAGTAGTTCCAGCTCCAGCTCGCATCCGGCGTGCGTTTCGGGCTGGTCTGCTTCGTTGAGCGTGTCGGGGGTAGCGCAGGGCGCGACCTGGTGGTGCAGGAGCGCGCGGGCGCGTTCTTGCACGTCGGATGCGGTCACGGGGCGCACGGGGGTGTCCCAGTACCGGTGGATTACGGCGCGGGAGGCGGCGAGCGCCTCCGCGGCGGCGGCCTCAATGTCAGCAGCTTCAGTGAGGGCGGCGTCTTCCGTGCCGCTCCCCTGACTATTCCCCTGCCCGGTGTTCTGTGCCTCTGCCAGCAGCGGCGAGCCCTTTTCCTGAATCTGCGCCACAACCAGCGGATCCAGCTGGGAACGGTAATCGCGGTAGAGTTCACGGGCACGCTCGGCGAACACGATAGCGTCGGCGCTCGCATCGTCTGCGGCGCCCGCCTGCACCCATTCTTCGAGGTGGTTGAGGGCGGCGGCTTGAACCTGCGCGTGGGTGTGGCTGAGCGCCATGACCACGGCGTCTTCGCAGGCGGCAGCGTCGAGGGTTCCCGCCCGGTACAGCGCTTGGAGCATGGTCAGGATTTTAAGTGCGTTTGCTTTGGTTCCGGCGCATACGGCGGGTGCCGCGTAGGCGAAGGCGGTAGCATCCAGCGCCTGCGGGTTTTTGCTCCAGAGGCGGTGAATATGCTGCACACCAAGGGTTACGCTCGGGCCGATGGGCGAGGAGAAAAGCGTCAGAAATTCGCTCTGACGTGCCGCAATTTCTTCGGCGGTGAGTTTGAGTCCGGTGACCAGGCGTGAGAACCAGCCGACCCGGTACGCCGGGAAGTCGCTCATGAGGGAGCTCAGGAGCGCATCAATGAGGCGGTCGCGGCTAATCAGCCCGGTTTCGGTGGCTTCGATGAGAGCGCAGGACCAGCCGGGGGTGTTGACCTTCTGCCCGGGCTTGTAGGAGTCACGCTGGGTGAGGGATACGTCCCGGTTACCTTCGACGGCGAGCATACCCCAGATAAGTTCTTCGCGGAGCTGTTCGTCCTCACGCAGCAGCGGGAAAATCAGCTCGCGGTCGCAGTTGATGAGGGCGGTGTAGTATTCCTCGTTGTGTTCGAGACGCGCCCCGCCGTAGAGCTCAGCTAGGCGCATGGCAACACCTCCGGTGAACCAGCCGAACTCTGCGTAGGCTTTAACGCGGTCCTGCGTGACGGTTCCGGGCGTGTTTTTACCGAGCTGGGAGCCGTATGGGGTGGTGGTGATGTCGAAGTACTGCCAGCGGCGGTAAATCTGTTCGAGGGTACCGCCGACCGCCAGGATGTTGGCGAGGTTGCGGTTGAAGTGCATGATGTCGCTCCAGGTTTTCTGCTGCCTGGTGAGCGGGTAAATGACTTCGCCGGGGAGCGGCTCGGTGATGACACCTTCGGGGAAGGTATGCGTTTCGGGGCGTTTGCTCATGGTGGTCTTTCGGGAGGAAGCTGAGGGGAGCTTTTGGGACGTCGTCTTTTAGTGCGGTGCGTGGTGTGTCGGGGTGTTTACCCTAGCCGGCGGCGTGTTCGCGGTAGAGAATACTGACCGCCAGCGCGTGCTTGCAGGGGCCGCGCGTACCGCGGTACTTCAACCACCAGGGGCAGGAGCAGAGGTACCCCTCCACGGCGTACGGGTCGGCGGGCAGCACCACGGTGTACGTGTTCGCGCCGCTACGCACACTGTACTCGCCGGTGCCGTGCTCCCCCGCACCGACCCGCTCAATAGCGCCGGAGTCGGCAAGCTTTTTCGCGCCGACCAGGCGCGGGTGCATGGCGGTCAGCGCCTCCGGATGCACGGGCAGCGGGCGGTGGAAATACTCGCCAGCATGCGCGTCAAAACCAACCTGACCGGAGGAAGCCAGCAGGGCGAGGGCGTCGCGTGTTGCCGCCTCATCCAGGCCTGCGCGGGCAGACATGACGGGCACGTCAATGCGCGGCTCGAAGGAAAGCAGCACGCTGAGCATGTCAGCATTCTGCGCGGTGTTCGGGTTAGACAGCGCCTGCAGCACGGATCCCTCACCGGAGAATCCGCGTGACTTTTCGGGGCTCAAACCAATGCTCAGGCGTGCGCCGGGCAGGTGCGCCACCCACACACTGGGCACGGGCGCGTTACCAGCGGTCACGGGCTCACTGTACGCGTCCAGGCGCTGAATGTGGCGGATGAGCGGCTCAAGCACGCGCAGACGCTCGGGGCCCGCCACGCATACAGATCCGGCGGTGGCGCGGGTGGCAAGCCGCAGGGAACGCACCGCGCGGGTCGCCCACAGGACCGCCTTGGTGCTGGAGTTACGCGGCAGGGAGTGGATGAAGGTTCGGGCGGCGGCAGCGTCCAGGCTGTGCACGGGGCTCATGCGGGATGAGAGCATCTGCGTTTCTGCAAAGCCCTTGAGCCAGCGGATGGGCAGCGGCACTTTTTCTTCCATGACGGAGCCGTCAAGGGTGGTGGTGAGCAGCCCGTCGTCGCCGACGTTCAGGTGGATGGGCTCCCCTGCCCTGAGGGAGGCGAGCGCGGCGCGCAGGGGCGGGTTGACGTCTACGTTGGTGACACCTACGGCGCTGTGGCTGGCGTCGAGCGCGCTCGAGTCAACGTCGAGGCGCGCGTACACTCCGCAGCAGGCGCTGAAGGATTCGAAGCGTAGGCCTTCGGCGGTGCTGGTGACGACGGGGTCTGCGGCGCGTAGGGCTCCGGCGAGGGAGCTGGGCGGTACGTAGAAGCGGGTGCGGGCGACCCGGGCGACGACCAGTAGTGCGGTGGCGTAGACGTCTGCTCGTTCGAGGAACCCGGAGAAGAAGTACGGGTGGGAGGCGGCACCTTCGGGGGTGCTGCCGCCGCTGGTGGCGAGGCTGAGCGCGCGGGAGTCGGCGCCGTCGATGAGGGCTGACGGGGCGGTGTACGTGTAGTCGAGGGTGTAGGCGCTCATGGCTTCTTTGCCTTTCGTATGTGGTGTATACGTCCTATCATGCCGTAAAGATTCGCGCCCCGCTACCGCTTTCGTCATTGCCGTTTGGTGCATAAAAAATCCCCGGCATTCTCGGTTGAGAAGTGCCGGGGAGAAGCTCTTGTCGCTCACCCGCGATGGGGTGGGCGTGGGCTCTGGTAGAGGCTGGCTAGACGACGATCTGGCCGTTGAAGCGCATTGCCAGGCCGTACAGGACCACTGCGATAACCCAGATGACGATCACGGTGACGGTCAGGCGGATCAGGTTCTTGGACGCCATACCGGAGGAGTTCAGGGAGTTGGTCATACCGCCGCCGAACATGTCGGAGAGGCCGCCGCCCTGACCGCGGTTGAGCAGCACAAGCATTACTGCGATCACGCTGGTGATGGCGATGATGACCATGAGTACGTTCATGATGACGTCCATGGGGACCTTCCTTCGTTGTCTTCTGGTGGGGTGCCTGGGCTGCGGGGCGCAGACAGACGGGTTTAACTATACGCTACAGCCGCCATTCGGTCACGTTGAGGCGGCTTTTTACGCGGCGCGGTTACTGCGGCGCTGGTATTCGCTGGGGGTCAGCTGCAGTGCTGCGGGGCGGTCGGTGAGCACACGCTGGGCGGTGAGTTCGTCGCCTTCGGTGTCGTAGGCGCGCACATATCCGCCGTCGATGAGGTAGTAGGTGAACTGCTGCGCGGCTGCCCAGTAGGCGCCTCCTTCAGCGTAGAAGCCCTGGTCTACCCAGTCGCGCAGGGTGAGGGTGACGGGGATTTCCGGTGAGGAGGTGCGGCTGTAGAGCTGGTCGAGGAATGCTTCTCGGCGGCTCTCGAAGTACTGGTATTCGGGCGAGGGTTCCTGGTATTCTGCGCCGCCTGCGTAGCCGATGTTGCCGCCGTCGTTGCCGGGTAGGCGCGGGGCACTCACTTTGCGGTTGCGCAGGTAGCTGTAGAGGATCATGCCGACGAGGGCTGCGATGACCAGGGAAAAACCAAAGCTGAACATGCCGTTAAGTGTACGGGGCGAACCGCGGAGTCGGCGTGTTTTGGGCGGGTTTTGTGGTTAGGGGCGAACGCGCCCGGCTCTTCTCCCCCGCCTCATACACCCTCCTCTTACGCCTGACTCATGCACCCGGCTCTTACGCCCGCCTCGTACGTCAACCGCTATCTCCGGTGGCGGTTAAATGGTTCAGCGCCCGGTCGGGTGGGTACCCGCCGGGCGCTGTAACGCTATGAGACGCTGTGGTGCGTCGGGGTTTTATGCGTCGAAGCGTGCGATTGCTGCGAATTCGTCAGCCTGCAGGGATGCGCCGCCGACGAGCACGCCGTCCACGTCTTCCTTGCCCATGATGGAGGGTGCGGAGGAGGACTTGACGGAGCCGCCGTAGAGAACGCGGACCTTCTCTGCAACGTCTGCGGAGTAGAGCTTAGCGATTTCTGCGCGGATTGCTGCGGACATTTCCTGAGCGTCGTCTGCGGTTGCGACCTTGCCGGTGCCGATTGCCCAGACGGGCTCGTATGCGATGACGAGGGTCTCTGCCTGCTCTGCGGTCAGACCTGCGATGGAGCCGCGCAGCTGCTCGAGGGTGTACTCGACGTGGGTGCCTGCTTCGCGAATTTCGAGGGGCTCACCGACGCAGAGGACGGGGGTCAGGCCGTGCTTGTATGCTGCCTGGACCTTTGCTGCGCACAGCTCGTCGCTTTCGTGGTGGTAGGTGCGGCGCTCGGAGTGGCCGACGAGCACGAAGGTTGCGCCGAGCTTGGAGAGGAATGCGCCGGAGATTTCGCCGGTGTATGCGCCGGAGTCGTGGACGGAGAGGTCCTGGCCGCCGTAGAGGATGTCCAGCTTGTCGCCTTCGACGAGGGTCTGCACGGAGCGGATGTCGGTGAAGGGCGGGAAGACGGCTACTTCGGTTGCGGAGAAGTTGAAGTTTGCGTCGTCGAGGGTCCATGCGAGCTTCTGGACGAGGGTGACTGCCTCTGCGTGGTTGAGGTTCATCTTCCAGTTGCCTGCGATGAGGGGCTTACGCGACATAGTTCGCTCCTTAGCTTTCCCGCGCGGTATGCCGTGCGGGGTTGTTGTTCGGAATTTTCCTTTTCTATTTTAGAGGGTTGGCGGCATATTTTCACTGGTTCGGCGCGGTTTTATGCTGTGCCTTGACTATTCTCACCCCGCGTTCATCGGTTTCTTTCGACCCTTGCCGTTTTGCGGGTTCTGTAGCCATTTAAACGGGTGCAGGGGAAGCCTCATATCGACTTCCCCTGCGGATGCGCTTCCTCGGTTTGTTGGAAGCTACAGCTGCCCGAATCCTTGCGGGTAGATCGGCTCGTAGGTGTTGCGGATGCTGTAGCCGTCGCGGTCAGCCACAATCACCCACTGCCCGCGCAGATGCTCCACAGCCAGCGAGAAACGCCCCAGGTACCTCAAATATTTGTGAATATCCTGCTTCTCGCCCGTCTCCTTAACATAAAACGCGAGGTTCGTAGCCTTATTCGTGTACAGGGTGCTCACCAGGATATTTCGGCTCGTATTTTTAGGTTTCTCACCCGCAATAAGATCATCAACAACGTTGGCGCTCAGCACGTTCTTGTCAGCCGAAATAACCCATCCGCGCTTCTCCCTGTACAGGCGAAGAATTTCGGGGTGCAGCACCTTTTCCGGGTCCGTGACCTTAGAAAGAGGCTCCGTATCGCCCGTGTGGTAGAAGTAATTCATCGACGCGAAGTAGTACGCCAAGAACGCGTACAGGCCAGCGCGGTCGTAGTTATCCATTCCGGGCTGTTGAATAGGGTACGGCACGTTCTGCGCCGCCTGCGCCTCGGTGGCAGGAATGAAGCGACCCTTACGCTCAAACGCCGTGTAAACCAACGGCCCGGAAGAGGTCCCCAAGGTACGGAGCTCATCGTACTTTTCCGTGGGTTCCAGGCGCACAAATTCCTGGTCACGCTTCTTATCGGCTTGAGACTCCGAACCCGTCCCGTTGAGCAGTTTAGTACCCCAACCAAAAGCCACCGCAACGAGGGCGGCACCAGCGAACACGCCAGCTCGTATAAACTTGGCGCGAGTAATCACAGACCTCATGAGCGCTCGTTGCTCGTTATATCCAGATCGGTTATATCCGGGTCCGCCAAAGTTATTCGTCATGCTTCTCTCCCCTCCTCTAGCTCAGGCTATTTTCTGGAATGAATTGGACGGGCCTCCACTCATTCGTGAATTGTGTGCGTAGAGTCCCGTGGATTGCGCCGTCACGGATCAGGCCGCGCGTATCAAAATCAGTGATGGGGTACACCTGGTTCGTGTCTTTGCGGTACACCTGAACTTCGGGAAGGATATCGAACCGCACGTTCCATTCCACAATTTTTAGCGTCTCGTCGATGAGGCGCGGCTGCCCCTCCAGCAGGTTCATGGTCAGAATCTGGGGGTTAGGGGTAATGACCCAGCCTTTACCTTCTTCGTAGAGGTCCTGAATGGCGGGGAAAAACATTTCTTCGCTGATATTGTCCATCCTCAGAACTGCCGGTTCCGAGGCGAGAATCATGTAGTTTTGGCAGGCGTAGTAGTAGCCCAGGTAGGGGCGCAGGTTCCTCGCCGCATAGTGCCTCGGCCTGTACCTCACGCCCGGGGCGGGTGCCGAGTAGGCGGGGTGGTCCCGGTTTGCGGGTGTGTAGGGTCCAATCACGCCATCGGCAACGTACGGGTATGTTCCGGTGTAGTCTTTTTCGTCAAAGAGCGCTTGAGTGTCTATGGGCATTCTTTCCCTCCCTGGATTCCATGTTCATGAGCTACTGAGTACACGAGCTGCTGAGTTTGCGAGCTGCCGAGGCGGTTCTGGGCTGCTCGGGGCGGCTGGGCTCAGCACCTGGGCGTCTTCGCCCGCCTGTATTTGCTTGTCGGTAGAGGTGCGTGTGCTCCCTGCTTCATCCCCCCCGCGGTAACCGTATGGGTACCGCCCGGTGAGCGCCGAGGCCCTCTACATTTCCAGTCTAGTAAAGCCGCTCCTCAGCCTCCCCGATACAGGCGGCGAATCCAGGGAATCCACAGCATATAGCCAGGAAACAGCCCCGCCCCCTGCCCGCGCAGGACTATCCGGGCATGAGCGGGCATGCAGAAACCCCCGCCGGAACGGTACCGAAATACCGCCCCAGCGGGGGTTTCTTACGCTAAAACTCTGCGCTACTGTACGTAGTCAGATGATGCGCGCCCAGATTAGGCGCCCAGTGCCTCCAGGCCGGGCAGGGTCTTACCCTCAATGTACTCGAGGGAAGCGCCACCACCGGTGGAGATGTGGCCGAACTGCTCATCCTTGAAGCCCAGGTTACGGACTGCAGAAGCGGAGTCGCCACCACCAATGATGGAGAACGCGTCAGACTCAACGATAGCCTGAGCCACTGCGCGGGTACCCTCAGCGAAGGGAGCAATCTCGAACACGCCAACGGGGCCGTTCCAGAAGATGGTCTTTGCACCCTTGATCTTCTCAGCGAAAATCTCAGCGGTCTTGGGGCCAATGTCCAGGCCCTCAGCCTCTGCACCCAGCTTGCCGCCGGTCAGGTCCTCAATCGGGCGGACCTCGGTGTTAGCGTCAGCGGAGAATGCGTCAGACCAGACAACGTCCACTGCGGTGATGATCTCGGTGCCCTTCTCGGGAGCTTCCTTCAGGTAACGCAGAACGTTGTCGACCTGGTCCTTCTCCAGCAGCGACTGGCCAACCTCGTAGCCCTGTGCATATGCGAAGGTGTATCCCATACCGCCACCAATGAGGATGGTGTCAGCCTTACCGATCAGGTTGTCAATCACGGCGAGCTTGTCGGAAACCTTAGCGCCACCCATGACCACAACGAAGGGACGCTCGGGGTCGTTCAGGGTCTTAGCCAGAACGTCAACTTCCTTCTTCACCAGGTCACCCAGGTATGCGGGCAGACGCTTAGCAACGTCGTAGACGGAAGCGTGCTTGCGGTGAACTGCACCGAATGCGTCGTTCACGTATGCGCCGTTCTCGCCGGTCAGTGCGACCAGCTCGTCAGCGAATTCGCCGCGCTCTGCGTCATCCTTGGAGGTCTCGCGTGCGTCGTAGCGGACGTTTTCGACGACCAGAACTTCGCCGTCAGCCAGGGCTGCTGCCTTAGCCTTTGCGTCCTCGCCTACCAGGTCGGTTGCAACCTTCACGGGCACGGATGCCAGCTCGGCCAGGCGTGCAGCTGCCGGTGCGATGGAGTACTGGGGGTCGACCTTGCCCTTGGGGCGGCCCAGGTGTGCGGTCACGATAACGCGTGCGCCAGCCTTGGCAAGCTTCTCAATGACGGGCAGGGATGCGCGGACGCGACCGTCGTCGGTGACAACGCCGTCCTTCAGGGGTACGTTCAGGTCGGAACGGACGAGAACGTGGCGGCCTGCGACGCCTTCTTCGAGCAGTTCGGACAGTGCCTTAGCCATAGGAATTCCTCCTGGATAGGTGGGTTTATATACCGTTTCCATCATACCGAATAATAGGGTGTTTGACAGCCTAAAAAATAGCTTTTATATGGTGTTTTTCCGCAGAATATCGCGGATATTCGCACTCCCTAAAACCTATTTTCTTACAGTATTTTTGACCCAAAAAGAGCGACGGAAAATAGTATGTTTATACGTTTTTAAGAGGTTTATTCAAGACCCTTACAAAAGAGTCTTGGTACAGCAAACCCCGACTCCCCCGCTTGATGCGGTGGTGCCGGGGTTCACTATGCGTTAGTTACGCGGGGTGACGCTTACACTCGGTGAGCGTCGTAAGCCTATTGGGGCTTAGAGGGATGCCACAACCTTGTTGGTGAACATCACGAGGCGTGCAACGTAGCCGTACTCGTTGTCGTACCAAGCGATAACCTTCACCTGGTCGCCGATGACCTTGGTCAGCGGTGCGTCGAAGACGGTGGAGATGGGCTCACCCTCGATGTCCTTGGACACGATGGGATCCTCGTTGTACTTGATGATGCCCTTCATGGGGCCCTCAGCTGCTGCCTTGACTGCTGCGTTGACTTCCTCAACGGTGACCTCGCGCTCAGCGGTGAAGGTCAGGTCGGTGATGGAGCCGGTGATGGTGGGAACGCGAACTGCGAAGCCGTCCAGCTTACCCTTCAGCTCAGGCAGAACCAGGCCAACAGCTGCTGCTGCACCGGTGGAGGTGGGGACCATGTTCACAGCTGCTGCACGTGCACGGCGCAGGTCGCGGTGGGGAGCATCCTGCAGACGCTGGTCAGCGGTGTATGCGTGGATGGTGGTCATCAGACCCTGCTTGATGCCGAATGCGTCGTTCAGGACCTTAGCCATCGGAGCGAGGCAGTTGGTGGTGCAGGATGCGTTGGAGACGATGTGGTGGTTAGCTGCGTCGTACTGGTCGTCGTTCACGCCCATGACGAAGGTGCCGTCGATGTTCTTACCGGGAGCGGAGAGGATAACCTTCTTAGCGCCAGCCTCGATGTGTGCCTTTGCCTTGCTGCCTTCGGTGAAGAAACCGGTGGACTCGAGGACTACGTCAACGCCCAGGTCCTTCCAGGGGAGGTTCTGGGGGTCACGCTCAGCGAGGATCTTGATTTCCTTGCCGTCAACAACCAGCGCGCCTTCCTTGACCTCAACCTCTGCGTTGAAGCGACCCATGATGGAGTCGTACTTGAGCAGGTGTGCCAGGGTCTCAACATCGGTGAGGTCGTTGATTGCGACGATCTCGAAGCCGACGCCCTCGGTCTGAGCTGCGCGGAAGAAGGTGCGGCCGATGCGGCCGAAGCCGTTGATTGCTACGCGTACAGTCACTGGAGTATCTCCTTGTCAGTGCGTTGGTGGCGGTGTACAAATCCGATGCCTTGTGGGCTCTGGTTTAGTCGGATTCGTCCGTGCTCTATGTTGCCCGGTGCGTTCCGCCGTTGTTGGTAATAATCCTACCCTAGTTTGTGTGTGTTTTGGTGTGTTCTATCGAGAAATTTTTGTGAGTTGTGCCATAAAAACCGGCAAAAACCCGTTGTTTTCTGTTGGTTTGCGTTGTGTTCATGCTTAGAAAATGTTGCGATACGGTCACGGCAACATAAACACACATGAAACGCACATTTGTCGAAAACCGCGCCATATCAAGGCAAAATGTGAGGGTAAAAAATACCCTTTCACTTGCGAATGGCTTTCAAAGAGGCCCCGTGAACTCACGGGCAGTGCAAATTCTCACGCGAAAACAGACGACCCCAACGTAAGACACACCACAGCCCAAAACGGGGTAAAAACACCCCCGGCACACAGTTTTCGTGTCGTGTTTCGTGTCGCCCGAGGCGCGGGGACATGTTACACGGGACGAACTTTGAGCACACCGGATAGGTGGCTAGTACACGATCCTAATAAACGACCAGCGCCACAGCGCCCAGGCCCGAATGAGCAGACAGTACCGGCGGCAGCGCGCTCACCAAAAACTCCGGCGCCGAAGAAGTGACAGAATCATGACCCAGGGAGCTCTCCCCCAGCATCTGCTGAACCTGCTCATACAGCTGCACCGCCTGCGCCGCATTACCCACATGATGCACCGCAACCACCTCACCGCGCGGGGTTGCACTAAGAGAAGAGTTAGCGGGGTCGGCGGCAGTAGAGCCCACGGAAGCAGAGCTGAGCGCCGCCGCATGCCGATGCTCGCGGCAGGCCTGCACCGTCACCTCCACCAGGCGCTCCAGGGCGCGCGCCGCCGTGCGGGGACGCTCCACATACGCCAGCTTGCCCTCGGTAATCGTGCCAATCGGCTTGATCTGGAACATCTGACCCACCATCGCCAACGCCGGAGAAACACGACCGCCGCGGCGCAGAGCATCCAGGGTCGGGATATAGAAGTAGAGCGTAGACTGCTCGCAGACGGACTGAATGTAGTCCACCAGCTGCACCGCAGTCGGATAGTCAGAGCTCGGGTCGTCATGGCTCGGAACAGAATCAGAGGATGCAGAGTTCAGCACCTCCAGGGCGCGCACCACCGCGTGACCGTAGGCGCCGGCGACCGTGCGGCTATCCACCACGCTCACGCCCTCGGAACCCAGGCGGCTCAGGCGGGCGCCGGTGCGTGCCGCCTCCACCGTGCCCGAAAGCTCACCGGACAGGTGCACAGAGATTACGTGCGTAAAACCGCGCGACGCCAGCTCGTCATACACATCAGCGAACACACCCGGCGCGGGCCCGGAAGTGCTCACGGTCTGACCCATCACGTGCGCGAGCATAATAGCCTCGTCTACCTCGGCGGCGGTCAAATCCTGCAACTGACGGTCCGGCGCACCGGGCGTGCGAATAGTCACCGGCATCGGAACCAGCATAAAATTGCCGCGAGCGCTCAGGCGCTGCACGAGCTCGGGGTCGAGGGCGGCGGCGCTATCGGTCACCACGGCAATGCGGTTCTCTGCGTTGTTCTCTCGCTCCATATTCCGGCCCTTCTTCCGGTTCGTCAGTGCGTGATTCGATGACGAACCCTCTCCTAGCGTTCCCTGAACATTATGGCACTCATCACTACCGCAGTACAGCAAAGCCCCGCCGCGCCTCCGGGTTCGTTCCGTTGAACGAACCGAAGCCACAGCGGGGCTTGTACTTTATCTAAGAAACTTCTTTATCTAAAAAGCTTAGATCACGATGTTCACGAGCTTAGGCGCACGCACAATCACCTTGCGGATCTCGGCGTCACCAATCGAACGCTGAACAGCGGCATCCGCCAGAGCCAGCTCCTGAAGCTCCTGCTCGGAAATATCCTTCGCAACCTCCAGGCGAGCCTTGACCTTGCCCTTAATCTGCACGATAGCGGTGACGGTGTCATCCACCAGCAGAGCCGGGTCAACCTCGGGGAAGCCCGCGGTCAGAACCGGGGTGTCGTGGCCGAGAGCGTGCCACATGTCCTCAGCGGTGTAGGGTGCGTACAGAGACAGCAGAATCGCGATAGTCTCAGCAGCCTTACGGACAGCCGGATCAGCCGCGCCAGCACCGGAGTCAATAGCCTTACGGGTAGCGTTCACAAGCTCCATGGTCTTAGCAACAACCACGTTGAACTTGCCGTTATCCAGCAGGCCCTGAACCTCGTGCACGGTTCGAGCAATCAGCTTCTGCAGCTCCAGGTCACCGGTGGTTGCGTCCACGCCGGGTTCGCTGGTGATGTCCTGAGCCACACGCCACGCGCGAGCCAGGAACTTCTGCGAACCAGCCGGGGAAACATCCGCCCAATCCACGTCATCCTCGGGCGGGGACGCGAAAATCATGGTGGTGCGGATAGCGTCCACACCGAACTTGTCGAGCTGCTCGCCCAGGTTCACGCCGTTACCCAGCGACTTGGACATTGCCTTGCCGCCGTTGAGCACCTGACCCTGGTTCATGAGCGCCTTGAACGGCTCATCGTGCTTAATCAGGCCCAGGTCGCGAACAACCTTGGTGAAGAAGCGTGCGTACAGCAGGTGCAGAATAGCGTGCTCCACACCGCCCACGTACATGTCGACGGCACCCCACTCGCTCATAGCCTGCGGGTCGAAAGGAGCCTTGTCGTAGTTCGGGGAAACGTAACGCAGGAAGTACCAGGAGGAATCCACAAAGGTGTCCATGGTGTCCGAGTCGCGACGAGCCTGCTTGCCACACTTCGGGCAAGGCACGATAGCCCAGTCATCGGCTGCAGCAAGAGGCGACTGGCCCTTAGGAGCCAGCTGCTCACCGCGCAGGTTATCGGGCAGCAGCACCGGTAGCTGATCCTCAGGAACCAGAACCTCGCCACAATCCTCACAGTGAATCACCGGAATCGGGGTACCCCAGAAACGCTGACGGGACAGCAGCCAGTCACGCAGACGGTAAATGACCTTACCCTCACCGGTGCCGGCAGCCTCAACCAGCTCAATAGCCTTAGCGAGCGCCTCAGCCTTCGGCAGGCCGGTCAGCTCACCGGAGTTGATGAGCACGCCGTCACCAGCTGCGGCAACACCGCTGGTAGCCGGGTCCTCAGCACCCTCAACGTCCAGGACCTTCACGATGGGCAGGTCGAACTTCAGGGCGAACTCAAGGTCACGCTGGTCGTGCGCGGGCACAGCCATAATCGCGCCGGTACCGTAATCGGCGAGCACGTAGTCAGAAGCCCAAACGGGCAGCTTCGCGCCGGTCAGCGGGTTGATTGCGTAGCGACCGGTGAACACGCCGGTCTTCTCGCGGTCGGAGGACTGGCGGTCAATATCGCTCAGTGCCTTAATGTCTTCGCGGTACTGCTCCAGGGCAGCCTTGTGCTCGGGTGCCACGATCTGCTCGGCGAATGCCGCATCCGCAGCAACCACGATGAAGGTTGCGCCGTACAGGGTGTCGGGGCGGGTGGTGAACACGGTGAAGGACTCAGCAGCCTGATCCTCGGTCGCCTCAATCTCGAAGCGAACCTCAGCACCCTCAGAACGACCAATCCAGTTACGCTGCATGAGCAGCACGCGGTCGGGCCATTTGCCCTCCAGCTGCTCCATGTCATCCAGCAGCTGCTGCGCATAGTCGGTGATCTTGAAGTACCACTGGTTCAGCGACTTCTTAGTCACGGTAGTACCGCAACGCTCACACACACCGTTCACAACCTGCTCGTTCGCGAGCACGGTCTGGTCCTTGGGGCACCAGTTGACCATGGAGTCCTTGCGGTACGCCAGGCCCTTCTTGTAGAACTGCTCGAACAGCCACTGAGTCCACTTGTAGTACTCGGGGTCCGAGGTATGCAGGCGACGGCTCCAGTCAGCGGCAATAGCGTAACGCTTGAAGGACTCAGCCTGAGTCTCAATGTTCTTGTACGTCCACTCCTTGGGGTGAGTGTCGTTCTTAATGGCTGCGTTCTCAGCGGGCAGGCCGAAAGAGTCCCAGCCAATCGGGTGCAGAACATCATAGCCGCACTGCTTGAAGTAGCGGGCGTTCATGTCACCAATAGCGAATGCCTCCGCGTGACCCATGTGAAGGTCACCGGAGGGGTACGGGAACATATCCAGCACATACTTGCGGCCCTTGGGGGCGTCACCGGTGGGCTGGAAAACCTTCGTTTCGTCCCAGTAGGGGCGCCACTTGGCTTCCATAGCGCGGAAGTCGTACGCATTTTCGTTGCGTTCGGTCTCTACCTGAGCAGACACAGCGATTCCTTAAATAAAGACAGGTTGATAAAAACTTAACCCTCCAAGTGTAACGCGAAACCCGCACCGCGCCAGAGTTGAGGCCGCCTCGACTACCAAATGGACGGCACCACCCGCCCGACCACCTGCGCAATCACACGCCCAACCACCGATGCGGCAGGCGGGTTTCAGAGCCCTTCCAGGCTTCTCCCCTAGAATTAAGAACGGGACTTTGCCGTCCCAGTACCCAACCCGCGAAAGGTACCCATGACCTCCACCGTTACCCCGGACTCCCCCAACACCTCAGTTCTTGAGGGTGTGCCCGGCCCGCTCATTCCCGGCACCCGCCATGACGCCCTCATTGGTGACGGCGCGCAGGCGGTTATGACCCGCTACTGGCAGTACGGCAAAGGCATGAACGACGGAACCTTCCCCGAAGGCTCCTACCCTGTGCTGCTCGTGCACGGCTTCCGCGGCGACCACCACGGCCTGGAAATCATCGCGAACTACCTGCTGAAGCTCATTCCGAACGTCAGCATCATCAGCCCCGACCTGCCCGGCTTTGGCCGCTCCGCAGACCTGCCCGAAAACAGTCAGGGCAAAGACCCTCAGGGCGCAGACAACATCAACGCGTACGTGGCGTGGCTAAACGACTTTGTGAAGCACACTAACCCCGCCCGCGAGGATGCACTGCCCCTGCCGCTACACCTGGTCGGCCACTCCTTCGGCTCCATCGTCACCAGCGCCTTCGCCGCCGCACACCCGAACTCGCTCGCACT
Source organism: Rothia sp. HMSC073B08 (assembly GCF_001812975.1). Classification (NCBI taxonomy): domain Bacteria; kingdom Bacillati; phylum Actinomycetota; class Actinomycetes; order Micrococcales; family Micrococcaceae; genus Rothia; species Rothia sp. HMSC073B08. The sequence continues at coordinate 31,443 of NZ_KV811082.1, read as the reverse complement.
GCTCTCGCTCATCAACCCGATTAGCGAGCCTGCCCTCGAAGGTAGCCAGCGCGTCGCCTCCCGCCTCGCATCTCTCTACTACCGCGCCGGCGCGGCACTCCCCGAAAAAATTGGCTACCCGTTGCTGCGCTCGCAGCTGATTACCCGCGCCTCCAGCGAAGTCATGATGCGCACCAAAGACAAGGCAATGCGCCGCTTCATCAACGGCCAGCACGCCGCCTACTTCGGCTCCTTCGGCTCCCGCCGCGGAGTGCTCAGCGCCTACGAAGCGTCCATTACGCACACCGCCGCCGAATACGCCGCCGCCATCCGAGTACCGGTGCAGATGCTCGTTGCCGAAGACGACGACCTGGGCACCCCCGAAACGGCCCGCGCCATGTACGCGACGCTCACCTCCCGCAACCTGCCCGCCCCATCGGCCGGCCCCCGCGAGCGCCTGGACATGATTCCCGAAGTCGGGCACCTCATCCACTACGAAACCCCTCGCCGCGCCGCGGAACTCATCGCCGATTTCGCCGCCGGCCACTCAGGGAACGAGAAGTAAGGAACCAACATGAAACTCATGGTTGACGCCCGATACACCCGTATCGGCTTCCACGACGGCATCAGCCGCTACACCGCGTCCCTGCTGGGCGCGCTCAAAACCCTCATCGACACCGGTGACGAAGCCGCCGCCGACCTCGACCTGACCATGATCATCAGCGATGAGCGTCAGCTGGAGATGCTGCCGGATTTGCCGCACGTGAAGATCTGCTCGCCCACCGGCCCGCTCGAACCGACCGCAGCCCTGCAGCTGAATAAGTACGCGCCGGACGTGGTGTTCTCCCCCATGCAGACTATCGGCTCCACCGGACGCAAATTCAAGCTGATTCTCACCCTGCACGACCTGATCTACTACTCGCACCCGACCCCGCCCGGGTTCCTGCCCGCACCGGTGCGCGTGGGCTGGCGACTCTTCCACAAGACCTACACCCCGCAGCGTTTTCTGCTCAACCACGGCGACGCGGTCGTGACGGTTTCCGAGTCGACCGCCTCGCTGATTCGTGAGCATGAGCTGACCACCAAGCCGCTGTTCGTGGTGCCCAACGCCCCGCAGCCCGGTAGCGTCGTCTCCCGCCAGACCGCGCTGGAACGCGCCACCACCCGCGAAGAGCAGCCCGTCAAGCACCTGGTGTACATGGGTTCGTTCATGCCGTACAAGAACGTAGAAACCCTGCTGCTGGCGATGCGTTCCCTGCCTGATTACCGCCTGCATCTGCTGTCGAAGATGCCGCCGCAGCGCCTGGTGCAGCTCACCGACGAGCGCCTCATCGGTGAGAACGTGGAGGTGCACAACGGCGTGAGCGACGAGGAGTACCAGCAGCTGCTCCGCCAGGCGCACGCCCTGGTGACTGCTTCCCGCGAGGAGGGTTACGGCCTGCCCGTGGTTGAGGCTCAGGCTGCCGGTTGCCCCGCGGTGATTAGTGACATCCCGATTTTCCGTGAGATTGCGCCGCACGCCGTGTTCGCGCCGGTTGACGGTGCCCCGGAGGCACACGCCGCCGACTGGGTCAAGGCTATCCGCTCCCTGGAGGACACCGCCGTTCGCGAGCGCGTGATTATTGACGGCCTGTCGGATGTGCGCCGCTACTCCTGGCGCGACTCGGCACTCAAACTGCTGGAGGTCGTGCGCGGGCTCTAGGGCCTGCTTTAGGCAAAGAAATGCCGCCGCACTCCCCCAAAACTCGGGAGGGTGCGGCGGCAATCTCGTATTCAATTCATGGTCGCCGGTAGGTGCGTACGGCTTACGGCAACGATGCGCAGCGGCGGTTCGCTACACACTTCCTCCGCGCCGACGCAGGGAACCCGCCCTCGCAGAGCTCGGGCACCCTGAGGGCGCATCCGGAAGGTGCAGCCTCACCGCATCACACCGAAGCAGAAATCCTTAGACCGTAGCAAAGCTACCGGTACGAGCCGCTTCCTTCGCAGCCAGCTCATCCGCATGACCGTACGCGTAGAAAATCTTCGCGTCATCCAGCTCAGCAAAACGAGCCAGGTAGCGGCACACCGCGCCACGCTGAGCCTTCGTCATCGAGGACAGCAGAACAGGGTCCGGGTGAGTAATACCGTTGTCGCGGCTCGGTGCCGAATCGCCAAGTTCCGGCTCGTAATCATAGGCAATATTGGTGAAGCTCATCGGCGAGAACCTTTCCTTAGGGCGTTTCTTAGGGCAGCACCGCAACAATGCAGACGCTACCGGAGGTAACACCGCGAAAAGAACCTACGGAGATCATCGGAAGTCTCTTCGCAGTAGTGGTTGTGATATCTCTAAACTACCCAAGAGCTAATCAATGTTCAAGAACCATCAGGGAACGCCCCCATAGTGGACACGTCCCCGGTTGTCAGGAAGAAATCAGGGGCGTCATAGCGGCATGGGACCGCCGAGTTCCCAACCGAACTAAAGCCCATCCGAAAGCCAATGTGAAAGCCAGCCCGAAAAGCAGAAATGCTGCCGCACTCACACAGAGTGCAGCAACATTTCCAAAGCTAATTATGCAGGCTACGCCATAGTTGCGTAGAGACCGCGTTCAGCATCCTTACGAGCCAGTTCGTAAGCGTGACCATACGCGTAGAAAATCTTTGCGTCATCCAGCTCAGCGAAGCGCGCCAAGTAGCGGTAAACAGCTCCTCGTTCTGCGCTGGTCATGTCGGAAAGCAACACGGGGTCCGGGTGCATGACGCCGTAATTGTGTACAGAAGCAGACCCGCCGCATGCCGGTTCGTATGCGGGGGTGATCATAGTCTGAGTCACCAGTATTCATCTTTCGTTGGTGCGCACGGTTGTGAGGCGTACGCGAAGTTGAGTGATAGATACTGCCAATACCACCTCGACAAGCGCCGAAATAGTATCCGCAGTGGTGAATATATTACCGTGGATACGGAGACTACGCCAATTAGAACCAGCCAAATCCCCAGCAAATCTTAGGTGCACACGAATGCATAAAAATTCTGGGGTGCCCTTCCAACGGCACCACCTAAGCACCCTAAACTACAGCGCTCTGCCCTGCTTTACTCTCCTGCTTTACTCTCCTGCTTTTTCTCCCCTGCGAGGTTATGTTCCTCTGCATCCTCAGCGTCTTCATCCTCACCGTCAAGACCCAGAAGAGCCGTCACCATCGGCAAAGGATTGAACTCGCTCAGCTGACCCGTGCGGTCCACCTTGCGCATCATGAACGCACGCTGCAAACGCCGCTGAGTCCACGGCGAAAGCACCATCATCAGCAGCGCCTCCACCACAAAAATGCCGACCAGAATCCACAGCAGCAGATCCGAAGAACCCGCCTGCTCACGCAGCTGCTGAGCATCCGCCACCAGACGGTCAAAGCCCTCCGAATGCAGGCGCGACGTATCAAGCCCCGTCAACGCGGACAGGCTCACCGGCGACGCCACATTCAGTAGCACCGACAGCATCAGCAGAAGCACCGCATACAGCCCGTAATGCATGGTGCGCATCCACTTCTTCACGCGCGCAAAACCGTGGTTCAGTTCCGTACCAATATCGGTGAAAGCCGCCGCATTCTGCGCCTGCTCACCCGCCGGCATCATATGCGGCACCAGGCGGTGCGCAAGCATCAACGGCACCGGCGAACACGCATCAAAATACTGCATGTGGCTATTCACCGACGGGCCCGGCAGGGTCACAAAGCTGACGTCTACATCGGCGGGCTGAGTAATATTCGACCTGCCAATACTGTCACCACGAGCGGAAATCTCGCACCGGTCAGCCACATCAAGATCCTGCAACATCGGCGCGTAGGCGCGCACATACAGGTGGCAGGCGCTACGCACCGACATCATAAGCACCAGAATTAGCGCACCCCAAAACGCCACGGAGGCGGCGGTCAGCTCAGGGACCGAGCCCTCAACACGTAGCTGAACCAGCAGCAGCATGAATACCGCGTACAGCATGAAAACGCCGTGCACGAAAAGCAACGGAATCAGCCACTTCACGTAGGCGCGCGTGCCGTACGGGTTGACCAGGTGCACATCTTCCGGGGTGTTTACCGAGGTAGTTGCGGAGGCGCTTTCCCGTGCACTCTTGCGGCCAATACGCGCCCTGCCCTTGAAGGCACCCGGCACGCTCGCAACCAGCGGCACCACGCTCAACGCCAGGGGCATCAGCATCGTATAGTGCAGCAGCGAACGGTACGGACCAAACAGCAGGGACGCCTCCACCAGCCAGGAGAACGCCGCGACCGCGCTCACCCACAGCAGCATGGCGCGGTTACGGTAGCCGCCCGCAGCATCCAGGTGCCCCGGAATGTCGTTGCGGTCACTAGCGATAATGCTAATCGGGACCACGCCACTACCCAGACCGTAGAAGAAACGAATCGGCTTCTTACCCGCCGCCGCACGACGACGCAGCAACTCATAGCTCAAATACCCACCCTGCGAATGGGCAATAATGCCCACCGCATCGCTACGGGAACTCAAATCGTCCAGCTGACGATCCAGACGCGCATAAATACGCTCCAAATCGCGCGACTCCGGGCTGGTCGCCGTCTGAATCAGCTGCGTCGGAATAGCCTTCACCAGTGCCCACAGCTCACGGGCACGACGAGCCAAAACCCAGCCCACAATACCCAGGCCGAGCGCCGCCGCCAGACCCGTAAATGCACCCTGCGGAGTACCCAGAGACGCCACAAAAGCATCACGGAAAGTCATGAGCGCCATAGCCGCCAGCACCAGCCACAGCGCCACGTTCACGAATCGAGCAGTAGAACGCAGCAGGTGCCCGGCACGCTCACGCCAGGTCGCGCCGGGGCGCTCATAGTAGAAGCAGAACATCAAAAACAGCGGCAAAACCGACGCCAACCAGGGCAAATGCTCCTTCAATGGGCGGTAATGTCTGGGCCGCCAGAAGCCCTCCTGAAAAAGGAGGCTGCGGCGAGTGACCGTGCGAACCGGGCGCGGCTTCGGCTGAGGCAGGCGCGGAAGCTCAAGGTTCGGCAGCTCGATATTCGGGAAATCGATGTTCGGGAGCTCTACCTTGGGAAGCTCAGTTTTCGGCAGCTCAATCTTAGGGAGCTCCACTTTAGGCAGTTCCACCTTGGGCAACTCCACTTTGGGCAGCTCCACCTTCGGAAGTTCAATTTTCGGCAGACTGATTTTTGTAGATTCTTTGGGCTCGGAGGCTTCGGCGGGTTCTTCCTGCGCGGAGTTCTCTTCAACCTGAGGGCTTTCCTCAACCGGGTCAGCAGGGTACTCCGTGCGCTCAATCGTCAACGAATACGTCAACTCGCTGTGGTGGCTCAGCGGGTTCACCTCGGCGGCAAGCGGGAGGGTATCGCCGTCAGGAATCACCTCAACACGAACCCGCGCAGAATCCTCCGCGGCGGGGTTCTCTTCGGAGAGCGCGACAGAATCCGTGTTCAGCGCCAGCAGAGTCTGCACACTATGCGCCACCGGCTTGCCAAAATACGCGAGCGTCTCGCCGTGATTCTGGTAGCCGATACCGTGAACCAGTAGCACCGCCGCATCATGATGCTGACCCTTGCGGTGCAGGGCACTCTTCGGGTGCGCAGAAGCATACTCAGCCAGCCGCCGTTGCTCACCGTCAGGCAGCGCACTACCCTTCAGCAGATGAGGCACCTTCGACATGCCTCTCACCTCCTCGCCTCTGCGCACAGCGCGCCCGCAAACCCGCGTGCCAACGCCCAACCCGGGGCAAAAACCGCCCCTCACTAGAACACTACAGCACGACTAGAAAATCACAGCACGTCCAGGCCGTCACAGCGAATCTGAACCGGCCGCTCCCCCACGTTCTTCTTCAACGCCGCAATCGTTGCACGCGTAGCACGCAACTCACGGGTCACCTGCTGAGCAATGCCGTACGAGAAAAACATCAGGGTACGCCAATCGCCCTGAACCGGCGCCTCCTCAGAATCCTCCTCAAGAGACTCCGACCAGGCAAAATACCCCTGATCCAGAGGAACCGGGCCCACAATACGCAACTGCTCACGCACCCGCTCCGGCAACGCAGAAGAACCCAAGAACTCCTCCATGAAGGCGCGAACATCCGCCTCCGCACCGGTCACCGCAGCCGTACGAACCGCCGGAGGCAGACCCGTCTGCGCGCGCTCCTCCAGCTCCTGACGAGCAAACCACGCCGGATCCCAACGCACCAGCGCCTGCTCCACCGGCGACGGCGAAGCAGTCGTCACCACCGTACCCTCAAGAGCCGCCGGACGAACCAACGCCGCCGCATTCAACCAGCGACGCAACGCCGCCTCCGGAGCACGCAACGAATCAAAACGAAGCATCTTATCGGCATCCAGAAGAAGCGCCGCCGCATAGCCGCCAAAAGCCACCGGCTCAGCACCCGGAGTCGCCACCACCAACGCAGGCTCAGGACCAACCGACGCCCGCACATGATCACCCGCCGAAGAAATCACCGGAACATTCGGGAACGCACGACCCAGCTCCTCAGCAGTACGAGTCGCACCCGCCGCCGAATAACGCCAATGCGTAAAACCACACTCAGAACAACGCCACTGCTGCGCCAAATGACCGCACCACGAACACGACGGAACCGACGAACCCGAAGCCACCGACAAAGGCCCACTACACTCGCCACAACGCGCCGGCATGCGGCAACGCTCGCACGAAAACGACGGAATATAACCGCTACGCGCCACCTGCACCAACACAGGACCACGCGCCAACGCCCGACGAGCATGCTCAAACGCCAGGTGAGGAATACGCGCCATCGCCGCCAACGGGTCACGCGCCAACTCAAACTCCGAACCCGTCGAAAAAATACGCGGCGAAAAATCACGCACCAACGCACGCGGCGCACGCACATGAGACGCCCAGCGTGTACGCACCAGACGCGCCGCCTCACTACTCATGCTGAACCCGGCAAACAGCGCCGCAGTATTCTCAGCAGAAGCACGCAGAAGCAACACATCACGGGCATGACAATACGGGGCGCGCTGCTCCACCAGCGAAGAATCGCCGTCATCCCAGCACACCACCAGGCCCAGGTTCGCCACCGGCGCGTAGGCGGCAGCGCGGGTACCAATCACCACCGGCACCTGCCCCAAGCGCGCCTTCACAAACCCGTGATAGCGAGTATGCGGAGTCGAATCAGAACTCAAACGCACAAACGAGTCAGCCGGCAGACGCTCGGCGAGCGCCGCCTCCAGAAGATCCAGGTTCTTAGCGGTCGGAACCACCGCAATAGCGCCGCGACCACTGGCAGCAGCAGCCGCGAGTGCGGTCGCCAAAACATCCGCCCACGTATGCTCCAAGTGGCCGGGAAGAACCGTCATCACGGCGCGGGTCGCGGCACCGGCAGCGACATCTTCAATGAACTCCGCACCGTTCTCGTAATCGGAGAAGACGGAGGCGGCATCCGGCGCGTCCGGGTTCAGCGCCGGCGAGTCCAGCACGAAGGGTGCGGGAGCGCCGGGGGTGGCAAGCCACGCGTACGGGTCGGTAGCGATGGAAGTAGCGGCGCTGGAGGCAGCGGAGGCGGTAGAAGGCCCAGATTCCGTGCTCTCGGAAGCCACATGCTCGGAAGCCGCGCTCTCGGGAGCATCGGAAGTGCTTACCGGAGCAGAATCACCCAAATACGCCGACTCGTAACCCGGCAGAAGAGGCGCGTACCTCTTATCCAGCGCGGCAATGCGCGGCGGCACCGCCAGGCGCAGTACGTTCGCCACCGTGGAGGCGTAACGGTCGGCAAGCGCCTCGGCAAGCGCAAAAATTTCGGGCGCAACAGAGGGCACACGCGACAGCACCGACTTGAGCGGCAGCAGCGAGGTGCGCGTCCAATCAGTCGTGGCGGCGCGCTCCTCAATGTAACCGGTCAGCTCGTGGCCGTTGAACAGCACACGCACGCGGGCGCCGGGCACCGCATCCTCACTCAGTTCAGCGGGCACACGGTAATCAAATGTGCGGTCCACCTGCGGCAGAGTGCTATCCACACGCACACGCGCCACAGGGTTCGGCACGCCGCTCGCCTCCAACTCGGCGGCAACGTTCACCGGCTCCGGGGCAGCCGGAATCAGGGCATCACGAAGAGCAGGAAATCCCTGCAACAGGTCAAGCTGTTGCAGGGATTCCTGCTGAGCACCCAACGGTGCTGAAGAGTTCGATTCAGAACTGCTCTGAGTCACCCGAATCAGCGTGCTCCTCTACCCTGACAGATATTAGGAGGAGGACACTGCCGAACGCAGTGCATCCACGCGGTTCAGGCGCTCCCAGGTGAATTCCGGCTCGGTACGACCGAAGTGGCCGTGAGCTGCGGTCTTCTTGTAAATCGGGCGGCGCAGATCCAGTTCGTTAATGATTGCCAGCGGGCGCAGGTCGAAGACCTCACGCACAGCCTTCTCAATCTTGATCGGGTCGACCTTCTCGGTGCCGAAGGTTTCAACGTACAGACCGACCGGCGCTGCCTGGCCGATAGCGTACGCAACCTGAACCTCGGCGCGGTCAGCAAGACCGGCACCCACAATGTTCTTCGCAACCCAACGCATTGCGTACGCTGCGGAACGGTCCACCTTCGACGGGTCCTTACCGGAGAACGCGCCACCACCGTGACGAGCCGAACCGCCGTAGGTGTCCACAATAATCTTGCGGCCGGTCAGGCCCGCGTCACCCACGGGACCACCCTGAACGAAGCGGCCAGCGGGGTTCACAATGAACTTAGCGTTGGAGGAATCCAGCTCGACGCTACCCAGAACCGGTGCGATAACGTGCTTCTCAATGTCTGCACGCAGGTCAGCCAGGTCGTAGCTTGCGGTGTGCTGGCTCGAAACAACCACGGTGTCCACGGAGACAGGCACGTTGTTCGAATCGTAGCCGAGGGTCACCTGAGTCTTGCCGTCGGGGCGCAGCTCGGTCAGCAGGCCGTCCTTACGGACCTTGGTCAGACGCTCAGAGAGGCGGTGCGCCAGCCAAATCGGGGCGGGCATCAGCACGTTCGTCTCGTTCGAAGCGTAACCGAACATGATGCCCTGGTCGCCCGCACCCTGGCGGTCGTACTCGTCAGCAGCGATGCCCTGACGAACCTCGAGGGACTCGTACACGCCGGCGTTAATGTCCGGGGACTGCTCACCAATGGACACGGACACGCCGCAGAACTCGCCGTCGAAGCCGCGGGTGGAGGAATCGTAGCCGATGCCCAGAATGGTCTCGCGCACGATGGAGGGGATTTCGACGTAGCTGGAGGTGGTCACCTCACCCGCAACGTGCACCTGCCCGGTGGTCACCATGGTCTCCACAGCAACGTTCGCTGCGGGATCCTGGGCGATGATGCCGTCAAGGATGGCGTCAGAAATCTGGTCACAAATCTTATCGGGGTGGCCTTCAGTCACCGACTCGCTGGTGAATAGGCGCAGATGGTTATTACTCACGGTTTCCACTCTACTGGTTGAGGGCGCGCGAAGATAGCGCGCTCGTAATGATGACGGTTTCCTTCAATTATGACACGTTTGTTAAGCGCCATTACGAGGCGGGGTGCTGCGTTCACACCCCGGGCGGGCCTTCATCCAGCGCCAGCCAGAGGATTAGGTCAGCGCCAGCAGGCATTTAGGCAAGCGCCGCCAGAATCTTCTGAGCCAACGCCGGACCAATACCCGGCACCACCGTCAGCTCCTCGGCACTCGCCTGCTTAATCTGAGCCACCGACCCGAAATGCTTAATCAGCGCGGCACGCTTCACCTCGCCCAGACCGGGCACCTCATCCAGGGCGGAGGCGACCATCGCCTTACCGCGCTTGGAACGGTGGAAGGTGATAGCGAAACGGTGCGCCTCATCGCGGAGGCGCTGCACCAGGTACAGCGCCTGCGAGGTGCGCGGCAGCACGACCGGGTAGTCGTCGTCCGGTAGCCACAGCTCCTCCAGGCGCTTAGCGATGCCGGCAACGTACACGTCCGTGATGCCCAGGTCGCTCAGCGCGGCGGATGCGGCAGCCACCTGAGGCGGGCCGCCGTCCACGAGCACTAGGTTCGGCGGGTAGGCGAACTTCGCAGGCTCGGGCGTGGAGGCGTCAATCTCGCCGGAGTGCACGGGCGCAGCTTCGCGTTCCGCCTGCTGCGCCAGGTGCCTCTTGAAGCGGCGCGTAATGACGTCGTACATGCTGGCGGTATCGTCACGCGCGGCGTCACCGGTAATGCTGTAGGTGCGGTAGGCGTTCTTCGCGGGCATGCCGTCCTCAAAGACGACCATGGACGCGACCACGTTCGTGCCCTGCACATGCGAAATGTCGTAGCACTCGATGCGCAGCAGCGGGTCGGGCAGTTCCAGCGCCTCCTGCAGCTCCACGAGGGAGGCGCTGCGGGTGGTCAAATCACCGGCACGGCGGCTCTTGTGCAGGGTCAGCGACTGGCGCGCATTCTCGGCAACCGTCTTCATAAGTTCTGCCTTGTCGCCGCGCTGCGGAACGCTAATCTCCACGGGCCCGCCGCGCACCTCCGCCAGCCAGGACGCCAGCTGCTCCTTATTCTCGGGCTCCACCGGCACGAGCACGGAACGCGGAATATCGTAGCTGTTCAGGCTCTTCTCGGCGTCCTTCTGGGAGGCGAGGCTCGCCGCAATATCGCTGTACACCTGCGCGATCAGCTGCTCAATGAGCTGCGCATCGGTGCTGTCGTTGACCTTCTCCACGATCCAGCCGCGCTGGCCGCGGATCCTGCCGCCGCGCACGAAGAACACCTGAACGGATGCCTCCAGATCGTCCTCAGCGTAGGCGAACAGGTCGGCATCCACGGTCGCGCCAAGCACCACGGCGTTACGCTCAAACGCCTTAGTCAGTGCGGCAATATCGTCGCGAAGAATCGCGGCGCGCTCAAAGTCCATATCAGCTGCGGCGGCTTTCATTTCCGCGGTCAGCTGGGCGATATGCTTCTCAGCGCCACCACCCATAAACCGGGTCAGCCCGCGCGCCAACTCGCGGTGCTCCTCGGCGCTAATCTTGCCCACGCACGGCGCCGCGCACTTATCGATATAACCGAGCAGGCACGGGCGGCCGCTATTCTTCGCGCGGTTGAACACGCCGTTCGTGCAGGTGCGCACCGGGAACACACGCAGCAGCGCATCCAGGGTTTCACGAATCGCCCACGCCTGCGAATACGGGCCAAAATAGCGCACGCCCTTACGGCGCTCGCCGCGGGTCACCATGGCGCGCGGGTACACGTCATTGACGGTAATCGCCAGGTACGGGTACGACTTATCGTCGCGGAACGCAATGTTGAAGCGCGGCGAAAACTCCTTAATCCAGGTGTATTCGAGCTGCAGCGACTCCATTTCGCTCGCCACCACGGTCCACTCCACGCTCGCCGCCGTATGCACCATTGCGTAGGTCTTCGGGCTCAGCGTCTGCGGCGACGCAAAATAGCTGTTGAGGCGGTTGCGCAGGTTCTTCGCCTTACCCACGTAGATGACGCGGCCGTCAGCATCGCGAAAACGGTAAACGCCCGGGTCGGTGGGGATTTCGCCGGGGGCGGGGCGGTAGCTGGAAGGCTCTGCCATGGGTACTTTCTCCTCGCTCTACTGGGCTTTCTGCTGGGGTGCCGGGGTCGGTGTGGGCCGCTGCTGGGCTGCCGGGGGGCATCTCAGGCGCTCACAGACGACAAACCGCGCATCCTACACGGAACACCCCAATGCGGGGTCCCATGCGTGGATGCGCGGTTTAAGTCTACGCGGTATAGGCGGCGTGTGCCCTAGCCTGCGTCACGTGCGGCTGAGGGCGAAACGTTGTATTCGTGCTTGCGTGCCTGACCGGACAGCTGAGCAATCTCATCCATGATCGCGTCGGTGGTGACGCGGCGCTGCTTGCCGGTCATCTTCTCGCCGGTCTTCTCAAAGTAGAGCGGCTTGCCCACGCGAATCGTGAAGCGGCGCGGGTAAATCATGTTCGAGCCGGGCTTCTGCAGGCGGTCGGTACCAATCAGACCGACCGGAACCACGGGCGCGCCGGTCATGTGCGCCAGCCACGCCACACCAATCTTGCCGCGGTACAGGTAGCCGTCGCGGGAGCGGGTGCCCTCGGGGTAAATGCCGAAGACCTTACCCTCCTGCAGCTTCTCCAGGGCAATGTCGAGCGCCTTGAGCGATTCGGAACGGTCGGAGCGGTTCACGGGAATGATGTCCACGGCTTCGAAGAATGCCTTCATCATCTTGCCGCGCGGGCCGGGGGTGTTCACGTACTCAGCCTTCGCGAGGAACGCCACGCGGCGCGGCATCATGGCAGAAATAATGATGGAGTCCAGGAAAGACAGGTGGTTGGAGGCGACAATCACCGGGCCGTTGGCGGGGAAGTTTTCGAGTCCGGTCACGCGGGCGCGGAAGACGGTGCGCAGGATTCCGGTGATTGCTTTCTGGGTGGATTTGTAGAGAAGCACGTGAACTCTCCTGAGGTGCCGATAGATTGCGGGCTGTGGCGGCGGTCCGCCGTGGATGCGGGGTGAGTGACCCCTTCTGAATATACGCCGCCAAAGAGCACAAAATCTGTACTGCGGTAACCTGTGCCGCAAAAAATTTGTACTGTGTTTAGTAGCGTCGGATTTTATTATTCCACACCCGAGTGTAGGCACGTGAGGGGTGCCGCGCTCCCCTTCCACATGCTGGGATGCGCCTCCCACCCAGGTTCCTGCGAGTGCCCCGGTTGAGGGCGCCTGCGCAGCTTCCATCCCGGCGCCTCCTCCCCCGCTACAGGCGAGGAAGTGGCACGGAAGCTAAGGGTTCAACCTCAACGTAATATTTCAGGTTTTCGGCCTTATGATTACTGATTTCCCCGCCAAATAGCCGTGTCACATTATGACGCTACGTCAGCAAAGTTTCTCAAATACGCATTTAATATGCAAAAATGAAAACAGGGTGGGCTGTCGCACCTCCCTCAAGGACGATTCACCCTGAACATAGTGAGCCGCCCCTCCAGCGGATGTGCGTCGGAACCACTCCACCTAAAAATTCCACGCACACTGGAGACATACACTATGGCTACAAAACCCGTCTCGCGTGCGGAGGCAGCAAAGATTGCCCGCCGCTCAGACACGGTCGGTGCCTATGCCGGAAAAGGCTGGGTACAGGCTGTTGCGTTTGTGATGCTCCTGGGCTTCACCATCATGGCAGTCCTTGCAATGCGCACCTACGCACTCTCCATGCCGCTACCCGACAAAATTGTCGGCAATGACGGCAAAACCATCGCAACCCAAGAACAGATCCTGCACGGTCAGGAACTCTTCCAGGGACGCGGTCTGCAGCAGTACGGCTCCGTCCTGGGCCACGGCGCCTACCTCGGCCCCGACTACACTGCAGAATACCTGCGCCTGACCACCGATGCTGCCGTCAAGGAGTACCGTGAGCAGGGCAAGCAGGACCCCCGCGAACTCGTGAAGAACGAGTGGCGCAAGGAGAACAAGTACGACGAGCAGACTAAGACCATCACCTGGTCCGCTGGTGAGACCAAGGGCTACCAGCTCATGCTCAAGCACTACCGCGAAACCCTGATGAAGGGCGACACCTCGCAGGGCCTGTTCCCCGACGCCATTAAGAACGACGAAGAACTGCACGACCTCGTCGCCTTCTTCGGCTGGACCGCATGGGCATCGGCGGCAGACCGCCCCGACCAGCCCTACTCCTACACCAACAACTGGCCCTCCGAACCCAACGTGGACAACAAGCCCACCGCGGATCTGATGGTCTGGTCGGCACTCTCCCTGATTGCCCTCATCGGTGGTACCGGTCTGATGTTCGCCATCTACGGCCGCTGGTCCCGCGCAATCGGCTGGCACGCGGAAGAGGCACCCGTCCTCGACTTCCGTCAGCCCGACGAAGTTCGCCTGACCCCCTCGCAGAAGGCAGCCTGCCTGCTCTTCGCAACCATCCTGGTGCTGTTCCTGCTGCAGGCTCTGGTGGGTGCACTCACCGAGCACTACCGTGAAGAACTCACCGGCTTCTTCGGTATCGACATGGGCCAGTTGCTGCCCTACACGGTATCTCGAACCTGGCACCTTCAGCTCTCCCTCTTCTGGACCGCAGGCGCGTTCCTGGCGGGCGGTATCTTCATCGCCCCGCTGATTACCCGCCGCGAACCCAAGAAGCAGGGTCTGCTCACCTACGTTCTCATCGGCGCCGTGGTCTTCGTGGTCCTCGGCTCGCTGCTGAACGAATGGTTCTCTCAGAAGGGCCTCATCCCCAAGGAACTCACCGGCTTCTTCTCGCAGCAGTGGGAGTTCCTGGACCTGCCGCGATTCTTCCAGATCCTGCTCACCGCGGGTATGTTCATCTGGATTGTCATCGTCTGGCGTACCCTCTCCTCCCGCCTGAAGGGCTCGAAGAAGACCTCCCTGCCGTGGCTGTTCCTCTTCTCCGGCCTCGCCATCCCCATGTTCTACGCGGTCGGCCTGCTCGCAGGTCAGCGTACTCACGTGACCGTCGCCGAGTTCTGGCGATTCTGGGTGGTTCACCTCTGGGTGGAGGACTTCCTCGAACTGTTCACCACCGTGATGGTGGCGTACATCTTCGTGCTGCTCGGCGTGGTCCGCGAGCGCATCGCAATCGCCATCATCATGATGGACGCCGTGCTCTACTCCGTCGGTGGTGTGATCGGTACTCTGCACCACACCTACTTCGTCGGTACCCCCTCCGAGCAGATGGCATTCGGTGCGTTCTTCTCGGCTGCTGAGGTTATCCCGCTGACCTTCCTGACCGTTGAGGCGTGGGGTTTCATGCAGCTGGGTGCTCGCCAGTACTCCAACCGCACCAAGCCTTTCCCGCACCGTTGGGCTGTTATGTTCCTGATTGCTGTGGGCTTCTGGAACTTCCTCGGCGCAGGTGTGTTCGGCTTCCTGATTAACCTGCCGATCGTGTCCTACTTCGAGATTGGTACGGCACTGACCGCAAACCACGCACACGCATCCATGATGGGTGTGTACGGTATGCTCGCAATCGCGTTCGCGGTGTTTGGTCTGCGCTACCTGATCCCTGAGGACAAGTGGCCTGAGAAGGGTCTGAAGTTCTCCTTCTGGACCCTGAACATTGGTCTGCTGTGGATGTCCTTCATCTCGCTGCTGCCGCTGGGTATTGCTCAGCTGTACAAGTCCGTGGGTGAAGGCTACTACGAGGCTCGTTCCTTCGCGTTCATCCACGACGGTGCTTCCGCCGTGATGGGTTGGATGCGTATGCCCGGTGACGTCATCTTCCTGGTCGGCATTATCCCGCTGATTAAGCTGGCGCTGCTGGGTATCAAGGAGATCTTCTCCAAGAACGCTAAGGAAACCGTCCTGGAGCTGCCCGAACCGCCGCTGTACGAGGTGGTTGAGGACGCTCGCATCGCAGAGTTCGCCGGCGCTAAGGCTGCCGAGGAGCTGCCCGAGCAGACCAGCCCCTACCGTAGCGATCGTCGAGGCTAACCATGCCTGAGCAGATTGCTGGAGTTTCTTTCCTCGTGTGGCTGGCCTGCGTGTACGCGCTCGGCCTGGTCGCCGTGGGTTGGGGCTTCGATATTCTCGCCAAGCGCACCAGCCAGCGCATGGTGGCGGCGCGAACCTTCGGGTTCACCTACCACCAAGAGAGCGACGCGTGGCTCTGCCCCGAAGACCAGTGGCTGTGGGCGACCGCATTCGACTCGGACAACCGAGTGATGCGTTACCGCGCCAAGCCCAGCGTGTGCAACACCTGCCCGATTAAGGACAGCTGCACCGTCTCGGCGAACGGTCGCGAGCTCACCCGCGAAGTGGATGAATGGCCCTACTCCGAGTCGGGTCGTTTCCACCGCGGGCTCGCGGTTGCCGTGTCGCTGCTGGGTGTGGTCATCCTGATTGGTGCCGCCATCGTCTGGCACTCCCCGCTGGAGCTTCTGGTGGAGGGTGCCGCCGCGGTGGTCTGCCTGTCGCTGACCTACCCGCTGGCTGTGAAGCTCATGCGTTCCCCCGCGAACTTCGAGAACGATCCGAAGCATATTCACGCATCCACCGCTGACGAATCGGTGAACGTGAAGATGGACCGTTTCGCGGCGAAGTGGGGTGGCGTGTCGAATGAGCGTAAGCGCCGTACCGAGCAGACCCGCAAGCAGATGATTGCGGATGCAACCCTGCCGGTTCGTACCTCTGCCCTCGACCCGGACCGCCCCGCATGGAGCGGCACCGGCACCTCGGTTAAGCGACTGCACAAGACCACGAACGAGGTCCTGCAGGAGCAGAACCTGGCTGAGGTTGAGGCTGCCGAAAAGCTGGCAGAGCAGATGGCGAAGAAGTAGCGCTGCACAAGTTTTTCCGTTCCGGCGGCTGACCGGTCGATTGGTCCCGTCTGTTAGCTTCGGCGGCCACCCTGCATGGAATTCTCTTTTATTCCTCTTTTGAGTTTTCCATGCGGGGTGCCGCTAAAGCACCGACCGCCGCGATGTACGCCGGGACGGAAAATTCCCCTCCCTAAACTCCCCCACACAGCCCGATACCGGGCACCCCCTACTACCTGCACCGTACGAGGCGCGGGCAGGTGGGCACACATACCGTCCTCCCCCAATATTTGTGAAGGAAAACCATGGATCCCGTCACTCTGGCAACTATCCTCATCCCAGTTGCCGTCATTGTTCTTTTTATTCTGATTCGTATGTTCCGCGTCATCCCCGAATACGAGCGTGGCATCTCCTTCCGCTTCGGCCACCTGCGTTCGGAGCTGAAGCCCGGCCTGAACGTCGTCTTCCCCCTCGTCGACTCCCTGCAGCGCGTTGACATGCGTGTCATCACCCTGACCATTCCCCCGCAGGAAGTCATTACCAAGGACAACGTTCCCGCCCGCGTGAACGCCGTGGTCCTCTTCCGCGTGACCAACGCCAAGAACGCCGTGCTCGAGGTCGAGAACTACCCGATTGCCACCAGCCAGATTGCGCAGACCACCCTGCGTTCCCTGCTCGGCCGCGTTGACCTGGACACCCTGCTCGCACACCGCGAGGACCTGAACGAGGACCTGCGCTCCATCATCGGTTCCCGCACCGAGCCGTGGGGTATTCAGGTGGAGCTCGTCGAAATTAAGGACGTTGAGATTCCCGAGGCTATGCAGCGCGCCATGGCACGCGAGGCTGAGGCTGAGCGTGAGCGCCGCGCAAAGATCATTTCGGCACGCGGTGAGCTGGAGGCTTCGAGCGAGCTGAAGGAAGCATCCGACATTCTGAGCCAGTCCCCTGCCTCCCTGCAGCTGCGTTACCTGCAGACCCTGCTGGAGCTGGGTGCCGACCAGAACTCGACCGTGGTCTTCCCGCTGCCCATGGACGTGATTGGTCCGCTCGTGGGTGCCCTCAAGGGCGAGAGCAAGTAGGCTACTGCCTCTGAACTAAACCCCTGAGCTAAATACCGAATAGCGTGCAAGGTCCCGAGCAGACATCTGCTCGGGGCTTTCGCTTTAACGGCGGCCGGTCCGCGGGGCTCCTCCCCTGTTCTCTATACCACCGCCTCCCATGCCGTAGCATGGAACCAGCGGCATTACTGCTACACACAGACCCACCCACCGTGAGGGAAGGCGCATGCTACACCACCTCCGCGAGATGCTACACCGCATCCCAGCACCTCGACGCTACGGGCGCGTCATGGCTCTACTCCTCGCCTCCCTGGGCGGCGCGGTGGACGTCTTCTCGCACATCCACTATGAAGCGCTCGTTGCCACGCAGACCGGCAACTTTATTCTGCTTATCGCCGACCTACACCGTGACGCACCGCATGTGGTGCACCTGCGCTGGCTCTCCGTCATTCTCTTCAGCTTCGGGTACCTGGCAGGGCATTTCATTCACGACTTACTCGGTCAACGTGCCCGGATGAGGCACTGGCGCATCGGCACGCTCCTGCCGTTCCTTCTGGTTTGCTTCGCAGTACCCTTCATGGACAGAACTCTGAGCAATAGCTTTCAGGTGGGTGCGCTGGCGTTCACCGTCGGTCTGATGATTCACGCCCTCGCGGATACACGCATTGGCGAAAACCCCTTTTCGCTCTTCATGACCAGCGGCAACTGGCGCAAAATGCTCAGCGCCTGGTACACCGCCGGTTCGCTGTACTTCACACGGAAAACCCCCGACGGAGTCACAAAAAATGAGGCGAAGGCGCAGCGCCGTACGGCTCTGCTCAAAGCCATTGATTACTCTCTCGTAGTCATCTCTTTCATAGCTGGCGTGATTCTCATGGCGCTTATAACCCGATGGTTTGGCGTATTCTCCATCTGGTTAGCGGCGCTGATTGCCGGTACGGCGTTCTGCTTCGGCTACCAGGCTGAAAAGAAAGAGGTTCGTGAGAACCAGGGCGCATAAGATTTACCCAATCTGCGGCTATAGATGGCGGCAGAGCAGAAAACAGAACAGCAAAATATCCCGTGCAGGTGAATATCTGCACGGGATATTTCTATGCGGGATTTACACGCCACGCTTTCAAACGAAGCCCCGAAAACCGGGAAGGAAGGCGTTTGACCCGCCGCGGGGGTTGGATGAGGTGGTTGCGACGGGCCAAACTGGTCGGTTACACGCCGTAGAGGTGCGGGCGCGGCAGGTACATCAGCCAGTTGGGTGAGGGCCGGAATCCTGCCGCAAACGGTTTTCACCGACGCCTTAAGCATAACCGGCACAGACCCCGAACCGGCGGTAGCTTGAGTGAAGCATCAATCACCTATCTCACGCCATGCCGGGGCGGTATTCAGCCCAAAAATCGGTACCTAAAGCCCCGGCGTCCCAAACCCCGCGCGAGCCTCTAGCGCAGCGCCCGACGAACTACCGCAGTGCCCGGTGAGCCTGGTCGAAGAACTCACGCTCATACACGCACGCCGACAGGTACGCCCGCGCCGCGCGGACACGCTGAGCCGGTGAAGCCGCCTCAAACGCACGCTCCACCTCCGCGAGACTACGCGCCACATCCGCGGCAAACTCCTCGCCACCGTACAGGCTCAACCACTCCGCGTACGGGTGGTCCGCGTGGTTCTGCGAGGAGAGCACGGCGCCCACCTCTTCGTACAGCCAGTAGCAGGGCAAGATAGCGGCTGCGCCGACCACGTAATCATCACCGGCGGCGGAGGCGCGCAGGAAATTCGTGTACCCCATCGTAACGGGCGAAGGCCCACCCAGGCGTGCGCGGTTCGCCAACCAGCCCTCGTGCAGCTGCGATTCGGCGGCAATCGCCTCGTGCGCGCCAGCCGCCCAGTGCACCTGCGCCTCAGCGGTATCAGCACGCGCTGAGAGGGTCGCGAGCGCACGCGAATAATCACGCAGGTAGAGGGCATCCTGGTCCAGGTAGAAGGAGAACAGGTCCTCGTCGAGGGTTCCGTCACCGAGGGCACGCACGAAGGGCAGGTCCAGGATCTGGTGCCAGGTTTCGCCACCCGCAGCCCAAAGAGCGGCAGTCCAGGGACCGGCGGGCTTTACGACGGCTTCACCGGCGGGCACGGGGCTGACCGGCAGCAGGCGCTCCGGACTGGTGCCGTCCAGGGCATTACCCTCAGAGTCGGTGGTGGCGAGCAGGTGATGCCACGGGTACGCGGAGGCAGCAGCCTCCAGACGGCGGGCACGTGCGGCGTGGTCCACCGGGCCGTGGCCCTCACCGGAGCCGACCTGCAGACCGGCACCCGCGGCAATGGATTCGTGGAGCCAGCGGGTGCTCCACTGCAGTGCGCGGTGGGTATCTTCGCTGGTCAGAGTGTTCTTCTGGTCTGCGGCAGGTTCTGCGGCTTCAGTGTGCTGCAGCAGTTCCACGCCCAGGCGGGTTGCCAGCGAGGAGGACAGGGAGCATCCGGTGCCGTGCGTATTGCGGCTGTCCAGGCGCGGGGTGCGCACGTGCGCGCAGGTGCCGTCCGGGAAGACCGCGGTATTGCCGGCGTCCTGACCGCACAGGTGACCGCCCTTCACAATGACGGTGGTTCCGGTCGCCGCCGCGAGGTTCGCCGCCTGCTCGTGCGCCTCATCAAAGGTCTGAGCGGGCTCCTTCTGACAGAGCACGGCAAGCTCCGGAATGTTCGGGGTAATCACGTCCACGAGCGGCACGAGGTCGCGCAGCGCCTGCTCCGCTTCCGCCTGCAGCAGACGGTCACCGCTGGAAGCAATCATGACCGGGTCGAGCACGACCACGGGCACCGGGTGCTCGCTCAACCAGGTGCGGACGGTACGGATCGTGGCTGCGTCGCCGAGCATGCCGATTTTCACGGCGTCTACCGTGACGTCATCAAAAACGGCGGCAAGCTGCGCGGTCAAAAACTCCAGGGGCGGGGTGAATACTTCACGAACCCCACAGGTGTTCTGAGCGACCAGTGAGGTGGTCACGCACATGCCGTAACCGCCGGATGCGGTAATGGACTTGAGGTCCGCCTGAATGCCCGCACCGCCGGAGGGGTCGGTTCCCGCAATGGAGAGGACCCTCGGCACCCGAGCTGTCTGAGGTGCCCGGGGGGTTCCGGGAGCGCTCGCGCCGGGTACAGGGTTAGAGGTGGATGCGCACGTGGGCGCGGTAGGCTGCTCTGCCTTCATCGATAATCCCTTCGCTAGTTCGAACTAGAGCAGGTTCAATGGGTGTTTTTCTCAGCCTTGAGTGTTTGTACGCTGTTTCGCGCGCCTACCGTTCCGTGCCCCCGCTGTTTTGGTTGCCCGTCTTTGGGTGGGTCAGCGGGTTGGGAGCAGGCGTCTCAAGGCACCCCATATCGCTCTGCCAGGTTATCACAACGATTCTCAGTAGCTGAAAGTTTTGCGGGTGACAAGTGAATCTCTCCGAAATTTTCGTTTGAGCATTGCGGTACTGCACCACCATTCCGGCTCAGGTTTTCCAGCGCAGGCTTCAGCACCCCCCAGAACTCGCCCGTTAAAAGGCAATGCCCGGCACCGCTTTAGACGGTACCGGGCACTATCAGCCGGACATATCGCCGGGCATATCCACCGGGCTAGGCCAGAGCTTAGGTGAGGGCGAAAATCTCTGCCGGTGAACCCTCCGCAATGATCCTGCCCTCGTGCAGCAGGACCGCACGGTCAGCCAGCGAGGCGATACGCGCATCGTGCGAAATAATCAGCACTGCACGGTTCGCCAACACGGCGCGCAGGGATTCGGTTGCGTCCGCGAGTTCCAGCTGGGTGGTGGACTCGTCCAGAATCACGGCGTGTGGGTCGGCAAGCACGATACGTGCCAACGCCAGCTGCTGAATCTGGTCGCGGGTCAGAGGCGAATCCGCGCCGCTGACGACGGTGTCCATGCCCTGCGGCAGGTCGCGCCACCAGCGGGCACCGACAGCGTCCAGTGCCTCACCCATCTGCTCGACGGTTGCATCCGGCACAACCACCGTAAAGTTATCGGCGAGGGTACCGAAGAAGACGTGCGCTTCCTGCGTGCAAACCAGCAGACGCGGGCGGCCGTCGGCGGCGGCATCGGTCGGGAAGTCGCCGTGACCCACCGGGCGACCCATCACGTTAATGGTGCCGTCCAGGGCGGTCAGCGAACCACCAATCAGACGCGCCAGGGTGGTCTTACCCGAACCGGAACGACCCACCAGGGCGAGCGCCTCGCCGCGGCGAATCTTCAGGTTGATGCCTTCCAGAACGAGGGCGTCCGGCGAGTAGCCGTAGGAGACGTCGATGCAGTCAATGGCGTACTGCGGGTCCTTCACGGCTTCATCCGAGACGGCGGCGAACGCTTCAGCGCGGTGCTGTGCACGCGCCTCACGCTGCTTCTTCGCCAAGGACACCACACCGAACACGCGGCCCATGTTCACGAGCATGATGCGCAGGCTACTGACGTGGTGGTTCAGCATGTCGGCAAGGGTTCGCAGGCTGAAAACCATGACCGAGGCGGTCGCTACGGCACCCCAGCTTGCCCAGCCGAGAGCCACACAGGCGGCGCCCCAGAGCATGCACAGAATCGTGGGGATCCAGGCGTTAATAGCGTCCACGGTGAAGTACAGCTGGCGGATGCGCACCATGCCCAGCTGCGCGGCGAACTGGCGCTTGTTCTCACCGGCGAAGGCATCTTCGCGGGCGGTATGAACGCCCAGCTCACGGATCGTGGAGGTGCCGCGAATGTTCTCGGTCAGCACGCTGTTGAGGTCGCTCACGCGCTCCTGGGCGGTCTGGTTGCGTGCCGCCATGAGCGGCAGCATCTTCGACATGATGAGGGCAAGACCGGCAATCATGGGTAGCATGATCAGACCCATTGCCGGGCTCACGAACGCCAGGGAGAGCGTGGAGATAATGAAGTACAGCACCACGTAGATTGCACCGAGAAGGTCTGTGCTGACAGCGTTTGCGGCCGAGGACAGGTCGTCGGTCACGCGGGTGAGCAGGTCGCCGCTGCCGGCTTCTTCCACGGTGCGTGCATCCAGGTCGAGGGTGCCGTCGAGGGTGTCCTGGTTGGCGTCACGGGTGACGAGCGCACCCAATCGGGCCGCACTGTACGAGGAGACCATGAGGGTTATTGCCTGCACGATGAACGCCGCCAGAATAATCAGAATCGGCTGCCACGGGTAGCTGGAGAACTTACCCGCCACCACGTCGTCCACGGTGGCACCAATCTGCAGGGGCACCACCGCACCCATGAGGGTGCTGACCATGTAGATGACGAAGGTGTAGAGGGCTCGCCCCTTATGCGCTGCGAGGTAGTTCCACATGCGGCGTGCCACGTAGGCGGGGCTTTCGATGGGGAGCTGCTTTGCCATGCTAGTTCACCTCCTGATTCTGAGTGGTTGCGGGGGTTTCTGCCTGAGCGACGGGGTAGCCGTCGCGTTCCATGCGGCGGGTCGTCTCCGCGGGCGTGGAGACAACGTAGACCTGCTCCAAATCCTGCAGCAGGCCGGGGTAGCCGACGGGCAGGCGGTCGCTACCGACCTGGGTTTCCATCGCATCGTAGATGTAGCGCTGGCTGGGTTCGTCCACGGAGTTCAGCGGCTCGGTCAGGATGAGCACCTGCGCGTCCTGTGCGAGTGCGCGGGCGAGTGCCAGACGCTGACGCTGACCACCGGAGAGGTTCGCGCCTTCACTGGTGATGCGGGCGGCAAAGTAGTCTTCGGGGTTGCGTCCGCCCAGTCGGTAGGCGATTTCGCGGGAGTCGGTAATCTTCAGCAGCTCCTGGTCCTTTGCCTGTGCCAGCTCCTCGTCGGGGTTCGGCACGGTACCCAGGCGCAGGTGCTCCTGCAGGGTTCCCGCGAAAATCATGGGATTCGGTTCGCTCAGCAACACGCGGCGGCCGGTTGCGTCCTTGAGGTCCTCTCCCCCGCGTCGCAGGGTGCGGGCGAGCGCCTCGGCGTAGTCTTGCGCGGTGAGGTTGTAGTCGCGCGGGTTGACGTACACGATGCGCAGGTTGCTAGCACCGGTGGGGGCGACGGGTACGGGCACCTCGAAGGTGCTCGCCTCGACTGTTTGTTCGGCGCGTGCCAGCTGCGCCATTTCTTCGTCGGTGCGCGGGCTCTTCAGCACGCCCTGGCGTACGCCCGCGTGGCCTTCGAGCCGGGCGACCTTGGCGAGCGCAATCTTGGCGTAGCGCCATTCCGTCAGAAAGTTCTGGGTAATCCAGATGGGGCCACCCATCATCGCAATAATGGAGGCGACGGTCACCAGGGACGCGGCGGGGGTGTCGGAGACCCAGCGGCCATTTTCGACATGGCCGGTGAGGGCGAAGCCGACGCCGAGCAGGGTCACGGCACCGCCGAGCAGCGCGCGGATGAGGAACATCCAGCGGTGCGTCTTTTCATAGCGCATGTAGCTGTCGAAGACTTCGTCAGTGCCGCGGTGGTAGCGCTCACGCATCTGTTCTTCGGCACCGAGGCCGGCGATGGTGCGCAGACCGGTGGCGATGTCGGAGGCGCGTGAGGAGGCTTCGCCATCCTTCTCACGGTATTCGCCAATCTTGGATTCGAGGAAGGACGAGTACCAGGCAATCACGCCGACCACGATGAGCGTACCGATGAGGGTGACAATCGCGGTGACGGGGTTGATGAGCCAGAGCTGCACGGCACCGAGGGTCGCGATAATCATGGCATTGACGAATAGCGGCAGTGAGAAGTAGACGGCCGTGATGCGGCGTACGTCTTTGTTCATGACGGTGACTGCTTCACCCGCATCAACGGTTGTGCGGGTGCGTCCCATGAGTCGGTTGATGTAGACGCGCCAGTCGCGGCCGAGTTCTGCGCTGAGGGTCATGGAGGTGCCCCAGCCGAAGAACTCGTTGATCACGATGAAGGTGATGGCTGCGACGACCACCCAGAACATGGGCCAGGCGTCGGGGGCTTTTCCGGCGATGTGCTGGTTAATGAATTGGCCCACCATGACGGGGATCAGGATTGCGCCGATACCCGCGGTAGTTTCTCCGAGGACGGGGATTGCCCAGCGGTGCCAGGGGTATTTGTGTCCGGGTGCGGTGACTCGCAGGGCGAGGCGCTTTTTGAGGGCTTCCTCTTCCGCCTTGCGTTGTTCGCTACCGGTTACTTCCTGTGCAGCTTTTTTCTGCGCAGTTTTTTTCTGAGCGGCTTTTTCCTGCGTGGTTTTGTTATGCATGGATTCTTCATGCGTAGCTTCTTCGCGCGCAGCGTTTTCTTGTGCCTTGTCAGCGTTGTATTCAGTCATTCAACGTCTCTCCTTTCTCCTACCCTATTCCTTTATCAATGTGGCACGCAACACTATTTGCATCATAGGTGGGCGTGTCGTTATTTATGCAACGTATTTTGGAGTTTGTATCAGCCGCTCAATATGCACCGACATCAATCGGCGGATTCTGCATCTACGAGGTAATCTATGCGGCATGGGGGGCCTACGTTTTCGACCTTCTGAGCACCAGGTTTTTGCACCACTGCACTTTTAGTGCTTTGTTCTACACTACACGAATTTGGGGAATTCCCGCGTTAGCGCGGCACCGCGCCTCCCGAACGCCCTATAAACGCCCCGCGAAGGAACCGCAACCACCCTGCAAAGATGCAGTGAACACCCCGCAAGCACTCCGCGAGTACCCGTTTGTTCCCTCGTAACGATAACGCCCCCGCGTCCGCCCTATTCCCGATAGACTGGAATCCTCATGAGTATTTTGAATTTTCTTTCTCCCACGCTGGGTGAGAATCCCGGCGACTACAATCGACGCGATTTTAAGGGCAACCCCCTCACCGCCGAAGAAATCTATGAGGCGTTCACCGAGTGGATTTCGACCCGCGGTATGACCCTGTACCCCGCCCAGGACGAGGCCGTTCTGAGCATTGCCGCCGGCCACAACGTGGTGCTGGCAACCCCGACCGGTTCCGGTAAGTCCACTGTGGCTGTTGCCGCGCATTTTACGGGCCTGGCGACCGGTCAGCGCTCCTACTACACCGCCCCCATTAAGGCGTTGGTGTCTGAGAAGTTCTTTGACCTGATTAATATTTTTGGTGCCGAGAACGTGGGCATGATTACCGGCGACTCCGCCATTAATACGGAGGCGCCGATTATCTGCTGCACCGCGGAAATTCTCGCCAATATTGCCCTGCGCGAGGGTAAGGATGCGGACCTCTGCCAGGTCATCATGGACGAGTTCCACTTCTACTCTGACCCGCAGCGCGGCTGGGCGTGGCAGCTTCCCCTGCTGGAGCTTCCGCAGGCGCAGTTCCTGCTGATGAGCGCGACCCTGGGCGATACGACTCGCTTCCAGGAGGAGATGACGGCGCTGACCGGTCGTGAGAGTGACCTGGTGGCGCATTCTGAGCGCCCTATTCCGCTGCATTTCTACTACTCCACCACCCCGGTTCAGGAGACGGTGCAGGAGCTCGTGCAGACCAAGCAGACTCCGGTCTACATTGTGCACTTCTCGCAGAAGGCGGCGCTGGAGCAGGCGAACGCGCTGCTGTCGGTCGCTATCGCCTCCAAGGAAGATAAGGAACGCATCGCCGAGCTGATTGTTAAGTTCCGTTTCGGTCCGGGCTTCGGTAAGGCACTGAATAAGCTGGTGCGTGCCGGTATCGGTATTCACCACGCGGGTATGCTGCCCAAGTACCGCCGCCTCGTGGAACAGCTGGCTCAGGAGGGTCTGCTCAAGGTAATTTGCGGTACCGACACCCTGGGCGTGGGCATTAACGTGCCCATCCGTACCGTGCTGATTACGGCACTGTCGAAGTTTGACGGTGCCCGTAGCCGCCGTCTGCGTGCCCGCGAGTTCCACCAGATCGCTGGACGCGCAGGCCGCGCCGGTTTTGATACCGCCGGCACCGTGGTGGTTCAGGCACCCGAGCACGATATTGAGAACGCTCGCCTACTGGCGAAGGCTCAGGCGAAGTTCGGTGACGACACCAAGCGCATTAACCAGTCGCTCTCCTCCAAGCGTAAGAAGACTCCGGAAGGGTTCGTTGGCTGGTCCGAGAAGACCTTCGACCAGCTGGTAGAGGCAGCCCCGGAGCCGCTAACATCCTCCTTCGACATCACCCATTCGATGCTGCTGAACCTGATGCACCGCCCGGAGAACCCGGTCATTGCCGCGTACCGCATCATTCAGGAGAACCACGAGAGCCCTGCGCGCCGCCGCGAGCTGCTGTGCAAGGCAATCGGCATCTACAAGGAATTGCTGACCGGCGGCGTGATTGAGCGAACCAACACCCCGGACAAGCACGGCTCCTACCTGCGCATGACTGAGGACCTGCAGGATAACTTTGCCCTGAACCAGCCGCTGTCCGCTTTTGCGGTCGCCGCGCTGGAACTGCTCGACCCCGAGTCCCCCAGCTACGCACTGGACGCGCTCTCCCTCATTGAGGCGACCTTGGATTCGCCGAACCAGGTGCTGTACGCACAGGAACGCAAGGCGAAGAACGAACTGTCGGCACAGCTGAAGGCGGACGGCGTGGACTACACCGAACGCATGAACGAGCTGGACAAGGTCACCTACCCGCAGCCCCTGGCGGAGCTCATCGATCAGGCGTACACGACCTACAAGCAGTCCGCGCCGTGGGTGGCACGTTTTGAGCCGCGCCCCAAGTCAATCGTGCGTGACATGTACGAACGCGCGATGGGCTTCAACGACTTCGTGCAGTACTACTCGCTCGAACGTGCCGAGGGCGTGCTCCTGCGTTACCTCTCTGACGCATACAAGGCGCTGCGCCACACCATCCCCGATTCTGCCGTGACCGACGAGCTCGACGACATCATCGAGTGGCTCGGCGAGCTGGTACGCCAGACCGACTCCTCCCTGGTGGACGAATGGGAGAAGCTGGCTGCCGGCGAAGACACCGCGACCATTGCGGCCGAGCACGCCTCCATCGAGGAGGAAGAGCCTCCCGCCGTGACGCAGAACCTGCGTGCCTTCCGCGTGATGGTGCGCAACGCCCTCTTCCGCCGTGTGGAGCTCTTCGCTGACGAGCGTGACCGCGCCCTGGGCGCCCTGGACGAGTGGTGCGGCTGGGATGCCGACCGCTGGGCGGACGCCATGGACGACTACTTCGACACCTACGACGACATCTACACGGACGCCGACGCGCGCTCGCCTCGCCTGGTCAGCATGGATGAGGACACCGCCGCTCACCCGGGCGTGTGGAAGGTTCAGCAGAGCTTCGCCGACCCCGAAGATAACTTTGACTTCGGTATTCGTGCCGAGGTTGATCTGGCGGCATCCGATGAGGCGGGTTACCCGGTGCTGAAGATTCTGAGCGTGGGCGAGTTCTAAGACTCCGATTGAGACTCCGAAAGAGACTCCGAAAGAGACTCCGCCCGAGGCTCTGCCACGATGTTGCCCGTAGTGGGCTAGAATACAGAGTATCTATCTATTTGAATGAAAGAAGGTTCACCGTTGACCGTTTCTTCGCTTCCCAAGGTTGAGTACCGCAAGGGTTCGGTCGTCAAGCACGACGGCTACGAGATTACCGACCACTGGTTCCAGGTTCCCCTGACCCACGGTCTGATTTTCTCCAAGGGCAAGGATGCCGCTCTCTCCTCCCGTTTCGCGGACCAGACCATCACCGTGTTCGCCCGTGAGGTTGTGAGCACCAACGAGACTCTGACCGTTTCGGCTGATAAGCGTCCTTACATTGTGTACCTGCAGGGTGGCCCCGGTTTCGGTTCGCCGAAGACCGGCTCCATTGGCGGCTGGATTGCTGAGCTGGCGAAGACTCACCGCGTGGTTCTTCTGGATCAGCGCGGTACCGGCATGTCTTCCCCGCTGTCTGCCCGCACCATCACCGCTGTGGGTGACGCGCAGGTTCAGGCTGAGTACACTGAGCTGTTCCGTGCGGACTCCATCATCGCTGACGCGGAGGCTGTCCGCGAGGTGCTGCTGGCTGACCGTGCCGACAAGCGCTGGTCCACCATTGGTCAGTCCTTCGGTGGCTTCCTGACCCTGTCCTACCTGTCGTTCGCACCGCAGTCGTTGCGTGACTGCCGCATCACCGCGGGCCTGGCGCCGATTCGCACCTCCGTGGACAACGTCTACCAGCACACCTTCGACCGCATGAAGGAACGTGTTGAGGAGTACTACAGCTGGTTCCCCGAGGACGCTGAGCTCGCTACCCGCATTGCTGAGCACCTGCGCACCCACAAGGAGTACCTGCCCACCGGTGAGCGTCTGACCGATCACCGCTTCCAGATGGCCGGCCATTTCCTGGGTGGCCGCTGGCGCGAGCGCGGTCTGCACTACTTCCTGGAGACCGCTTTCGCTGAGGGTAACGACCACCTGTCCGATCAGTTCCTGACCGCTATGGGTGCCGAGGTGACCTTCCAGGCGAACCCGCTGTACGCCCTGATGCACGAGACCATTTACGCTGACGGCCCCGCTGACGGCGTTCTGCCCGGCATCCCCGGCTACGAGCTGTCCCCCTCCCCCGCGCCGACCAACTGGTCTGCTGCTCGCGTGGCGGCTTCCCGCCCCGAGTTCGCACCGGATGCGGACCGTCTGCTCTTCACCGGCGAGCACATCTTCCCCTGGTACTACGAGGAGGATCCCTCGCTGCGTCCGCTGGCTGAGGTTGCGAACCTGCTGGCTGAGAAGAAGGACTGGGGTCGCCTGTACGACCACGCACAGCTGCACAAGAACGAGGTTCCCGTGGTGGCTGCGGCGTACAACCCGGACGTGTACGTGGACTTTGAGCACTCCATGGAGACCGCTCGCTGGGTCGGTAACACCCACGTGTGGACTTCGAAGACCCACCACCACGACGGTTTCGGTTCTGACTCGCTGACCATTCTGGGTCACCTGAAGAACATGCTGGCTGAGGTTCACAACCAGTAATTCTTCTGAGATATCTCTGATATAGCTAAAGCCCCTCACTCCGGTTGATCCGGTGTGAGGGGCTTTAGTGTTAGCGCCAGCCTGGTGAGGCCGCATACTCAGTAGCTCAAACTACTACTTCGAGGAGGAAGCGTGCGCATCCTGTGCGGTGCGGGCACGCATCACGAGGGCGTGGTATTCGTCTTCCTTCTCGATCAGCTCGTCACGCAGCTTCTGCGGAATAGTCTTGAGCTTCTCGGTTTCCTGCTGCCAGCGGGCGGTGATGTCCGCACGCTCGGCGGCGGGTGCATCCTCGGGCAGTGCCAGGTACTTCTCGGAGAGCGCCTGAACGCGCTGAATGGTCTGCAGTGCGCGGCCCTTGGGGCTGAGCAGCGAGGCAAGCACGGTAATAATCAGGACGCCCACGATGACCATCAGCGACATTTCGGTGCTGATTTCGACCACGTGCACGGGCTCGCCGTGGTTGATGAACGGCAGGTTGTTCTCGTGCATTGCGTGCAGGATGAGCTTCACACCAATGAACGCGAGGATGGTCGCCAGGCCGTAGGAGAGGTAGACGAGGCGGTCCAGCAGGCCGTCAATGAGGAAGTACAGCTGGCGCAGACCCATGAGGGAGAACGCGGTCGCGGTGAACACAATGTAGACGGACTGGGTGAGGCCGAAGATCGCGGGGATCGAGTCGAGCGCGAAGAGCAGGTCGGAACCAGCGATAGCGACCATGACGAGCATCATGGGGGTCATGACGCGCTTGCCGTTTTCGATGGTGAAGAGCTTGTCACCGTCGAAGTGGTCGCTGGTCTTCAGGTACTTCTTGGCGAGGCGGACCATGATGTTGTCGGCTTCGTCGTCGCCGTCGCCTTCGGTGATTTCGTCCTTGAGCAGGTTACCTGCGGTCATGAGCAGGACCAGGCCGAAGATGTAGAACACCCAGGCGAAGGAGTTAATGATCGCAGCGCCGGCGAAGATGAAAGTACCGCGCGCCAGGATCGCGAAGACGATACCGAAGAGCAGGACCTTCTGCTGATTCTCACGGGCAACACGGAAGGTACCCATAATGATCATGAAGACGAAGAGGTTATCGACCGAGAGAGCTTCTTCGGTGATGTAGCCTGCATAGAATTCGGTAGCGGCGGAGGGGCCGTTCGTCACGAAAATGTACAGACCGAACAGCAGCGCGATGCCGATGTAAATACTCGACCAGATGGCCGCTTCCTTGACGGAGGGTTCGTGCGCCTTACGAACGTGGAACACGAAGTCGAAGGCCAACAGACCCGCGATGATGAGAATAGTAACCAACCATTGCAACCCGGTAACTTCCATGGGGAGCCTTTCTTGTGGTGTGCGTACAGGACCACAAGTCTCTCCCGCCGATCTGAATGGAGGTCGGCTCGATTCACCGGTTAGGCGCCTTCGGCTAACGTGCTGACGATGAGTCGATTGGTGGGATACTCCCTTGCTCGGTGAACGATTATACCTTAGGGTTCATGATTCCATGAAGGTCCAGTGAAGTTTTTATATTTTTGGCGGTTTATTAGGCGGCTTGAAGGGTAAGGATTCACCGGTATTTATAGGGCGCTTTAGGGCTCCAAAGGTCGTGTCCGCACAGTACGCGCACCTCCACACGCGCGCGAAGAGGGGCTCGAAGTTGCCACTCCGAGCCCCTCCCCAAGTGAAGAGCCTCCACGGTTTAAAAACAGCGGTATAGGTTTAGATATTCAATTCACGCAAACGTGCTACAAGCTGCTGGCCCAGGTCAACACCTGCAGAACGAGCAATATCTTCGGTGCCCGGCATGCTCAATGCGCTGTAAACATACACGGGTTCCGCCCACTTCATGCGTGAAAACGCAGCGGTATTCTCCAAGGGGTTGAAGATTTCAGGGAAGTTGTTCGGTAGCTTCTCTGCATAGATTTCTGCGTTTGCACCGGCACTTGCTGCAACTACGAGAGTCTTACCCGCAAGCTTATCGCCGTCGCTCCCGTAGGCAAATCCGTAGGTGAAAACATCATCCAGCCACTGCTTAAGCAAAGCGGGAACCGAGTACCAGAAGACGGGGAACTGCAAAACGATAACGTCCGCTTCCATGAGAGCCTGCTGTTCTGCGGCAATATCAAATGAACCGTTGACGCGGTGGGATGCGAGTTCGCGCACCTCTACGTTTTCTCCCAGGGTCTCAGTGACAACACGGAGAGTTTCAGCGCTAGCGGTCGAGAGTTCGGGAGTGGGGTGACCGTAGACGATAAGAGCCTTAGACATATGTGGCTCTTCAGAGTTGAGTGTGGTTGGAGGC
>NZ_KV811081.1:966-4171 GCF_001812975.1 Rothia sp. HMSC073B08 | reverse complement strand
GGTTGTGGCTCTTTTCCCATTCGTGGACTTGGGTTTTTGCTTTTTCCGCTGACTCTATTTCCTGGGTTTTACGTACAGTACCTCCGCCAGAAGAAACCTTGCCGTCAGAGCCTCTAGAAATATTAGAATTAGAATCAGGGCTGGATTTAATAAAAATAGTCTCACATACTTGTGCTGAATTTGGATTATTCGCGGCACATCCAGAGTATGAACTAAATTCCCCCTCAACCCCCCAAGTTGTAGCTAAATTTGAGAATATAAGAGCCGCAGAAATAATGGTAGCTTTAGTAATATTTTTCATGTTATCTACTAATTCTCGGCCTTTGTCGTAGATTCTACAAGCCAGCGGTCTCCGTTGTGGCGCAATTTAATATCCCACATATTGTTGTTATCTTCACTATTTTCATGATTTTCCCAGCTGCCGTCAGGCTCAACATACATAGCGTAAGTCCACTGGCGGTAGGCGCGCCAAATATAGGTCTCCCCGCCCTCAGACCATGGAGCACCATTGGCAATAAAATTATGGGTTCCAGCTACAACCCAGCCACCTCGTTGGTACAGGGAAGAAATCTTTTTATAGAAATCAATCTCTGATGTAAAGGATGGGCTCAAAAATTTAAGGGTTTCAGTGTAGTCTCCAGTCTGGATTGAATAATTTTCATGCAGAATCCATGCCCGGAGAGTCTTTTCCAGCCCGGAAATAGACTTCTCGCGGTAACCCTCTTCGGGCACAGGAGGCTTGGGTACATTCTGTGCAGGTCCCTGCCAGTCGGCCTTACGGTACTCCCCATCGGGTGCCTTCGAACCGCCGGAATAGCCTCGGACAGTAGACGGAGTGGCACTCGCAGAAGGCGATCCAGATGCCGCCGCAGACGCCGAAGCGGTTTCGCTCGGTGCGGCGGAGGCGGTAGCTGCCGCCTCGTTATTAGCCTGCTGACCGCAGGCTGCGAGCAGGGCACCAAGGCCCACAAGTGCGCCGCTACCCAACAGGGTACGGCGGTTGAAAATGGTCGAATCCATAGAAGAAGCGCTCCTATCATCGGTGACGGTGTGATATATGTGCATGTCAGGCCGTTATTCGCAGGTCAAGCTGACCACCGGAAGGGAAACAGCCCCGTAGCGCACCCAACAAACGCATCAATGCGTTATGGAACACTACAGTTACCACCCTACCGCATGTTTGCCGCCGTTTGTATTCTTTTGGGTGCTACAGCGACGAAACATCACCATACGAACACCTCAATGCTTTATGTATCAAATAAGTACCTGCACGCAAAGAATTTACACATAGTGGCGAGTGTTCCCCGGCAAAAGCATCCCCGCAACAGACCAGGGGAGAGGGCTGCGGACCAAAAGAATGAACAGCAAGCTAGGGGAGTAGTTAGAGGGGCAGAGTAATGGCCGATAGGTTTAGGGAATATCGATAGGCTATTGCCTCCTCCGCGGGTTTAAAACCCACGGCGAAGACACTAACCTATCGAACGCTGCGCCCACCCAAGAGCACCCGTCCAAGACAGACCCTGCCCAAAACACACTCCACCTCAGCCTCCTCACCCAAACGCCCAGGCCTTCGCAATCCCGCCCTCCGCGTTCCAGCTCAGAAGCCCCTCCCGCATATCCCACCCCCCACTCCCTCCTCGTGCCCGTAATGTGGCGGGCAACTCATGCGGCTCACGCGGGGTGTTAGACAGTACTACACTTAAAGCGGAAGTCACATCGCCGTCACTGAAGAAAAGAGTTTTTGTGCCCACCACGACCGTACATTTGACCGACCGCATCCCTCGCGTTTCTGCTGATGAGTTGCTGGCGGGTTTCCGTCCCTCTGAGCGTTTTGGTGAAGTGTCTTTTGATAGCTACATTCCTGATCCGAATCAGCCGTCGCAGGCTGAGGCTGTGCAGAAGCTGAAGGATTTTGGCGACAAGATTAATGGTGGCGGTGCTGGTGCCGGTTTCTTTGGTCGCCTGTTTGGTGGCAAGAAGAAGGATTCGACGAAGGCTGGCCTGTACCTTGACGGCGGTTTTGGTGTGGGTAAGACTCACTTGTTGGCGTCGCTGTGGCATTATGTGGACGGCCCGAAGGCGTTCGGTACTTTTGTGGAGTACACGAACCTGGTGGGTGCGTTGACGTTCCGTAAAACGGTTGAGGCGTTGAGCAGCTATAAGCTGGTGTGTATTGACGAGTTTGAGCTGGATGATCCGGGTGATACTGTGCTCATGTCTCGTCTGATGCGTGAGCTGGCGGATGCTGGCGTGAAGCTTGTGGCGACCTCGAACACGCTGCCTGGTGCGCTGGGTGAGGGCCGTTTTGCGGCTGAGGATTTTAAGCGTGAGATTCAGGTGCTTGCTTCGCAATTTGAGGTGCACCGTGTGGATGGTGAGGATTTCCGTCACCGTGGCCTGCCTGCCGCACCGGAGCCTGTTGCTGATGATGCGTTTGAAGCGAAGGTTGAGGAAGTGTTCGGCGGCCAGACTGTTGGTGTTGATAACTTCGCTGACCTGGTGGAGCATCTTGCGAAGGTGCACCCGTCGCGTTACCGTCAGCTGATTGATGGCCTGGATGGTATTGCGTGGCGTGATGTTCACCCGATTACTGAGCAGTCGGTGGCGTTGCGTTTTGTGGTGTTGGCTGACCGCCTGTATGACAAGGACTTGCCGATTGTTTCTTCGGGTGTGCCTTTTGACAAGGTGTTTACTGAGGAGATGCTGGCTGGTGGTTATCAGAAGAAGTATTTCCGTGCGGTGTCTCGTTTGACTGCGTTGGCTCGTGAGGGCATGCTGGGTGAGGAGGCGGAGCGCTAGTTCCGCTGTTCGCCGGGGCCGAGCTTTGGCCGGCTCGGGTTTTGATGCGCTGTTCTTTCTAGTCCCGTGAGACTCGAAGCTCGCCCGGTTTGCATGGTTAGCTTGGTTAGTCTGGTTTACCTGAACCGCGCCAACCCCTCTCATACGTGAGGACCCTCGCCGGGTCGCTTAGGAAGCACCCGGCGGGGGTCTTTGTGTGAGCGAGAACCTGGTACGTGACGGGAACATGGCGTGTCGCTCGCATGGTTTCTTCCCTTGCCAGGGAGTTATGCGGGGGTAGATGTGGTTGGAGTGTATAATTTTGCGTGTAGCCTCCGCGAGGTTCTCGCGAAGCACCCGTTTCTGCCGCATGGTTGCGGGCTATTTTCGGGTAGCTATTTCCCTTCCTTTTCGGAGGGACTTTCAT
>NZ_KV811081.1:628-866 GCF_001812975.1 Rothia sp. HMSC073B08 | reverse complement strand
CTTCCTTTTCGGAGGGACTTTCATTGAGGGTAGAAGGAAGGGGCTAGATAATGGCTTCTCTGACCATTTCCCTTCCTTTTCGGAGGGACTTTCATTGAGGGCTTCTGCATGTGAACCGAGGCCGCAAGGAGCTGAACATTTCCCTTCCTTTTCGGAGGGACTTTCATTGAGGGACAGAAACCGACTTCTCACGGCTTGACATCAACCTAATTTCCCTTCCTTTTCGGAGGGACTTTCA
>NZ_KV811081.1:0-528 GCF_001812975.1 Rothia sp. HMSC073B08 | reverse complement strand
TTCCTTTTCGGAGGGACTTTCATTGAGGGTTGTTGGCATATGTTTACCTTTCTAATTCGTTATGATTTCCCTTCCTTTTCGGAGGGACTTTCATTGAGGGTGCCCAATAACTTCTACCAATGGCACCACAAAAGCGATTTCCCTTCCTTTTCGGAGGGACTTTCATTGAGGGCTACATCGACGGGTTCGGTCAGCCTCAGGTACACCATTTCCCTTCCTTTTCGGAGGGACTTTCATTGAGGGTTTTCCGGTGGGCTTACCCTCTGCATCTTTCAGCTGATTTCCCTTCCTTTTCGGAGGGACTTTCATTGAGGGAAGGCGAGGCGTGACCGACTACCTCGTGTACACCACCATTTCCCTTCCTTTTCGGAGGGACTTTCATTGAGGGGCCGCGCAAGTTTCGGCTATGACGGGTATCCCCGCGTCATTTCCCTTCCTTTTCGGAGGGACTTTCATTGAGGGTACTATGCCGCCGTATTTCAGGTATGGAGTAAACCTATTTCCCTTCCTTTTCGGAGGGACTTTCAT
>NZ_KV811080.1:27961-41000 GCF_001812975.1 Rothia sp. HMSC073B08 | reverse complement strand
CCGGTCACCCACACTCAACTCGGAAGAGCCATATTAACCCTCGCCGGACAACAGACAAAGAAACCCGAATATGACACAAAAAAGACGCCCCTGCCCCTCCACGCGGTGGTACGTGCGTGGAGGGACAGGTCGTTATACAGTGTGGGCTGGCTTGGGGTTAGTCCTGTTTCTCTTCATCAGCGAGCGCGGGATGCGCGGCGGGCTTCTGTAGTGCGGAGGCCTCGCGCGGTACTACAGCCTCGTGTAGCTTTGCGCGTTCCTGCTTTTTCAGAAACTCGTACACCGAGAAAGAGTCCTCTTCTTCCTTCGTGAAGCCGTTGACGCCCGTGTAGCCTTCCGGCAGGCGGTTGTACACGAGGTAGTACCAGAACTCGGTGGGCGGGGTCTGCCCCTCCTCGATGAGGTCATTTATCTGATTCCGGCGTTTGAAGAGGCGAACAATGCCCATGATCCACAGAATCGGCAGCACAAAGATTGACCCCACGCCAATCACTATAAAAATGAACGCGACCATAAACCCGTATTCGGGGTCTACGATGCTGGCAAGAGGCGCCAACACGAAGGGGTTCAGTATCAGCAGGGCAGCAAGCCAAATGTTCGAGAGGGCAAGTTCCTTCTTCAAGCCTTCAACGCTGTACCTTGTCGGCGGCCTATTCACTGGAACGTAGCCCACCGGTTGCAGCATTGCCGCCCGCGATATGGGGTTCTCCTCAGCCTTGACCGGGTTCAGGTGGGCGGCGCACGCCTGCATGGGTGCGGACTCGTCGTGGGAGCGGTCGAGCAGGCGCATTTCGATGAGTTTTGAGTCGGGGGCGAAGAGCAGATCGGGGATGACCGGCAGGATAGCGCCCGGGCTCAAACCGAGGGATTCTAGCCGAACATATTCACCGTATGCGTGCGTCGTTTGAGTCTGCATTGCCTGCGCCCGCTCACGGGCAGAGAGTACAGGCTGGGCGGACCCAGCGGACTGAGCGGACTGAGCGGGCTGAGTGGAGGCGAGCGCTACCGGGTGGTTCGCATCGTCGTCCTTGCGGGATTCGTGAGTGTCTTCCGGGGTATCTTCTGATGCGTCGTCTTCCGGCTCTTCGATGTCGTCGGTGTCATTGTCGTCGGTGTCATGAGAGTCTTTCCGCGCGGAGTCGTAGCGCTTGGGGGCACCCGGGTAAACGTATTCATAATCGGGGTCGGGGTGCTCTAGCTCTTCGTCTTCGTTGTCGGATGCTTGGTGGAGCGTAGCGTCTTCATTTTTCTGCGTCTGCTGATCCATGAGTAGCGTCATGTATTCCGGGACGGACTGGTCGGTGTCCCAGAGGGGCTGGTATGCCTCGTCCTTCTTTGCAGTTTCCTTCTTTTCAATGGGTCGGTCTGCCATGGTCGTCTCCTTCGCTTACCAGACATACTCCTAGTGGCACCACCGTACCAGCGTGCGCTGGGCAGTCCCTTGAAACCTGCCTGATAAAAGCTGAGAAAAAGCCCCCGACAAGCGCAAACATGCACGTGTTAACACTGCCGGGGGTTTAGCACCACTGGAGCCCAGGGACCCACGGGAAGTCGACTACGATGCATCAGCTGAGTTTGGAACAGGGCTTGAGGTAGGGCTCGGGGCACTCAGCGGCTGAGGGGCTGGCACCACCGAAGACATCGAAGACGCCGCACCCAGGATCCACTGCATCTCCTCGGCGTCCCTAGGCAAGCGGTCATACACCAGATAGAACCAGAACGACCCGAGAGGCATGGCCTTCCACTTCAGCGCCCGATACTTTCGGCTCACTCGGAGTAGCGCAAAAATCAGCGCACCAGCCCACAAGAACAGGGGAAGACCAAATGTCGCCAGAGAAAGCATCAGGAAGAAATAGAAAATAAACCCACCGAAGCTAGGATCCTCTGTAACAGTAGCCAACAGAAGATAAGTCAGGGGATTAAACACCACACCCACGAAGAAGAGCACTATGAACTCAGGCCACGCCTTCCACCACAGGTCTGATACACGCACCTTACCCGCAAGTGGGGTCGCTGAGATGTACCCAATAGGTCGTGGTGTACCCACTACTTTCCCCTCCTGCCAGGTGGGAAACACACTTGGCACCTGCTGGTATACAGATGCACCAGTATCCGTGCCCATGGGGGACATTCGGCGCATCGTGGGGCCCGGGCGGCCATACAGCGGCCGGTTCAGCACCGGGTGACCCGTCGCCGAAGGGAAAAAGTACGCAGCCTGCACAGACGGCGCAGGAGCAGAAACCGCCAGAGCGGACGCCGCAGAATTGGGCGCTGAAGAATCGAGCGTAGCAGGAACCACGGGGTCAGCAGGCGCGGATGCAGAATGAGCCTTCTGTATTTCCAGGACCTCCTTCACCGGCTCGGGGATCTCCCCGGTCGGCGCGGGAGCCGGCGTTCCGTGAAGAAGCAAAGCCGAGTAATCGGGGGCGGGCTGCTCCATATCCCACAGTGGCTGATACGCGTGGCTGCTCTTCTCGGTTGGGTTCTGAGGGTTTTTCGGTGCTTCGCTATGCTCCGCCACGGTAACCTCCTCCAATGCTTGTCTGCTTGTTAGTGTCTGTGTGTTGTCTACACTGTGTGTTCGATGCGCGGGGGCTTAATCCCGCCGCTGTTCTTTGAGCCAGTGGCTAGCCTGCTTAAGCCTCGGCCGCTTCGTTAAGCCGCACAAGGCTCAGAATCCACGCCATACACCAGATGATGCCGGGAATCCCCATGAGTCCTGCGCTCACCTGATTCACCGCAGTAAAGAGAGCTGCGACGAGTTCTCCCCGCCCGAACAGAGCGGTGACGGAGAGAATCGCCGCCGCAATATAGGGGTTCAGTATAGAAACTCCCAAGAACAGAAACCATCCTCCCGGCTTCTGGAACGAAGTGGGCAGGGGGCCAGAGTCCATCACCGGTTGGTCGATAACATCTTGCTGAGGCGAAGCGTCGCCCTCCTGGTTTGTTTCAGAGGGCGGAGTGCACTCGTACACCAACCGGAACTTGAATCTCTCCTCGGTCTCACGCTTCCCGGTAGATTTCGCCATCACAGCGAAGAAGTTGATAACAGCCCACGAGGAGAAGACGAGCAGCACCAGCGGAAGAATACCGAAGCTCAGCATCAAAAATCCTAGGGATGCACCAAAAAGAGACACCAAGGTTTCTTCGCCCAGAATAGGACCTGCCAGTATATAGACGAATGGATTTGCCACGATAGCCAACGCCAGGCATACCACCGCCTCCACTCCATCTTTCCCTGAACTCGACTTACGGGAAGGAACCGACAGGGGGCTGTAGCCGACCAGCTCGCCGCCGTGTTCCTCCGGTAAGTCTCCCTGGGGGAGAGTCCCCTGAACATCATCCGCGTGGATGCGCATCAGCTGCGGGTTGGGGCGACCGTAATGCACCTGCGGCGCCACCTTCAAAACGCGCTGATGAGGGGAAACGGGATGATTCTTATCGGTGGTCATGATCCCTCCTCATGGTGCGATTCAAGGATGCGGTGCAGCAACGCCGTGGCTGAACCACCGTCAAGCGGGGTGCACTCGTACACCAGCCGGAATTGAAAATCCTGCTGAATCTTGTGCTGCCCAATGAACAGGCGCATCGACTCGACGGCATCCTCAACGGCCTTCAGAAACTTTCCTGCACTGAGAAACAGCAACCAGATTCCTACAACGACCCCAACCAGAATCAGCGGCGGAAAGTAAAAGAACGGCGCGAAGATATTTATCAGCGCCAGCTCCATGCCTTCACTGATTTCTATATGGCTCTGGGAGAGGAGCACCGGACTCACCAGCGCGATAAAAAGAGACGACCAGAACGCCATCCGCAGTACCGGTCCCAGCACATACAAGGTGAAGCCGTCCCAATCGGTGAAGAAGCCCTTCGCGTCGAAGGTTTCGCGCGACTTCTCGATGGGAACATAGCCCACCACCTTGCCAACTTTCCAGGCAGATGACGTGCCCTCGGTCAGGATGCCCTGCACCTCTCCCCTGTCGATGCACCGCAGCCTCGGGCGGGGGCGACCGTGGATGACCTTCGGTGACATCAGCAGAACCGGCTCATCCGAGAACTCCAGCTGGTCCTCGATGGGCTGGTTGTTATTAGTGGTCATGACGACTCCTGAGAGCTCAATGCGGCATGTGTTTTTGGGCCAATAATTTTCTGATTGGGTTCTTCATCCAGCTCGTACCGGTACATGGAGCCCTTGTCGACAGGGCGGTTATACACGAGGAAAAACCAGAAATCCTCATAGGTCGTACCCTCACGCAACGCAGCACTAATCTTTCGTACTGCTTTACTCACCACAGAGATCAGCAAACCCGCCCAAAGAATAGGGATAAGCCAGAGAACTATAACGCCCCCAGAAAATACCAGGAAGAGAACGATTGTTTCGAGGAATTCAGTGTCTGTAGCACGGGAATTAAAGAGCAAAGAAGCGAGCGTAAACGGGTTCAGCAGAATCACCAGGAGAACCACAACCAAGGACTCCAGACAAGGCCAAATCGCCCTGGTGTACCGCACGTTTTTCAGCTGTTCACTCAGCGGAACATAGCCCACCGGGTGTTCCGGGCCAGCCAAGATTTTCTCGACGATTTTCCGTTGCGGGCCTATCCCGTCGGGGAGGTGCTGCTGAATGGCGACCGCGCTCATCTGCCCCTGATGACCGGAGGGGTCGTTGAGCAGTTTCATGGGAATTAGGAGGGGGCCCGGTCGACCGTACTGCGGGACCGGTTCGACCTCCAGCGCGCTGCCGGCTGCCAGCAGGTGGGAGCTGTGCATGACAGACTCTTTCGGGGAAATGCGTCGCTTGACCATGGTTCGACCCTCCATATCCCAGCATTTTTGATAGATGTTCAATAGATGGTTTTACAGTAACAACCGAACCTGAAAAGAACCTGAGCCCAAATGCAAATGAAAAACGTGAAAAAGAAAAGGGTCGAACATGTCCACATTTTGATGCATTTAGGAGTAATAAACGCTTCACAAGCCATTTTGAGGTGTATCCTAGTTCACATCTGGTGTGTTCAAGTTCAGCTGGAACCCACCAGAACAACACCACAAGCCTCCCAGAAACACCCCGGGAGCCAAGCAAAGGAGCACCGTGACACACACCGCCTCCCCAAACCCCCGCGGCCGGTCGCATCGACGCCGAATCGGCAGCGGGCTACTCACCCTCAGCATGGCACTGAGCCCCCTCGCAGCCCTGGGCACCACCGCCCACGCCGCGGAAGACCCCGACGCCGTCAAGCAGGTACTCAGCGAAAGCATGAAGAACGCCAGCGGCACCGTCACCGCCTTCGTCCGCTTCAAGGGTAAGGGCGCCTTTGAACAGACCCAGCCCGCAGGCGTACGCGCCGGCGTGCAGGCACCCGTCAACACCAGCTCGCAGGTGCAGGCAATCGCCTCCCAGGTGCAGAGCCAGGCACAGCAGGTCAGCAGCCAGTCCGGCGCGCAGGTCCTCTACACCACCCACAACGCAGTACGCGGCGTGGCAGTGCGCGGTGACGCCGAGTCCATCAAGGCACTCGCCAACCGCTCCGACGTAGAGAAGATCTCGCCCATCCTGCCCAAGTACCGCCAGAACGCGGGTGCCGCCATTGACGCAGGCTCCCTCGCCACCTGGACCGGCACCACCAACCCCGCCGGTGCAGGCGGGTACACCGGCAAGGGCGTGAAGATTGCCGTCATCGACTCCGGCATCGACTACACCCACACCGACTTCGGCGGTAGCGGCAAGCTCGAAGACTACGAGAAGGCATCCAAGCTCACCGAGCTGCCCTCCGCAGACTCCGGACTCATCAACCGCACCAAGGTTGCTGGCGGCTACGACCTCGTTGGTGACGCATACGACGGCACCAACACCGCAACCCCCGACGGCAACCCGCTCGACTGCACCACCGGCGGCCACGGCACCCACGTGGCGGGCACCGCGGCAGGCTACGGCGTGAACGCCGACGGCACCACCTTCACCGGCGACTACAGTAAGCTCACTGCAGAGCAGCTCAAGACCATGAAGATCGGTCCCGGCGTCGCCCCCGACGCTGAAATCTACGCCTTCCGCGTCTTCGGTTGTAGCGGCAGCACCAACGTCGTTATCGAGGCGCTCGACCGTGCCCTCGACCCCAACGGTGACGGCGACTTCTCCGACCGCGTGAACGTGGTCAACATGTCCCTCGGCGGCGAATTCTCCCCGCAGGACGACCCCGAAGCCTACGCCGTTGACGCGCTCACCCGCGCCGGCGTGCTCTCAGTGATCTCCGCAGGTAACGCCAACGACTACAGCCTGCGCGGTGACACCTACTCCAACTCCGGTCACCCCGCCACCGCAGCCAGCGCGATTACCGTGGCTAACGCCTACGGCTCCACCCGCGCCGTCGATGCGGCAGAGCTGACCGACCCCGCCACCGGCACCACCCGCAAGGTACGCGGCGACTACAGCGTCTCCTACCCCTGGGCGCAGGCGGGCACCAAGGAATTCACCGGTGAACTCACCACAATCTCCGAGAACAACCGCTACGCCTGCAACGCCCTCAGCGCCACCGAAGCGGCAGCTGTAAAGGGCAAGTGGGTGCTCATCGACTGGGCTAAAGATGACGGTGAACTCGCCTGCGGCTCCAAGGTGCGCTTCGATAACCTGGAGGCGGCAGGCGCCAAGGGCGTGCTACTTGCAGGCAACGACGAAGAGCCCGGCCTGGGTATTGCCGGTAACGATACCCTGCCCGGCTTCCGCCTGGCAGCATCCGCCGCTAAGGACCTGCGTGCACAGATCACCGCAGCAGAAGCGGCAGGTAAGCCCCTGACCGTGCGCCTCGGCAACGAGCTGAAGTCCTCCCTGCGCGTGGACACCGATAAGCTGGATCAGCTGAACCCCATGAGTGCCCGCGGCTTCCACGGCAGCTACGGCTACACCAAGCCCGACATTGCGGCACCCGGCTCGTACATCACCTCCGCGGCGGTAGCGACCGGTAACAACTCCGTGACCTTCAGCGGCACCTCCATGGCGGCACCCTACGTGACCGGTTCCGCCGCCCTGGTCATGCAGAGCCACCCGACCTACACCCCCGCGCAGGTCAAGTCCGCCCTCATGAACACCGCAACCCACGACGTGCGCACCGAATCCGGTGCCGCATACGCGGTGGACCGTGTGGGCGCCGGACGAGTCGACACCCTCGCTGCCGTGCAGTCGAAGTCCCTCGTCTACAACGCTGACAAGAGCGGTACCGTGTCCCTGAGCTTCGGCGTGCTCGAGTACGCACCGGATGCTGGCGTTCAGACCCTCACCCGCGAGGTGACGGTCGAGAACACCGACTCCGTGGCGCACACCTACGCCCTGTCCTACGCTGAAAGCACTAATATTCCTGGCGTGGAATACTCCTTCCCCTCCGCGGTCACCCTCGCACCCGGTGAAACTAAGAAGTTCGAAGTCACCGTGCGCATCGACCCGTCCAAGCTGGAGAAGACCCGCGACGCGGCAATGGACACCACCCAGAACGCAACTGATTACTACACCGGCAACGAAACCGTTCCCGCACAGTACCGTCAGTACATTGCCAGCGCATCCGGCCGACTCGTCCTCACCGAAGACGGCACCAAGGCACTGCGCCTGCCCGTTCACGTGGCCCCCAAGCCCGTGAGCACCATGCACGCCGCCGAAGACACCGTCACCTTCACCCAGAAGCCCTCCAGCGACGAGGCTCAGAAGGCAGACACCGGCTGGACCAAGTCCCAAATCTCGCTGCGCGGCACCGAGGTCAACCAGGGCGGCTACCGCTCCCTGCTCGGCGCGTTCGAGTACGGTGCGAGCGTGGACCGTGTGGCTCCCACCTCCCTGTCGCTGAACAGCAACGTTAAGGCGAACCTGCAGTACGTCGGTGCTTCCTCGGATGCGCCC
The DNA here is from genome assembly GCF_001812975.1 of Rothia sp. HMSC073B08. NCBI lineage: Bacteria > Bacillati > Actinomycetota > Actinomycetes > Micrococcales > Micrococcaceae > Rothia > Rothia sp. HMSC073B08. Next base: position 33,121 of record NZ_KV811080.1, on the reverse strand, counting down.
GCACTGAAGGCAGCCGGCGGCAACGCCGATGACGGCACCCTGCGCTTCGGTATCTCCACCTGGGCGAACTGGGATGTTGTCTCCTACGAGAACACCTTCACCGTAGAAATCGACACCGACGGCAACAACCGCGCCGACTACAAGCTGGTCACCGACCGCGCTAAGGGCCTGGACTACCCGCTGGTTCGCCTCTACGGCTACAAGAACGGCAACCTCGTCGAGCTCGGCTACTACCCGCTCAACGGCGCCTGGGGTGATGTGGACACCAACATGATGGACACCAACACCCTCATCATGGGTGCACCCCTCAAGGACCTGGGCCTGACCAGCGCAAACAACCCGGACATCCAGTACCGAGTCAGCGCAACCACCCAGTACGAGTGGGGTAACGTCAGCGAAACCGGTTGGATCAAGTACCGCCCCTTCAGCCCCAAGCTGTGGTTCAGCGGCGACTCCTCCGCCGTGGCTGGCCTTCACCCGGATGCCTCCACCACCACCCTGACGGCGCACCGCTCCGCTGACGCAATCCCCGCGCTCGGCGAATCCGGTACCCCCGCCAAGGCGCTGCTGCTGCACCTGCACAACGGCACCGGCGACCTCTCCGGTACCAACGGCGCCAAGGGCAACCGCGCCGAGGTGCTGAACATCAAGGAGCAGCAGACCGAGTACATCACTCCGTCCCGCTTCACCGATGTGAAGAACACCGACCAGTTCTACACCGAGATCTCTTGGTTGGCTCAGCGCGGCATCACCACCGGCTACCCGGACGGCACCTACCGCCCGCTGGAGTCCGTGGAACGTGGCGCAATGGCGGCGTTCTTCTACCGCATGCAGGGTTCCCCGCAGTTCACTGCCCCCTCCACTCCGAGCTTCAAGGATGTGCCCACCACGCACCCCTTCTACAAGGAGATTGAGTGGATGAAGGCTCAGGGCATCACCACCGGCTACTCAGACGGCACGTTCCGCCCCTCCGCACCGGTGAACCGTGACGCCATGGCTGCGTTCTTCTACCGTGCAGCGGGTTCCCCGCACGTGGACCTGCCCGCGACCAGCCACTTCAGCGATGTTTCCACCGATAACCAGTTCTACCGTGAAATCACGTGGCTGGCTTCGAAGGGCATCAGCACCGGCTGGCCGGACGGCACCTACCGCCCGGTGACCCCCATTGCCCGCGACGCGATGGCGGCGTTCATCTACCGCTACACCGAGAAGGTTGCTAACCAGGCCGGCCGCTAGACGGTAGCTAACCGGTAGCGAACAGTTCGGGTCCCCTCCCGCCCCCTGCATGGGGTGGGAGGGGTACCCGGAACCGGCAGGGTCCGGGGCCTGAAGACCCCGGAACCTCTCAAGTTTTGGTGGCGGTTTCACCGGCGGATGCACTCACTCGTCGTCTGCCGGTGGGGCCGCCTCCGCGTATCACCGATACACAACCACAGAGCACACAGCACCATCGAAAAATAGAAAATCCGAAGGAGGATTCCATGACAACGCCTCATGCGCCACGCCGCAGAATGAAGGCTGTCGGTGCGACCGGTTTGAGTGCGGCTCTTGCCCTTACTCTCGGCGTTCCCGCCACTTTTTCTGCAGCTCACGCTCAGAGCCCCCAGCAGGTCGAAGGAAGCACTGCGAGCGCATCCGGTGACGCTGCCTCGCGTATCAGCCCGGGCCTGCAGAAGGCTGAAGGCCAAATCACCGTGTATGTGCAGTTCAAGGGCAAGGGCGCGTATGAGCAGACCCAGTCCGCGGCTGTTCTGGCACGTAAGGAGGCGCCGGCGAACCGTCAGGCGCAGGTGCAGGCTATTGCAGCTCAGGTGCAGTCGCAGGCTCAGTCTGTGGCGGCTGCTTCTGGCGCGAAGCTGATGTACACCACGCATAATGCGATGCGTGGTGCGGCGATTACTGGTGATGCTGCGCAGATTCGTGCGTTGGCGGAGCGCCCGGATGTGGAGCGTATTTCGCCGATTATCGCGAAGGAGCGTATGAACTCCGGTAGCGAGATTGATACGAAGACTCTTGCCACGTGGACTCGTGAGAATACGGGGTACACGGGTAAGGGCGTGAAGATTGCGGTTGTTGACTCCGGTGTTGACTATACGCACGCTGATTTTGGTGGCCCCGGTACGGTGGATTCGTACCTGAAGGCTAAGGCGATGACGGAGCTTCCGTCCGCTGATTCGGGTCTAATTGATCGTAATAAGTTCATTGGTGGCATTGACTTGGTCGGTGATGACTACAATGCGTCGGTGGCTGAGAAGTCGACTCCGCAGCCGGATAATAACCCGCTGGATTGCCGCCCGGATGGTTTCGGTTCTGGCGGTCACGGCACGCACGTGGCGGGTACTGCCGCCGGTTACGGTGTGACGGCGAACGGTACGACTTACCGTGGCGATTATAAGAACCTGACGGAGGAGCAGCTGAAGGGCATGTCCATTGGCCCCGGTACTGCTCCTGATGCTCAGATTTTGGCGATTCGTGTGTTCGGTTGCTACGGCAATTCGAGTGTTGTGATGAAGGCGCTCGATACCGTGATGGACCCGAATGGTGACGGTGATTTCTCTGACCGCGCCGACATTGTGAACCTGTCTCTCGGTGGCGAGTTCGCCCCGGCTGACGACCCTGAGTCGTACATGATTAATACGATGGCGCGCCAGGGTGTGTTCACTGTGGCTGCTGCCGGTAACGCCAATAACTACAACGGTGTGGGCGACACCTACTCCGATTCGGGTAGCCCCGCGAATGCGGCTGCGGCGCTGTCGGTGGCGAACGCCTACGGCTCCACTCAGCCGATTGACCGTGTCCGCGCAACCACGAAGACTGGTTTGGAGTGGTTGCAGGGTGATTACTCGGTGAACTTCGATTATTCGAAGGCATCCGCTGATCAGTTGCGCGGCGAGGTTGTTGCCGCACCGAAGCGTAACCGTTACGCTTGCGAGGCTTTCACTGCTGAAGAGGCGAAGGCTTTGAAGGGTAAGTGGGTTTACTTCGAGTGGGATCAGGACGATTTGACGTTCCCGTGCGGTTCGAAGGTGCGTTTCGATAATGTTCAGGCTGCCGGCGGTGTTGGTGTGGTGATGGCCGGTAAGGCTGAGCGCTACACGATCGGCATTGGTGGTAATGCGACCATTCCGGGTCTGCGTCTGACTGCTTCTTCGACGAAGGACCTGGAGAAGGCTCTGGCAGCCGGTCCGGTAACCGTTGAGATGAACCTGGACTACAAGGCTTCGGGCCGCGGTCCTCACTCACACGCTTTTGATTTGAATTCCTCGAGCGCTCGCGGTCAGCACGGTTCTGATGGCTTCATTAAGCCTGACCTTGCGGCACCGGGTACTGAGATTGTCTCTGCCGCTGTGGGCACGGGTAATAAGGGTGTTTCCTTCACCGGTACCTCGATGGCAACCCCGCATGTGACCGGTATTGCTGCCCTGGTGATGCAGGCGCATCAGGATTACAACCCGCAGATGATTAAGGCTGCGCTGATGAACGGTGCGTCCACCCCGATTAAGAATGAGCAGGGTGCGCAGTACGCGGTGGATCGTGTGGGTACGGGCATGGTGAATGCTCGCGCCGCCGTGGACGCGAAGGTTATCGCGTACGATGCGAAGACCCCCGAGCGTGTTTCGACCGCGTTTGGCGTGCTGGAGTACACCCCCGATTCGGGTATTCAGACTGTCCAGCGTGAAATCGTGCTGGACAACACCGATTCGCAGGCTCACACCTACACCCTGAGCTACGAGGCAAGCACGACCATCCCGGGTGTGGAGTACTCCTACCCGCAGCAGGTGAGCGTGGGTGCCGGTGAGCGTAAGAACGTGACCGTGACCGTGCGTATTGACCCGTCCAAGCTGGAGAAGACCATGGACCCGGCGATGAGCGCCGACCAGGTTGCTCAGGACTGGACGAGCGGTAAGACTCTGGCTGCTGGTAAGCGCCAGTACATTGCGAGCGCTTCTGGTCGCCTGATTTTCTCTGAGAATGGTCGCGAGGCGATCCGCCAGTCGATTCACGTGGCTCCGAAGCCCGTCTCGAAGATGCGTGTGGATGCGTCCCGTATTGATTACAAGGGCGTCTCCGATAAGGAGTCCACGGTGACTCTGCGCGGTACGACCCTGAACCAGGGTGGTTACCGTTCGCTTCTGGGTGCGTTTGAGCTGGGTGCGATCAGTGACCGTATTCCGTCCGGTCAGCTGAAGCTGCCGTCGAACCAGTCTGTTGACCTGCAGTATGTGGGTGCCGCTTCGGACGCTCCGGCGTTGAAGGCTGCCGGCAAGAACCCGAACGATGGTTCTCTGTTCTTCGGTATTTCGACCTGGGGCACCTGGGATAGCATGCACTGGGGCCGTCAGGTACAGGTGCAGATTGATACCAACAACGACTCCACCGCCGACTACGTTCTGGAAGTGACCCGCGAGAAGGGTCTGGACTACCCGCTGGTGAAGGTCTGGTCCATCTCCGGTAACGCATCCACCGTGGTGGCACGCTACCCGCTGAACAACGCCTGGGGCGATACCGACACCAACATCATGGACACCAACACCATGATTCTGGGCGTGCCGCTGAAGGACCTGGGCCTGACCGCTGAGAAGGCTCAGAGCATCAAGTACACGGTGCAGACCGACACCTGGTACAACGAAGGTAACTCCTACGTGGACACCACCTCCGCTATCGAGTACTCCCCCTTCAACCCCGGTGTTTGGTTCACCGGTGAGGAGTCGGGCGTGCCCGGCCTGTTTGTGGATCGTGACGGCGGTCAGCTGACCGTTCACCGCAAGAACAACAACAAGGAGCGTCAGGCTCTGTTCCTGCACATGCACAACGCGACCGGTGACCTGAGCGGCCGTAAGACCGCTAACGGTGTTGCCGCTGGCGACCATGCGCAGGTCGTGAAGGTGGCTCGTACCATCCACGATGCACGCTTCACCGACGTTCCGGCGGATAACCAGTTCTACCGTGAAATCACGTGGATTGCTGCCCGTCAGATTGACCGCGGCTACCAGGACGGCACCTTCCGTCCGCTGAACAACATGGACCGCGCAACCATGGCTGCGTACTTCTACCGTATGAGCGGCTCGCCGCAGTACACCGCACCGTCCACCCCGAGCTTCTCGGATGTTCCGCTCAACCACCCCTACTACAAGGAGATTGAGTGGATGAAGGCTCAGG
>NZ_KV811080.1:0-27861 GCF_001812975.1 Rothia sp. HMSC073B08 | reverse complement strand
GAGATTGAGTGGATGAAGGCTCAGGGCATCACGACCGGCTGGCCCGATGGTACGTACCGTCCGGAGGGTTCGGTGAACCGTGACGCGATGGCTGCGTTCTTCTACCGTTACGCTGGTTCGCCCGAGTACACTGCCCCCGCGCAGGCTCGTTTCACGGACGTTCCGACCGACAAGCAGTTCTACCGCGAGATTTCGTGGCTGGCTGAGCAGGGCGTGACCACCGGCTGGCCCGATGGTTCGTTCCGCCCCGTGGAGCCGGTGCACCGCGACGCTATGGCGGCGTTCGTGTACCGCTACAGCACGGGTGTGCTGAAGGAAAGCCCTGAAATCTAAAAACCTGAATTCTAGGGTTCCGGGAGCTAAAATCTCAGAGCCTAAGGGCTCGTAAGGTTCTACCGCTGTAGGTGCTACCTCAGCAGGTTTTACCGAGGGAGCCGTACCGTTGCAGTTTATCTGCGGCGGTGCGGCTCCCTTTTTCTGTGGTTGGGTGCTTTGTTATTTACGCGTAATGTTCCGTAATACGAGTCTGACTAGGTTATATAAAGAATCGTTGAGACAATAAGTGAAGGTTTCTTCACCATCGGCATGAACCTTGACGTTCACGCCGCATGGACACACTGGAGGCGCACTGGAAACACAGTGCAGACGCACCGTAGCACTCTCGGTGCAGAACCCCCTCGGCGTAGAACTCTCCGCGCAGAACCTCGGTGCAGAAACCGCTAAGAAACGCACCATCACTAAATAAGGAGCATTCAGTGGCAACCTTCCCTGAAGCTACCCCCGCGCGAGCCACCCGGCACACACAGCCGGGTCGCCTCAAGCAGCTGGCACGCGGCTGCGGCGCACTCACCCTGGGGCTCACCCTCGGGCTGACCGCCCTGCCGTTCGGTACCGCTGCCTACGCGGCACCGGGCGTAGTACGCGGCACAGACCGGGACGCACCCCACCAGAACACCGGCACCGGCGAGAACAACAACGAAGTTCTCTCCCCCAGCCTGGACGGCGCCACCGGCGAACGCGCCGTGTTCGTCCGATTCAAGGGTCAGGGTGCGTACGCCCAGACCCAGCCGGACGCGGTCCGCTCCCGCGCGCAGGCACCCGTCAACGCGCAGGCGCAGGTGCAGGCAATCCGCGCCAGCGTGCAGCAGCAGGGCGCCTCCGCGGCGAAGGAATCCGGCGCGCAGGTCCTGTACACCACCCACAACACGATGCGCGGCGTGGCGCTCTACGGTAACGTCGAGCAGATTCGTGCGCTCGCGAACCGCGACGATGTGGAACGCATCAGCATCATTGAGGATATGGCACCGCAGAACAGCGGCACCCTCATTGATACGGACACGCTCTCCGTGTGGGCGAAGAGCCCGGCGAACCCCGCCTCCACCGGCTACACCGGCAAGGGCGTGAAGATTGTCGTGCTCGATACCGGTATCGACTACACGCACGCCGATTTGGGTGGCCCCGGCACGCAGGAAGCCTTCGAGAAGGCGAAGGCATCCGACACGATTCCCGAGGGCACCTACGATCCGAAGAAGTTCCTTGGCGGCTACGACCTGGTCGGTGACGACTACAACTCCGGTAAGAAGGAAACCTCCACTCCCCACCCGGATAACAACCCGCTCGACTGCGGCGGCCACGGTAGCCACGTGGCCGGCACCGCGGCAGGCTACGGCGTGAACGCGGACGGCAGCACCTTCCACGGCGACTACTCCAAGCTCACCGAAGAGCAGCTCAAGGACATGAAGATCGGCCCCGGCTCCGCACCGGACGCCCAGCTGATTGGCCTGCGCATTTTCGGTTGTAAGGGCACCACCGCGTTCGTCCCCAAGGGCCTGGACCGCGTGCTCGACCCCAACGACGACGGCGACTTCTCCGACCGCGCCGACATCGCGAACCTGTCGCTCGGCAACGAGTTCGGCGTGTTCGATGAGACCGTGAACTACGCGGTCGGCTCCCTCTACCGCGAGGGCATCCTCTCCGTGGTTGCAGCGGGTAACGCCAACAACTACAACGCCGTGGGCGACACCTACTCCAACTCGGGCGGCCCCGGCACCAGCGCCTACGGCCTGACCGTGGCGAACTCCATCGGCTCGACCCAGCTGGTGGACCGCGTGAAGATTCTCGCCCCCGCGAACGAGGCGGACACCTACGGTGACTACTCGGTGAGCTTCGACTATTCGAAGGCAACCAAAGAGCAGCTGCGCGGTACCGTGGTGCGTGCCGCCTCCCGCAACCGCTACGCCTGCGAGGCATTCACCGAAGAGGAAGCCGCAGCGCTGAAGGGCAAGTGGGCTCTCATCGACTGGGCGGACGCTGACGGCACCGCACCCTGCGGCTCGAAGGTACGCTTCGACAACCTGCAGGCGGCTGGCGCGACCGGCGTGGTGCTCACCTCGAACACTGAGGTCGGTGACACCGCTATCGGCGGCAACTCCTCCATTCCGGGCGTGCGCCTGTCAAAGAGCCAGGTGGAGCGCCTTTCCGCGCAGATTGATTCCGGTGAGCTGACCCTGCAGCTCGGCGAGAACCTGCGCGACTCAATCCGCGTGCCCAACGGCAAGCTGGATCAGGCGAACACCTCCACCGCGCGCGGCATGCACGGTTCGCACGGCATCACCAAGCCGGACGTTGCGGCACCGGGCACGAACATTTCCTCCATCGAGGTTGGTAGCGGTACCGGTTCGAGCGTGAAGACCGGTACGTCCATGTCCACGCCGTTTGTTGCCGGTGTTGCGGCGCTGATCATGCAGGCGCACCCGGAGTACGGTCCGCGCATGCTTAAGACCGTCATCATGAACACCGCCGACCACCACATGCAGGACGCCTGGGGCAACCCCTACGCGGTGGACCGTGTGGGTACCGGCCGCATCAACACGCGTGCGGCGGTGGCTGACCGCGTCATGCTGTTCAACGCGGCACGCCCCGAACAGGTTTCGGACACTTTCGGCGTGCTCGAGTACACCCCGAACGCCGGTGTGCAGACCCTGCAGCACCGCGTGAGCGTCGAGAACACCGACTCGGTGGCGCACACCTACACCCTGAACTATGAGGGAAGCACGAGCATCCCGGGTGTGGAGTTCTCCTACCCGCAGTCCGTGTCTGTGGGTGCCGGTCAGAAGGCAACGTTCACCGTGACGGTGCGCATTGACCCGTCGAAGCTGGAGAAGACCCGCGACCCGTCCATGTACCCGAACCAGGATTCGGTGAACTACTCGACCGGTACGGTCACCATTTCGGGTGCCCGCCAGTACATTGCGAGCGCTTCGGGCCGCCTGATCCTGACCGACGCTGATTCGTCGGCTGCGGTGAAGACCCTGCGCATGCCGCTGCATGTGGCCCCGAAACCGGTCTCCGCAATGCGCGTAGCCGGTGCAGATATTCACTTTGACACGAACGGCGTGGGTGCCCTGGAGCAGACCCTGACCCTGCAGGGTACCGCGGTGGATCAGGGCGGTTACCGCTCCCTGCTGGGTGCCTTTGAGCTGGGCGCTTCGAGCCCGCGCATCCCGACCGCGAAGCTGGGTGTGGGTTCGGATTCCCGCATGGACCTGCAGTATGTGGGTGCCGCCTCGGACGTGGCGGCGTTGAAGGCTGCCGGTGCGGACACCTCCGAGGCGCGCCTGTCCTTCGGTATTTCCACCTGGGGTAACTGGCAGGAGGTGACCCCGCGCGGCACCTACTACGTGTTCATTGATACCGACAAGGACGGCACGAGCGACTACCGCCTGCAGACGGTGCGTGAGAAGGGCCTGGACTACCCGCTGGTGAAGGTTTCTAAGCGCAGCAACGGCAAGTGGCAGGCCATTGAGAACGCCCTGTACCCGCTGAACGGCACCTGGGGTGATACGGACACCAACATTATGGATTCGAACACCCTGGTGATGACTGTTCCGCTGAGCGTTCTGGGCCTGGATCCGAACGCCGAGTCCACCGAGATTTCGTACTCGGTGACCACTTCGAGCGCGTTCTCCGCTACGACCGTGGTTGATACGACTGATTCGGTGGTGTTCAACTATGCGGCGCCGAAGCTGTGGTTCAGCGGCGAGTCTGCGGGCGTTCCGAACCTGTTCGTGGACGCACCCTCCGCGCAGCTGGTGGCTCACCGTAACGGCGATGCGAAGAACGTTTCTGCACTGTTCCTGCACATGCACAACGCGACCGGTGACCTGTCCGGCGTAAATGGGGCTGCGGGTGAGCGCGCGCAGGTTCTGCGTGTCTCTTCGAACTCTGAGGCTACCGCCGCGAGCGCACACTTCAAGGATGTTCCGGCGGATTACCCGTTCGTGAACGACATTAACTGGCTGGCTCAGCGTCGTATTACGACCGGCTACCCGGACGGCACGTTCCGCCCGAACGGTTCGGTGGAGCGCGGCGCGATGGCGGCGTTCTTCTACCGTATGGCGGGTTCGCCGCAGTTCACTGCACCGTCCACTCCGAGCTTTAAGGATGTGCCGCGTGACCACCCGTTCTATAAGGAGATTGAGTGGATGCGCGCTCGCGGTATTACGACCGGCTGGTCGGATGGTACGTTCCGTCCGAATGCTGCGGTGAACCGTGACGCTATGGCGGCGTTCTTCTACCGTTTTGCGGGTTCGCCGGCGTATTCGGCTCCTGCGGTGTCGCCGTTTAGTGACGTGTCGGCCGGTAGCCAGTTCTATCGTGAAATTTCGTGGCTGGCTGAGCAGCGTATTACGACGGGTTGGGCTGATGGTTCGTTCCGTCCGGTTCAGCCGATTGAGCGTGGCGCGATGGCGGCGTTCTTGCACCGCTATAACGTGCGTGTGCTGAATAACCGCTAGTCAGATACGGATGTGAGGGCCGTGTTGGGGTGGAGTTTTCTGCCCCGGCACAGCCTTTTCTGTGGGCTGTTATGTCTGCGGCGTAGACTTAAGTTATGCGTGAATTACAGGTTCAGAACGGCGAGGATGAGACGCTGCCAGCTGCCCAGGATGTCCTCGATCAAGAGGAGCTTCTGAACGCGGCGGCTGACTTCATTGACCGCTATGAGAGTGTCTTTGAAAATCTAAGCCACTGATATTCCTTTGAAAAAGAAATACCCCCGGCGGATGCTGCACGCATTTGCCGGGGGTATTTGCTTGCCCCACCCTGCCCGAGGCGGGCTAGTTAGCGCTGGCGGGCTTCTTTACGGTTGATTTTCTCAATGGCGGCTTCCACCTTTAACTTGCGGTGATTGAGCTTCCAGAGGCTAAAAGACTGAAGCAAGGTACTCTTACCAATCTCCACAAGGGAGGGCAGCCCCTGCCGGGTGAGTGCCTCATTGATTTCTTCCGGGGTGGCGCCCTGCTCCTTCATCTGCTCGATGATGATGTTCGCCTCCGCTATTTTCCCCGAGGTGAGCGGGTGGTTTTCGAGGCTGGTTTCGATGTCTACGAGCTCGTCGTAGAGTTCAGTTTTTGTTTTTGCCATGGTGCTGTCTTCACCGTCCTTGGTTGACGTGTTCTGTGGCGTAGCAGGTGTGGGGGCGTTTTCCCTCATCACCGGCTATTTTGAACGGTATTTGAACCGTATGTTCATGCTAACAGCCGCACGGGTTGTCGCACAGGGTTTTTACCGGTGAGTATGCTGTGTATTTTCAGGGCTGAAACGATACTGAACCCGCCGCGTACGCCGCGCTGAACGCACCGTGTGGAACACTACCTTGCTTCCCTCGGCGGTTCACCGCACAGGCTATAAGGTGGAGCGTACACTTAAGTCATGCGTGAATTACAGGCACAGATCATCCGTGAAATGGGCGTCAAGCCCAACATGACCGAAGAGCAGGCACGCGAAGAAGTGGAGCGCCGCATCCAGTTCATCTGCGACTACCTGGAAGCCACCGGAAGCCGCGGCCTGGTACTGGGCATCAGCGGCGGCATCGACTCCACCCTGGCGGGCCGCCTCTGCCAGCTGGCGGTGGACCGCCTCAACGAGCGCGGCCGCACCACCGAGTTTGTGGCGGTGCGCCTGCCCTACCGTGTGCAGCACGACGAAGAGGACGCGCAGGAGGCGCTGCGTTTCATCCAGCCCACCCGCTCCCTGACCTTCAACATTGCCGAAGCCGTGGACGGTTTCGACAGCGCCTACACTGAGGCGACCGGCGAGCAGATCAGCGACTTCAACAAGGGTAATGTGAAGGCGCGCGCCCGCATGATCGCCCAGTACGCGGTTGCTGGCGGCCCCGGCTACCTGGTGGTGGGTACCGACCATGCGGCGGAGTCCATTACGGGTTTCTTCACGAAGTTCGGTGACGGCGGCGCGGATCTGCTGCCGCTGTACGGCCTGAATAAGCGCCAGAACCAGTTGCTGCTGCGTGTTTTGGGTGCGTCTGAGCGTCTGTGGGCTAAGCCGCCGACGGCTGACCTGCTGGACGGCGTACCCGGCCGCACCGATGAGGATGAGCTGGGTCTGACCTACCCGCAGATTGATGACTACCTGGAGGGTAAGGAAATCGACGAGGCGGCAGCTGCGAAGCTGGAGCAGATTTACCTGCGTAGCCGCCATAAGCGCACTACCCCGGTGACGATTTTTGATTCCTGGTGGAAGAACTAGGCGGAAGAACTAGCGCCTCCACTAGCATAGAAACCAACGTAAAAGCTCCGGCTCCCATGGTGGGAGTCCGGGGCTTTTACTATGCTTTTGCAGACCGAGGACTATGCCTTCTGTTCGGGCTGTGCGCCAGAAACCTGGGCAGCCTGAACGTCCGAATCCTCAGAACCTTCAGCCTCAACCTCAGCTTCAGCGGGCGGTACCTTCGCGCCACCCGTGGCGAGGAACAGCACCAGGCCCAACGCGCAGGCGAGCACCTGGGTGAAGGGGAACGCCCAGGTCAGACCCTTAAAGCCGAACCACATGTTGCCGAAGTACACGGCGGGGAAGAACAGCAGAGCAATACCGAGGGTCATCAGCATTGCCGGGCCGCCCTTACCGGCCGCCTGGAACCAAGACACAAACACGATGCTGACCGCGTTGAACACGGCGGCGAGCATCAGCGCAACCATAATCTCCTCGCCGGTGTCGATGAGGCTTGCATCGCCAACCACGGCGAGCAGTTCACGGCGGAAAATCAGCACCGGAATGGTGATGATCGCGGAGGTCGCCACGGACAGGATCGTTGCGGTGCGCAGCGCCTCCTTCACGCGGGCGCCGTTGCGGGCACCGTACGCGTAGGCGTACAGCGGGATACCGCCCATACACAGGCCCATGCACAGCATTTCGGGCACCATGTTCAGGCGCATTGCCAGGCCGAACGCCGCGACGGTGTCGTCACCGTAGGAGGCGGCGAGGTTGTTCAGCAGCAGGGCGGCGAAGATCAGGTTGAGGCTCTGAATGAGCTCAGCAGCACCGACCGCGACCACGGGCTTGATGATAGCGGGGTCGAGGGAGAAGTCGCGGATGTTCGCGGAGAAGTTCTCGCTCTGACGCATCAGGAACAGCAGGTAGTACAGCATGGATGCGCCGTTCGCCAGCAGCATCGCCCAACCGGCACCGGCGACGCCCATGCCCATGATGGCGATGAACAGCACGTCGAAGATGCAGGTGACGACGGTGCCGACGATGATGCCGTACATGGACTGCTTGGCGTAGCCTTCGGATCGGACGAGCTGTTCGAGGGTGAACATGCCGATAGCGAGGGGCGCGCCGAGGAACATGAGGTGCACGTAGATGCGGGTCGGTTCGTAGGAGCCGCCGGATGCACCCATGATGCTGGTGATCGGGTCGGCGAGGATGAAGCCGATAGCCGCCGCGACGATACCGGCACCGAGCGCCGAGTAGAGGGCGAAGGAGGTGACGCGGTGAATTTCGTGGGCGGGCTGGCCTTCACCGAGCTTGCGGGAGGCGAGGGTTGAGGAGCCCAGGCCGAACAGTCCTGCGATCGCCATGATGACGCCGAAGACGGGCACGCCGTAGCTGGTGGCGGCGAGGTCTTCGGTGCCGCCGTAGTGGCCGACGAAGTAGGAGTTCACCACGTTGTAGATGCTGGTGATGGCGAGGCCGAGTGCCATGGGCACGCCGAGGGAGAGGAGCGCCTTGAGGATGGGGGCGTCTTTGAGCAGGTAGATGTTCTGCGGGTCTTCGCTTGCGCCGTGCGGGCCGTGTCCGCCGTGTCCTGCGGCGGGTGCATTGTTGTTGGGTGCGCTATTTTTGGGTGCGTTGTTTTCAGTCTGGTGGGACGTCATAGGTTCCTGTGGTTCTAGTCTGTGTTGTGTCCGGTGCGCGGTAAGAAGCGTGGTCCGCACAAAAAACGGGCTAGTGTATTGTACCGTTTCCACGTAGTGGTTGGGCTAGGGGTTTAGACAAAAAAGTAACGAGGCGCCCCTCCCCGTTTAGGGGTGGGGCGCCTCGCCTCATACGTATCGCATGTAGGAGTGTGAGCTATTCGAGTTCAACCGGACCAAGCACGCGAACCTCCTCAATATCCAGGATTTCCTGAATCGCGTGGAGCACATTCGTGTCGATTATGCGCTCATTACGCAGGCGCTTGAGCACGCTGCGTTGCTTCTCCAAATGCCGCAGGCGCAGCTCTTTCTCAAGGTCGCCCGCTTCAATAATGCGGCGGGCTTCTTCCGGCGCATTCGCACCGTCTTTACGAACGGCGTGCAGGTTGCGGTGTATACTCGCGTTGTACATCTGTTCGTCGGCAATGCGGTCGATAATCCACTGTGGTGCACCAATTTCCTGGCCGATCTCAGCCACAGAGTCGAAGGACTCGGCAATGATCGTGCGGATTGCTTCATTAATCTCATCTTCTTCGGTGGTATCAACCGGAATTTTCGCCCACCTAATAACGAGCGGCAGGAGCATCCCCTGAACCACCATCGACAGCAGAACCACGCCCGCAACAACAAAGATAATAAAGTCACGCGCGGGAACATCAGTCGGCACGGAGAGAGCCACCGCGAGGGAAACACCGCCGCGCAGTCCCGCAAAGGTACTCACTACACGGCCACGGAAAGTTGTGCGCAGCTGCTTCTGCTTTTCTGAACGGTCAAGGGCACGAATAATACCGATCGAGACGTGCAGGAAAATAAAACGCGCCGCAATGGAAACAAGCCATGCCACCACAATCACGGCGAACGTCAAAGCCCACGCATAGTTGTATTCACGAAGAACATCATCCACAGGCGCTGTGGCGCTGGGCAGCTGAACACCCACGAGCACGAAGAGCGCACCGTTCATGACATAGGAGACAAACGACCAGATGGGCAGACCGTAGAAACGGTTTTGGGGTTTGATGGTATCCGGTCCGCGATAGGTCAGGTAGAAAGCGGCGACCACCACAGCCACCACTCCGGAACCTTTCATGCCCTCAAAAGGCTCGATCTCTTCAGCCAGGAAGAAAGCAATAAACGGCACGGTAAACATGAACACGCTGAAGTTCATGGGGTTGCCGATGTGCGCACGCAGCTTATCTACACCCCATCCGACGGCCAGGCCAACGAGAGTTCCAATCAGGAACGAGAAGAAGAACATTCCGGATGCAGTCCCCAGGGTAAGTTCATGACCACCCGCAAGCTGCAGGGCGAGTGCGAAAAGAACTAGGGTGGTGCCGTCGTTAATGAGTGCTTCCGCTTTAAGGGTGGTGATGGAAGATTTGGGGAGTTTGCCGTTGAGCGTTGCCACGGCCACAGCATCGGTGGGGGCGAGCGCCACACCGATAATCAGCGCCACAGGCCAGATGAAGACGCCCATAAATGTGTGAAGCACCCAGGCGATAACGAACGCCGTGAAAATTACGAGCACCGTGCCCGAGAGCAGAATGCCGCGCAGACGAGCGCGCGCCTCACGCCAGGAGGTGTTTCGGGTCTCCCAGAAGAGCATGATGGGCAGGAAGATTTCGAGAATCACGTGCGGTGGCAGCCCGACCTCGCGCACCTCGTGCATGGCGTGAACGGGGATGAGCGCCAGCACAAGCCCCAGGAAAATGAGCAGAATGGCGGGGGTTATCCGTATTTTATGGGCGAGGATATTACCCAGAAGAATTGCCAGCGATAGGGCAATGATGACTTCAAGCAATTTGGTGTGTTCCTTTTGGATGTGGCGGCTGGTTCATGGTGTGCGTCTGATAGACGGCTGATGTCCGCGAGTGTGCGGGTGCCAGGGTGCCCAAAATGTTTTGCTCGTTCCCTGGGCCGTGAGGCTTCCGCGTGGGGACGAGTGCGGGCGTAGCTTCTGTATTTTACCGTTGTTCAGTGCGGGTGGGTGGATGTTTACCCTGAGCAAAACCTTGCCTTATGGCCGCTCGGGATGTGAGTTTATGGGAGGCGACCTGCGTGCATCCGGCGGGTCTGCTCAGCCGGGCCTGCTCAGCCCATGAACCGCCCTACTCTAACCGCTTTTCATGACGTTTTGTGTCATTCTGACGTGAACTTGGGGTCGTACTGTGTCAGAGAACAGAAAATCCGCCCCCGTGAGTGCGCGCGAACACTCAGAACGTGAGAAGATAAGGTCATGACTGATAACAACACCGTAACCGGCAGCCCGCTTGTTAAGCGCGGCCTGGCCGACATGCTCAAGGGCGGCGTCATCATGGACGTCGTCACCCCCGAACAGGCTAAGATCGCTGAAGATGCTGGCGCTGTTGCCGTCATGGCTCTCGAGCGCGTTCCCGCGGATATTCGTGCGCAGGGCGGCGTGGCTCGTATGTCTGACCCGGACATGATTGAGGGCATCATTGATGCTGTTTCGATTCCGGTCATGGCGAAGGCACGCATCGGCCACTTCGTTGAGGCTCAGATTCTGGAGACCCTGAAGGTCGACTACATTGACGAGTCTGAGGTTCTTTCTCCCGCTGACTACGTGAACCACATTGATAAGCACCAGTTCAAGGTGCCTTTCGTGTGCGGTGCTACCAACCTGGGTGAGGCTCTGCGCCGTATCACCGAGGGTGCCGCTATGATCCGTTCGAAGGGCGAGGCTGGCACCGGTGACGTCTCTGAGGCGACTAAGCACATCCGCACCATTAAGCGTCAGATTGCTGAGCTGCAGGGCCTGTACAACACCATGCCCGACGAGCTGTACGTGAAGGCTAAGGAACTGGCTGCACCGTACGAGCTGGTTCGTGAGGTTGCTCAGACCGGTAAGCTGCCCGTGGTGATGTTCACCGCTGGTGGCGTGGCTACCCCCGCTGACGCTGCAATGATGATGCAGCTGGGTGCTGACGGCGTGTTCGTTGGTTCCGGTATTTTCAAGTCGGGCGACCCGGTTGCTCGCGCGAAGGCTATCGTGAAGGCTACTGCTTTCTACAACGACCCGGAGAAGGTTGCTGAGGCTTCTCGCGGCCTGGGTGAGGCTATGGTCGGCATTAACGTTGCTGACATCCCGGCACCGCACCGCCTGGCGGAGCGCGGCTGGTAATTCGTGCGCGCACCCCGTATTCGGGGTGAGTGTTTGATGAGGGGGTGGGGTTCGCTGAGGCGGGTCCCACCCTCCTTGTGTTTGTTGTGTTTGTTGTTTTGTGAAGGGAGCGGTGATGGTTGAGAAGGTTCAGCCTACCGGTGTTTTGCCGGGTGAGGGTTTTACGGTTGGTGTTTTGGCGTTGCAGGGCGGCGTGAGTGAGCATGCGGAGATGCTGGAGTCTCTGGGTGCGCAGGTGCGTTGGGTGCGTACTGGTGAGCAGCTTGAGGGTCTGGATGCGCTGGTTTTGCCGGGTGGTGAGTCGTCGACGATTGACCGTTTGACCCGTATTTTTGGTGTGCGTGAGCCGCTGATTGAGGCGATTTCTTCGGGTCTGCCGACTCTGGGTACCTGTGCTGGCCTGATTATGTTGTCGGAGCGTATTGATGATCCGGCGCCGGGTCAGCAGTCGCTGGGTGTTTTGGATGTTTCGGTGGGTCGTAACGCGTTTGGTTCGCAGGTTGATTCTGCGGAGGTGCGCCTGCCGTGGCTGACCCCTGCCGGTGATGAGGTGGTTATTGATACGGCGTTTATTCGTGCGCCGATTGTGACTGGCACTGGTGAGGGTGTGCAGGTGACGGCTCGTCATGAGGGGAAGATTGTGGGTGTGCGTTCGGGCAACCTGATTGGTATTTCTTTCCACCCGGAGGTTACGGGCGATACGACGGTGCATGAGGAGCTACTGGCTCTGGCACGCGAGGTGAAGGGCAAGTAGCCCCTCCCCCAAAAAAATAAGCCCGGTAATGACCGTTTAAAGAGTTGTGGCGATGACCGTTGTTCGGTCACCGCCACAACTGTTTTTGCGCGGGTTTATGCGTGAGTGGACTTATGGGCGGGAGCTGCTGGGGGTTTGGGGCTGGGCCTTCCACTGCTGGTAGGCGCTTGTGGCGAGGAATCGTGCACGGTTGCCGTCGCTGAGCGTCTTGATGTCTGCGGGGGCTGCCTCGTACCACTTTTCGTAGAGACGAATAATCATCTCGGGGTAGGCGGCTTCTTCCAGGTCTGCGCGGTGGGGAATGAATTCGTTGCGGTTCTTGATGTCTCGGTACTCGCTACCGGCGAAGGGGTCGGTGAGTCCGACGCTGGGGTGGGCGTTATAGGCATCGATGTTTTGAACGTATTCGGGGAAGGTGCTCCGCCCTGCTTTGAGTGCGGCGTGGCACTTGCTGTCGATTTCACTGGGCTCAATGATGTGGGCGCCGTCTGCGAGGATGTTCCGGTACTGGATGTACGCGGGGTATTGTTCATCGGTGCGCGGGACGGGCTTGGTGGCTTCTGCTGATGCGAGAGCTTCGGCGGAGTATGAGGAGCAGCTGATGGGCGGCGTGGTGCTTGCCGTTGCTGAGGCGCTCGCCGTGGAGGGTGAGGAGGTGCTACTTGCCGCGGTGTTCGCACCGCCGCAGGCGGCAAGGAACAGGGGCAGGGTTAAGAGAGCGGCGCCGTATCGCAGTGCGTTATAGCGGGGGTTGGGGGTCCTAGAATTCAGGGCCATAATGTCACCTCATTGTGGGCTGGAACATACCGAATTGACCCTCACTATACGGGCGGTTTTGATACGTGGTCAAGAGAAAATTATGTTTATTTTTTAAAATCCAACAGCTCGAAAGAAAATCGACGGACAAGCTTGTTCAGCGTCTTGACTTGTGCAAACACGGAAGCAACCGGGCTCTTGAAGCAAATACGGCACAAAGACACCAGCATCAGATATTGTTATTTGCCCGATAATCAGCGGAAGCCAACATGCCCGGAGGGGCACGGTTGGAGCGCCTTTTATGCGACCTCGAACTCCGTAAGAGCCTGCGCCTCAACGGCTAGAAGCCACTAGAGGAGAAAATAAATGAGTCCCCTAACGTATTCCCAGAGCAGTAGCGAGATGACGCACTGCGCAACAAATGCGGCTATAGATGCGAGGGTTGGTATCCAGTAGCTACGCTTAGAACATGCAATAAAAACTGCTATAAAAATAATGCATGAGACAATATCGGGACCCAAGAGAATGAATGCCTGTAGATCATATGGCCACAATATTCCATGCATATATTCTGTAGGGACTTTACATGGACTGACGATATAGCTTTTTACAATTTCATAAGTCCCATATATTTTAAAAACTAAATATAGCGACGCAATCCAAAAAATGCCTATGCGAAGCTTGACACCCAGCCATATACTAAAAATCTGCCACAAGCTAGCTAATACAACTCCCACCACAAAGAAGGGCAAGTAGAAATAGCTTTGCCACCCAACACATGGCGAGACAAATCTATCGAAATCTGTATACAGGGCAGTTGGGAAAATATAAAAAAATTGCAATATAATGAGAAATAAGATATACAAAATTATTTTCTCATTTACGGCAAACATCTTATAAGTAGAATTCATGATGCCATTTCCTTTCAGCAGCATAAAACGCTAGTAGCGCAACACCGAACGCATAGCCTCAATGTTGTTTTTCTTATCCACTAAGCCCTAAAGTCAATCCTGGGACAAGTAGGTAACCTGCAAAATCTCCGCACTCTTACCCCGTCTACCTCATGTTTAAGCAGGTCAGAACCTTAAGACTACTGGGTAGCACACCTTATGTCTAGAGTGTTGGTTTTAAACTAAGATGGTATTTTCCATTGCCCACCTATCAAATATTCGGGTATGTTTAGACGCAATATATCGTTCCATCCCTCTTGTGAGGTGGTCTCATGACCCACACCCCTGTTTTTCTTTCGTTCCGTTCCAGCGGTCTACGACGCAGTGCCGCGTTGGCGATTCTTCCCATGCTTCTTGCTTCCTGCGGCAGCTCCACCAGCACGGCATCCAGCACTCCGGCACCCTCGAATACGACCGTGGCTTCCTCCCCGTCAGCTTCAAGCGCCACCGGGTCCGCTTCCTCTTCCGCGGCGAAGAAGGCAACCGCCCCCTGCCTTGAACCTGACGAAACCGCGAAAGCTGAAACCCTCAAGCAGCAGGAAGCCATCAGCGCCGACCGCGGAACGGCACTCCCCTCCTACGTCTCCGCGCGGCATGTTGTGCGCAACCAGGCGAACTTCCCCACCCGCGCCGAAGCTGAATCAGCAGGATCCGAGTGCCTGGCACTGTACGAGAAGAACAAGGCCGATCACACCTACGCTGCGGCATGGGTACGCGCTATCGATGACAATAACGTGGCAAGCGGAAAGGTAGCCTCCGGCCCGCGCACTGACATCCAGAGCGCCGACCCCTACAAGGCAAGCAACTATGTCGATATTCGAGAGGGCAAGGAGTACTTCCCGACCCGACAGGAGCTGCTCGCGGCAAACTACCCCGAGAACTACATTGTTGCTTTTGAGGCGTGGGCGCAGCAGGCGCCAGCCGATGTGAAGCAGAAGAGCGACGCGAACCGTGCGGCCGCTAAGGATACTCGCTGGTCTGAGGTGGTAACCCTGCCCAGCCCCGACAACCCTGTCTAATCGAACCCCGTCTAATCTGAGTCTGTTTAAAAATAGTTGTGGCGGTGACCGTTATTCGGTCACCGCCACAACTGTTATAGGGTGCAGGTTAGGGCAGGAGCGCCAACCCAAACTCAATAACGATCAGGGCTACAGCACACGCGAAGAGTACCCCACGCGGCACATTGAACTTCTGCCAGAGATCATACAGCTGGCTGGGAATCAACCAAATAACGAACGCCTGAAAGGCAAGCGATAACGCGGGGTTACCCCACTGAATAATCATCAGGGCAAGAGCAAAACCCACGCCGAGCGTATCCAGGATGCGCCGGTGCTTTAGCACCTGCTCCCTCTCCTTTTGATAGCTAGGGTTGTTTAGCAACCTTGGTGATGCTTTTTTCAGTTGACCCACAAGGATCAAAACCGCCAGCGGGATCAGAGAAATATCGAAGAACATGGGAACCGCCTTTCATGTTGGGGTTCGCTCGCTACGCCGGTGACGAGCTGATGGCGCACCATCATTGGTGAAAACTTCTCAAAAACAAGTAGTCTGCAACACGTGTATAACGTATTGTGGGTTACTTTACAGCACACATAGACCCTATTCAAGAGGTAAACAGCTCCCCCCCCCCCGAAAAATTTTTAAAAAATAAGGGCGCCGGGAACCCTACGTTCCCGGCGCCCACTCCCCAGCTGTTCATACCTCAGCGGGATTCAATTTAGAGGCGGAAGAAGCCTTCCACCGCGCGCGTCATGTACGCCATATCGTCCACATGGCACATCTCGCGCATCGAATGCATCGACAGCAAACCAATACCCACATCCACAGTGCGCATACCCAGGCGAGTCGCCGTAATCGGGCCAATCGTCGAACCACACGGCATATTGTTATTCGACACGAACTCCTGATACGGCACACCAGCCTTCGCGCACGCCGCAGCAAACACGCCAGCACCCACCGAATCCGTCGCATAACGCTGGTTCGCGTTAATCTTCAGCAACGGACCACCACCGGGCAGCGGCTGCACGGTCGGGTCGTGGTGACCCTGATAGTTCGGGTGCACCAGGTGACCGGCGTCAGCCGACAGGCAGAACGACGCCGCCACCGAACGGCGGTACTCCTCTGTGCTCTCACCGCGCGCAGCGGACAGGCGCACCAAAATATCCTCCAGGAACGGGCCCGCCGCACCACTACGCGACTCCGAACCAAGCTCCTCATGGTCAAACGCCGCAAGCATCACAGTCTCGGTAGCGTGCTCATCCGCGTTATCGGCAACGTAACGCTCCAGGGCGGTCAAACCAGCGTGCACCGAGGATAGATTATCCAGGCGACCGGAAGCGAACAGCTCCTGATCGGCACCAAAACGGCGCGGCGGCTGCGAATCAGCAAACAGCAGGTCGTAACCCACAATGCTCTGCGGGTCGACCGGCTCGCCGTCAATCACGTGCTTCGCCATGTAGCCGAGCACATCATTCTCCGCCGGGTCCACACCCCACACGGGGTACATGTTGAACTGCTTGTCCAGCACCAGTTCGTTGCGCTTGTGGTCCAGGTGCGGCGCCAGCTGCGGGATGCGCGCAATCGGGCCGGTGCGCACCAGGCGGTCCTTCAGCTCCCCGCCCTCAAGGACGGTGAGGCGGCCCGCCACGCACAGCTCACGGTCCAGGAAGGAGTTCAGCAGTGCACCACCATAGTTCTCCACGGCAATCTGGTGCCAGCCCTTCGTGGTGATGGAGGAGGAGGGCTTGACCTTCAGGGAGGGCGAGTCAGTGTGCGCACCCAGCACGCGGTAGCCGCTTGCCTTCTGCGCCTTCGCGCCGCCAGCCCAGGCGATAATCGCGCCGTCACGGACGACGAAGTGGCGGCCGGTTGCGATCTGCGGGTCCCATGCTTCGGTCTCTACAAGCTCGGTGAAGCCCGCTGCTTGCAGGCGGCGCGCTACCGTGCGCGCGGCGAGGTAAGAGACCGGCGACTCCGCCACGAATGCGGCGAGGTCTTCAATATTTTTTACAGCATCAACAGTCATGGTTTAACCCTACCTTTTCTTGGGTGTTGACGGGGTGACCGGGGCCGATAATCCACGCGGTGTGAAGTATGAGCCCTGGTGAGACTCGCATGGAGCGGGGTGGGCGGGCTGGGCTAGCTGGGCTAGAGCAACCCGCCGCAGCCTTTAGTTATCAACCTTGAGCGGTTGTGTTTCACGTGAAACCTCACCGCGGCGAGCGCGTGCGTTGAAGATCAGGCAGGCGAGCACCACGTACACGCCTTCCAGAGCGATGCCCTGCAGCGCATCCACGGGGGTCACGCCTTCGGAGGCGAACGGATCCAGACCAGCCACCATGGACAGCAGCATCAGAATCACGTTATTTGCCACGTGCAGGCTGATGGAGGCTTCCAGACCGCCGGTGTACCAGCAGAGGAAACCCGCGTAAATACCCATCGCGAGAATCGTGCTCTGACCCCAGGGGTCGTAGGCGTGGGAGAGCATGAACAGCACGGCTGGCAGCACAATCGGCAGCCAGGGGGTGCGGAGCCAGCGGCCCAGCATCTGCATCATGAAGCCGCGGTAGGCGAGCTCTTCGGCGTAGCACTGCACGGGCACCAGGAGCAGCATCATCGCCACATAAACCCAAAATTCAATCTGTGGAGGTTGAAAATAGCGGTATTCGGGCAGGCTCTCACCGCTCAACGCCAGCATCACGGCGTAGTAGATGCCGTAGACAGCGAAGCTCAAACCCAGGTACGGAAGCAGTAGCGAGCGGCGCAGACGGCCCGCCACCGAATGGATCAAACCCCAGGGCTTCGGGCCCACGACCAGGCGCGCCAAAAAGAGCGAAGGCACAATGGCGATCAGGGAGAGGAAGGTCAGCGCGAACAGCGCCGGGTGTTCCATAATGACGGCGCGGTTCGTAGCTACATCCTGGAGGGAAAGTCCCGAACCCATAATCGCCACAGCCAGGGCGACTGAAATGATCAGGTTGAGGCCAATAAATACGGCGACGCCGAGCAGACCTTCCAGCAGGGGTGAGAACCAGCGGGATTTCGGGTCGGCGTGGGAGAGACGGTGGTAGGCAAGACCTGCAACAGGCGCAGGAGCAGCGGGGGTTCCGGCGGCTACCTGCGGGGGTGCGGGAGGCGGTGTCGTGTTCATTCTTTAATCCTAGCCTCCGCGGGCTCGATGGTGACCGGGCATGCGGCAACCTTCAAGTACTGATTGATACGGAATGTTCCAAAACCATTGAAAAAGCCGTGAATAAGGCTAAAAACCCACCATTCACGGGGTTCATTTTCTGAACCTATGCCATAATTTGTAGCGACAATACGCTCATATACATAGTCGCTGATGACCGCTCTTCCGGGGTGTTTTTTCAGCACCAGAAAGGCTGCTTTCTTATGGCACTCGTCTTCAATCCGCCGCCCAACTGGCCCGCTCCTCCTGCTGGATGGGCCCCCACTCCTACGTGGCGCCCCGACCCCGCGTGGGGTCCCGTTCCTGAAGGCTGGCAGCTGTGGGTCGAAGAGCCCGAGCCCGAACCCATTCAGGTTGAAGAGGCTACTATTGAGCCGCTGATTCCCGAGGAGCCCACTGCTGAGGCGGCTCCCGCTGAGCAGGTTGCTGAGCCCGTAGTTGCTGAGCAGCCCGCCGAGGTTGCAGCACCGCTGACCGTTGAGGACGTTGACCTGGAGCAGCTCGCCGCTGAGCTCGAAGGTGAGCAGGTCGTCGAGGTTCCGGAGGTGGCTGCACCCCAGGCTGAGGCACCCCACGTTGAGGCACAGCAGGTAGAGGCACCCGCGGCTGAGTCCGTTCAGGAGTCCGCTGAGGAGTCCTCCGAGCCCAAGCCGATGCGTCACCTGACTCAGGTTCCGCTGACCGGCACCGCTCTGCCCGAGCAGGTTCTGACCCCGCAAGCTTCCGTTGAAGAGACTGCGGCTGAAAAGACTGTGGCTGAAGCTCCCGCACCTGAGCAGGTTGCTTCCGAGCAGCCCGTTGAGGCGCACGTTGTTGAGGCTCCGGTTGCAGAGCCCGCTGTTTCCGAGCCCGCCGCTTCTGAGCCGGTCGTTTCCGAACCTGTTGCAGAGCCCGTTGTTGTTGAGCCCGTCGCCGAGGTTGCCCCCGAGGCACCGGCGGCAGCTGAACCGGTTGCTGAATCGGTTGCTGAATCGGTTGCTGAGGCTCCCGCCTCCACCGAAGAGACTGCCCACACTATCGAGAGCTCCCCGCTCGTTGAGTTCCACACCCCGGAAACCGAGCGCACCGTCAACCTGTCCGAGCGTACCGTGAACCTCTCGGAACAGCCCGGTCAGAACATGCAGCCCGGCCAGAACGCGCAGGGCGGCCAGAACGCGGCGTTCATCCCGGCAGGTCAGGCACCGAACGGCTTCCAGCCGAACCAGGCTGATGGTTTCCAGGGCCAGAACTTCCAGGGTGGCCAGTACCAGGGCCAGGGTTTCCAGGGTCAGGGCTTCCAGGACGGCCAGAACGTGCAGGGCGGCCAGTACCAGAACAACCCCTACCAGGGTCAGCCGTACAACGCTCAGCAGCCCTACGCAGGTCAGGTGTCCGATCAGGACCAGGCAACCGTGGCACTGAGCAACCCCTACGTCACCGAGCCCGCAGGTCAGGGCGAGGACGACTCCGAGAAGAAGGGTCTGTTCTCCGGCACCAAGATTTGGGGTGTTATCGGTGGTGCGTTGGCTCTGCTGATTGTTATCATCCTGGCGATTGTCATGCTGATTCCGCGTGGCGGCTCGAACCCCACCTCCGATTCTGCGGCAGCATCGAGCGCGGCGGCTACTTCCGCTGAGGCATCCTCCGCGGCGGCATCCTCTGAGGCTTCTTCCGCAGCGCCCGCATCTGAGAGCGCGGCAGCAGGTACTTCCGCTTCTTCCGCAGCACCCATCGCTGCTGCTGAAGCAAAGATGCCCGAGGGTGAGTTCAAGGAATACAAGAAGACCGTCGCCGACAACAAGGACACCATCGACATTGAGAAGATCAAGGGCGATGTGTCCGCAGGCCTGCTCTACTACGAGTTCAAGCCCGCAGACGGTGTGGTCAACGCCTTCATCACCAGCCGTGACGATAAGGGCAACATCGCCTCGGGTGTGAGCGTTATCGACTCCACCCGCGACGGCAAGGAGCTCAAGGGCACCGCATGGATTGACGCGAGCGGCCACTCCACCCCCACCCGCAAGCTGGAGCTGACCGGTAAGGGCGAATGGACCATCCGCGTCTACGATGCAGACTCCGCACCCCACTACAAGAAGGGTGAGAAGTTCCAGAGCACCATGAACTTCTACGCTTTCACCTACGAAGGCACCGAGGCAACCATGGAGTTCCAGACCAGCGGCCCGACCACCCGCGGCTTCACTGTTCTGAACGCGACCAAGAACGACCCGTTCTTCTCCTCGACCCTGTCGCCTGTGAAGAGCAGCATTCAGTGGGTTCAGAGCAACAAGAGCTACCTGCAGGTTCGTACCGACTCCAACGTTACCTGGAGCATCGGCACTAACTAGCGGCTTGGCTGACTAGGTCAGCAGGCTGGGTATAGAAGTATCCCCCGCATCCGTGATGGGTGCGGGGGATACTTTTATACCCGGTGAGGCCTGTGCACCTGCTGGAGGCGCCCGCCGCTTTAGCGGGAGTACCTCGCCTCCGCCAGCTCGGCGCCCGCGGCGCGTGCCGCATTTTCCACCAGCTGACGATTCGCCAGGTACACAAAGAACGTCACCAGAATAAACAGGTACATCAGCTGGTACGGCATGGTGCCCGCCATCAGGCCCAGGGAGCCTTCGGGCACCATCAGAATCTGATCCGAGCTGAAGTGCGGGGAGAACGCCAGCACAATCCAGAACGGCGAAATGTACATGCCCACCAGCGCCGCGGTCGCCAAAACAACAGCCAGTGTGAAAACAAAGGAGCTGACCCGCTGGTACATGAGCGGGAAGATCTCCATAACCACGGCGGCGAGCATCAGCGGGTACCAGGTGTTGTGGTGCGACCAGCTAATCGGCGAAATCTGTAGCATCATGAACGCGGTCAGCGCCAGCTGCGCCATGAGTGCGCGGGCACGAATCAGCGGAACCAACAGAACCGCCGTGACCAGCACAATCAGCAGAGTCAACGCCACCTGCACCACCGACAGGGCGGTAGCCGTCAGGTGATGCTGCAGGCCCGCGTGGGTCAGCGTACCCATAATCGACACGTTATCGAAGTAGCTGAACCAGCCCACACGCGAAGTGTCATGCACCGCATGGAACCAGAACGTCAGCGACTCCTCACGGATCACCAGGAAGCCGATACCCACGGTCGCGGCGAAGCTAGCACCCAGGGTCGCGATGCCCTTCCAGTCCTTACGCATGAGCAGCAGCAGACCGAACGCGAGCGGGGTCAGCTTAATACCCGCCGCAATACCCAGCAGCACACCGCGCGGAACGCGGGTTGCCGGGCGCATAAAATCGGCGAGAATCAGCATCAGAATGATGGCGTTAATCTGCCCAAAATGCGTGGTCAAACGCCACGGGCCGCACATCCAAATCAGCGCCGCAATCAGCGACACCATGCCCCAGTGACCCAGGTGCTTCTGCAACGGCAGACGCCACGAGCGGCTACGGGCGTAGGAGTACAGTAGGTACGCGCACCAGTAGCTGAGCGCACAAATAATGGCGGTAATCAGCAGCATGCTCTGCGGCTCGGTGAGGAACGCGAGCGGGTAGAAGAGCAGCGCCGCAAACGGCGGGTAGGTGAACGGCAGGCCGCGCGTGTGGAAGGTGTACAGCTGGTAGCCGTCCGGGCCGTCCGCGAGGGAGACAGCGCCCAGGCGGTACACGTAAATATCGTCAGCCGCCGCGTGCGTCACGTAGTCGAAGGCGTAGAGGGCAACCAGGATGAACAGCAGGTGCGCCCAGAGAGCGCCGCTACGCATGCCGGGGATGCGGTCAAAGAAGCAGGGACGCGCAGGCTTGGCGGGCTCTGTGGTGGGTTCCTTGGTGACTTCTTCCTTCGCCGCTTTTTCCGCGGTGGTTGCCGAGGGTTCGGCGGGCTCAACGACAGTTTCCGTGCTTTCTACAGCGCTCTCAACAGCTGGTTCCGCAACCGGTGCGGATTCAGCAACAGAAGCCGAAGCCCACGGAATCGTAGGCGCTACCGCCTCGGTGTTCTTCTCTACGTTCTTCTCTGCTTTCTTTTCAGTACTCTTCACGGGAGTCTTTTCTAGTTCCTTCTCACGGCTCACGCGGTTGCTTCCCGAGAAGCATCGGTACGTACAGATTCGGTGCGCTCGGTGACCAGGGCGCGGGCACCCCACCAGCCCAGCGGCGCATCGCTACGCACGGAGCCGTACTGCACGGGCTCAACCTGCGCGCCACGCACCGGGGCGGTCAGCGCGGCAATAGACCAGAGCATGACCGTAGCCCACAGGGCGAAGGAGGGAAAACCACCAATAGCCACGCCGGGCGCCCACAGGAACTCCAGACCGTTCATGTCCAGCTGGGTGATGCCGCCAATAATACGAGGCGAAATGTACAAGCCCACGCCAGCCACCCACGCCAGCACGCACGCAACCTTTCGCGCCGCGGAAGGCAAGTGCACCATAAAGGTGGGGAACGCATCCAGGATGAGAGCTGCCAGCAACAGCGGCAAGAGGACGTTGTGGTGCGACCAGCTAATCGGCGACAGCGCCACCATGAGGGTGCCGGTCACCGCCACCTGTGCGAGGGTCTTACCACGGCGTTCGAGCTGGTACAGCAGCACGGCAACCAGGGCAACGCTGAGCGCAGCCAAGGCGTAGAAGCCGAGCTTGAGGGCTGTGCCGTTCAGGCCGAAGTGCATGAGCCAGCCCTGAATGGAAATATTATCCACAAAGTTAATATCGCCCACGCGGGAGGGATCAGAAATGGCGGAGAACCAGAACTGGGGTGCTTCATTCGGCAGAAGAATAAAGCCAACCGCAATCGTGGTAAGGAAAGTAGCACCCAGGGTTGCGATACCCTTCCAATCGCGGCGCACCAGCAGAATCAGGCCGAAGACCAGCGGAGTAAGCTTCAAGCCACCCGCAATACCGACGAGCACACCGCGCGGCACACGGGTCGCCGGGCGCACAAAATCGGCAAGAATCAGCGCCATAATGAGCGGATTGATCTGCATGAGGTCAAAAGTACGTCGCCACGGACCGCACAGCATCACCACGATGGTCAAGGCAGCGATAGTTCCGGTACGGCCGAGGCGACCCTGCAGGGGCAACGCACGACCGGAAGTCTGGGCATAGTTATAGATAGTGGCCGAAAGCCACCAAGCAGCAGCCGTAGTTCCCAGCACCATAATGGCTTTGCCTACCTCAAGCGGCAGGAACGCAAAGGGCAGGAAGACGAGAGCCGCAAACGGCGGATAGGTAAAGGGGAGCTTCAACACCCCAATTTCAACAAATGCCGGTGCGTATAGATCCTTGGTAAACCCTTCATTATCGAAGATAGTCATGGCACCCATGCGGTAGATGGAAAAGTCCAAACCACCAAAAGGGTTAATAAGGATTTCAAAGAGGTAACCGCACACCACCATGAGGATGAGTGCCGCAATGGCGATTTTTCCCCAAATGGGGGTGGCGGATTCGGTCCTTATCACGAGCTACTTGTCCTTACCTTAATGCCGGCGGATGCGCGCGTAGAGTCGGCGGGCATCTACTTTTGGAATCCTAATAGTTTATCGCGCCCACCTGTGAAGGATGCATCGGGGAGAAGAATCCCCAGAGCAGATTCGCAAGGGCAGATTCACAAGGGCAGGTTCCCTCGGGTGCGCAAGCAGAACTATCACGCTACAAGCCGCCTTCATATGCACGTAATGTCTTCAAAATTGGTACTACTCGGGCAATATAATGGGCTTATTGGCACCCGCCCCAACGCAGGGGCTGATGGTGCCCAGCACACCGACGTCCACGAACAACCAGCAGTGAAAGCAGTGATCACGTGAGTGAACATCTCGGCACCCCACCCGAAGGCGAGAACACTAGCAGCAAGCCCGCAGGCGCGAACGTCTCCGGAGGCGGCTCCTCCGGCCTGAGCATTGGCATGCGTCCCGCTGAGGCGCCCGGCGCGAACCTCACCCCCGAAGAGATTGCACGCCGCGCATCCGGTCGCGGTACGTGGCATCGTCGCGCCTCCAAGCCCGTCTCCCACTGGATGTTTACCCTTGTCGGCGTACTTCTGCTGCACAGGTTTATCCCGAATAGCGGCTGGCTGATGGTGCACATCGTCACCCTCGGCCTGATTACGAACTCGATCCTGATTTGGTCGCAGCACTTCACCGAAGCGCTCATGAAAATCAAGATTCCTGACGAGCACCGCGGAACCCAGGTGCGCCGCATCTTCATTCTGAACGCCGGTATTCTCGTGCTCATGATCGGCATGGTCGGTCAGCTGAGCGTGCCCGGCCTCTACGCCGCCACGGTGGTGGGCGCCCTCATTGTCGGTTCGATGGTCGCCTGGCACGGCATCTACCTGCTGAAGCAGGTGCGTCAGGCTCTGCCGTCGCGGTTCGGTGTGACCATTCGCTTCTACATTGTTGCGGCGTTGCTGCTGCCCCTCGGTGCGGCGTTTGGCGGCATGATTGCCTACCCGAACCTGTCCGGCACCCTGCATTCGCAGTTCCTGCTCGCGCACGAGGCAGTGAACGTGCTCGGCTTCGTCGGTATTACCGCGGTGGGTACGCTGGTGACGTTCTGGCCGACCATGCTGCGTACCAAGATGGTGGATAAGGCGCTCACCCACAGCCTGCGCGCCCTGTACCTGATGTGCGGTGGCTTGGCGTTGACCGTTGTCGGCGCGATTTTAGGGATGCGTCCGCTTGCTGCTGCGGGTCTGGTCGTCTACCTGGTTGCCCTGCTGATTGTCGCCTGGGTGATGGTGCGTACCCTGCGCACCAAGCGCCCGAATGAGTACCCGCCCATGAGCGTGGGTATGGGCTTCCTCTGGCTGATTGTTGGTGTAGCAGCGACCGCCTACCTGGTGGCGACCGTCCCCTTCGCGCAGCTGGACATGCGCGCCGTGACCCCCATCTTTGTGGTCGGCTTCCTGCTGCAGCTGCTGCTCGGCGCGATGAGCTACCTGCTGCCGCAGCGTATGGGCGGTGGCCCGGCGGTGGTGCGCGCCTCCAACAAGGAGTTCAGCCGTTTCGCGGCGGCACGCGTAACCGCCGTGAACCTGGCGCTGCTCATCTTCATGATGCCCAGCTCCATGGTGGGCCAGTCCATTAAGATTGCCGTCGCTATCGTGGGTGCGTTGGCGCTCATGGCGTTCATTCCGCTCATGGTGCGCGGCGTGAAGGCGTCCGTGAACACCCGCAAGGAAATGATGGCGGCACGCGCCCGCGGCGAGAAGCCCGTCTTCAACCAGGAGGCGCTCACCCCCGAACCCGTCCCGCACGCCAAGCAGAGCTTCCAGGCGGCACTCGCGGTTGCCATGGCGTTCCTGCTGGGCTTCGCCGTGAACCCGTCCGCGTTGAACCTGCCGTCGTTCTCCTCGGCGGGCTCTGTGGCTGCGACCGGTCAGACCACCACCGTGCAGGTGAAGGCGACCAGCAACTACCGTTTCACCCCCGCCGAGGTGGAGGTCCCCGCCGGTAACCGCCTGGTCGTCGAGGTCACCAACGACGACAAGGGCATGACCCACGACCTGACCTTCGACAACGGTGCGACCACCGGCGTTATCAACCCCGGCGAAACGAAAACCGTTGATGCCGGTGTCATTACCGCCGACCAGGAAGGCTACTGCTCTGTGGCGGGTCACCGCTCCCTGGGCATGGTGTTCAAGGTGAAGGCGACCGGCGCCTCCGCAAACCAGGTGGCGCAGGGTGGCCACAACCACGGTTCTACGGGCACCCACAACCACGCCGCGTCGGGTAGCACTCCGACCCTCATGACCGTTGCGAACAGCAGGATTGACATGTCCGCAGCGCCCGGCAGCGGCTACAAGTACCGCGACCCGAACATCCCGGCACCGAACACCGCCACACAGGTGAACGGCAAGACCGTCCGCAAGGTCACCCTGGAAGTTGAGGAAGTCGACCGCGAGGTGGCGCCCGGCGTGACCGTTCACATGTGGACGTTCAACGGGCAGAACATGGCACCGATTCTGCGCGGCAAGGTCGGCGACATTTTTGAAATTACACTCATCAATAACGGCACGATGGGCCACTCGCTGGACTTCCACGCGGGCATGGTCTCCCCCGATAACACGATGAAGACCATCGCCCCCGGTGAGCGTCTCGTCTACCGTTTTGAGGCGAAGGGTGCCGGTATCTGGCTGTACCACTGCGGCACCGCCCCGCTGAGCCTGCACATGACCCAGGGCATGTACGGCGCGGTCATCATTGACCCGGCGGACCTTGACCCGGTCGATCATGAGTACGTGATGGTTCAGGGCGAGGCGTACCTGCACGACACCGGCAAGACCGCCTCCGACGGTAACAAGCTGGCGGAGAACTCGCCGGAGCTGATTGCGGCGGGCACCCCCACGCTGACCATGTTCAACGGCCACGCAACCCAGTACAAGGCGAAGCCGCTGCAGGTGAAGAAGGGCGAGCGTATCCGTGTTTGGGTAATGGCTGCGGGCCCGAACCACGGCACGAGCTTCCACGTGGTCGGTTCGCAGTTCGACACGGTCTACAAGGAGGGCGGCTACCTGATGCGCCGCGGCGCAGATGCGTTCGGTAGCCGTGACGGCCACAGCCAGGCACTCGATTTGGCGCCCGCTCAGGGCGGCTTCGTGGAGATGCAGTTCCTAGAGTCTGGCACGTACACGTTCGTGAATCACTCCTTCTCGGAGATGGAGCGCGGTGCCGCCGGCAAGATCGTGGTGACGAACCGTTAGGGACTCCTGAAGCTCCCCATCATGGATTGACCCCGCCTGGTGCTCCCTGTCAAAGGTGTACCGGGTGGGGTCATCCTTCACGTGCACGGAGTCTGTACCTGCACTTGATGTTGACTCCGGTAAAGACGCGCCAAGAACTCTCTGACTATGGTTTTCACCTCAACGGAGGGGAGTTTTTTCACCATAAACGGCGATGGTGCGCTAGTCTATAGGAATGGCAGATAGCACTTCGGGCGCCCCTTCCGAGCGTAACGCTACGAGCGCCTCCAACCACATTTCCGTTCCGGCGGATCAACAAATTTCTCCTCGGCAGCGTAAAGCTTTCCCGCTTCGCTTTCTCGCCGGGGTTCTTGCGCATTGGCAGATTATTGCCTCTGCGGTCCTTCTGGGTGGCGGTGTTGCCGGCCTGGCAGCCACCTATGACGACTACTGCGGCATGACGGAGCTTTCGTATGCTCCGGCGGCTCTCCGATCCGATTTTGAGGAGGGCTCTAAGGTGGCGGGTTTCCGCCCCGGCGTACTGGCGGCGCAGATTGAGACCGAGAGCCACTGGCGTGTGGGCGTTGAGTCCCACCAGGGCGCTAAGGGTATTGCACAGTTCACTGATGACGCGTGGAGCGGCGGCCACTACAGCTTCGGCAATGGCGGTAATGTTCTGAACCCGCACGATGCGATTGCGGCGCAGGCACGCTACTTGGCTGAGTTGCGTACTCGTTTGGCGAAGTACGCTTCCAATGAGGATGAGCTGCAGGATGTGGTTCTCGCCGGTTATAACGCGGGTCCGGGTTCTGTGGAGAAGTACGGCGGTGTTCCCCCGTATGAGGAGACTCAGAATTATGTGAAGTCGATTCGCGAGCTGGCGAATTCGAAGTATAAGCTGACCTGCTCCCCCGAGTACCAGTTCAAGCAGGCGAAGTTGAGCTTCGTTAATGGTGTGACTCCGGCGATGGCTGGTGTTCATGCGGACGGTACAGCTCTGTCCCCGGAGGAGTCGGCATCGGCTGCGGCGGAGGCTTCTGCGAGTGCTTCGGCTCGTGCATCTGCGAGCGGTTCTGCAGGTTCTTCGGTGAAGCCTTCGACAACGAGTTCCGGCCGCTAGATTTAGCTTTATTGAGTATTCCACCAGGCTATATAGCCGTCTGGGAATATTCCGTTTTATCGGCTCTTCAGAGTTGAGTGTGGTTGGAGGCA
>NZ_KV811079.1:5831-6070 GCF_001812975.1 Rothia sp. HMSC073B08 | reverse complement strand
CTTCCTTTTCGGAGGGACTTTCATTGAGGGCCGCCGCACATCTGACGCGAACAACTGGCGCCGTGCATTTCCCTTCCTTTTCGGAGGGACTTTCATTGAGGGCAGGGTTCAGGGCGTTGATGGTCAGTGGTCTTCGCATTTCCCTTCCTTTTCGGAGGGACTTTCATTGAGGGATCTCGAATGAGCGAGTTTCTGCGGTGAAGTATTTCATTTCCCTTCCTTTTCGGAGGGACTTTCAT
>NZ_KV811079.1:5340-5731 GCF_001812975.1 Rothia sp. HMSC073B08 | reverse complement strand
CTTCCTTTTCGGAGGGACTTTCATTGAGGGCCCACAGGTTCTCGGGCGGGAAGCTGCAAGCAATCATTTCCCTTCCTTTTCGGAGGGACTTTCATTGAGGGATTCAAAGGGGTAAGGAAGCTGGACATCCGAGGCAACATTTCCCTTCCTTTTCGGAGGGACTTTCATTGAGGGATGCTGAACATTCCCAACAAATTTATTCGCGACGAGTTGAGATTTCCCTTCCTTTTCGGAGGGACTTTCATTGAGGGTTTAATATCGCGTGCCCGGGTCGTTATTACGATCAGATTTCCCTTCCTTTTCGGAGGGACTTTCATTGAGGGTCAGATTCGCCGAGCATGCCCTCACGAGCCAACGCAGATTTCCCTTCCTTCTGGGAAGGGCTTTCATT
>NZ_KV811079.1:754-5240 GCF_001812975.1 Rothia sp. HMSC073B08 | reverse complement strand
CCTTCCTTCTGGGAAGGGCTTTCATTGAGGCGAAGACGCACGAGCCG
The DNA here is from genome assembly GCF_001812975.1 of Rothia sp. HMSC073B08. NCBI lineage: Bacteria > Bacillati > Actinomycetota > Actinomycetes > Micrococcales > Micrococcaceae > Rothia > Rothia sp. HMSC073B08. The sequence continues at coordinate 5,193 of NZ_KV811079.1, read as the reverse complement.
CGTGCCCTACAGGTGCCGCGGATTTCCCTTCCTTCTGGGAAGGGCTTTCATTGAGGCAAAACCCCCCACCTTGCGCTACAAAATCCCCCACCTTATTTCCCTTCCTTCTGGGAAGGGCTTTCATTGAGGCCCAACTTACCTGGGTATTTGGTGCCTGGATTTTTGGCGATTTCCCTTCCTTCTGGGAAGGGCTTTCATTGAGGCGGTACTCGCGCTCCTCGGTCTTCAACCTGCGCGCATTTCCCTGCCTTTTCGATGGGGCTTTCATTGAGGACAGTCGACGGCGGCGCGAACATAGGGCTGGTAGCGGATTTCCCTACAATTTTGGAGGAACCTTCATTGAGGCACACCGTCAGATGGTGCATATAAACGCGAACAACGATTTCCCTGCTTTTTCGTAGGGACCTTTCATTGAGGTGTCGATATCAACACCATCACCGGCGATTTGGCTATGAGATTTCCCCACCTTTGGGAGGGACTTTCATTGAGGCCGTCAGCAGCTCGAAAGGTTCAACCCCTCCTTGAAATTTCCCTTCCTTTTGGGAGGGACTTTCATTGAGGCCAGGACTGGCTCACCGCTAGGCAACAGCGACTAGCATTTCCCTTCTTTTGGGAAGGGCTTTCATTGAGGCGGTGGCGCGGGCATTGGCGAGGCTGGACATGTGAATTTCTCTTCCTTTTTGGAGGGGCTTTCATTAAGGCGCCGTTCCGAAGCACTGGTGCGTAAAATCCTGTCGGATTTCCTTTCCTATTTGGAAGGGCTTTCATTAAGGGGGTGTGATACACTCGGGCTGAAAGAAGCTCGCTTGCGATTTCCCATACTTTTCGTAGGGGCTTTCATTGAGGCGGCAGTGCGCATGAGATGAAAGCAACCGGGAAATAATTTCCCTTCCTTTTGGGAAGGGCTTTCATCGAGGCGCGGGGATTGGCGACGTGCCATCAACGGACGTGTTGAATTTCCCTTCCTTTTTGGAAGGGCTTTCATTGAGGCGAGACGGAAACCCGCCGCCTCGGAGAAGCTTTCAACAATTTCCCTTCCTTTATGGAGGGCTTTCATCGAGGCGGGCTTAGCCTCGGCACTCCCTCACGCCCTGGAATCATTTTCTTTCCTTTTTGGAGGGGCTTTCATTGAGGCCGTGACCAGGTTCAGTGGCAAATGTACTGCACCGGTGATTTCCCTTCCTATTTGGAGGGGCTTTCATTGAGGTCTCCTCTTCTTCTTTCGGCGGGCGAGTTCCCGCGAATTTCTCCGCTTTTCAGCGGAGACTTGCATTGAGGACTCATACGCTCAGTAAGCCAGGTGTATATTATGAGCTGTTCTCTCCTGTGGGGAGGGACTTTTATTGAGGCATGGAGGAGTATCATGAGGGTGTTCCTGCGGTGCAGGAATTTCCCTACGGTTTTGTAGGGACTTTCAATAAGGCAGATCAATATCCCCTCAAGATGACCGCAGGACTGCTTGTTCAGTACCTTGAGGTGTAGACTTTCATTGAGGCGCCGCCACTGCGGGACGTAATGATCCCGCCTGTGTGACCATTTCCCTTCCTTTTGGGAAGGGCTTTCATTGAGGGCACTCCAGCATCCTGTACACGTGTGGGGTGCGCGCATTTCCCTGCCTTTTCGTAGGGACTTTCATTGAGTCTGGCGCACCTTTATGGTGACCCCGTGGTGTATTGGCTTTTCCCTTCCTTTTTGGAAGGGCATTCATTGAGGCTGGTCTATGGAAGCTCGCCAGGCTGATGCTGCAGGTTACATTTCTCCGCCCTGGGCGGGGCCCTTTCATTGAGGCTTCAATATCGGCGCAGTGTATGAGAACCGTCCGCTCATTTCCCTACCTTTTCGTAGGGACATTCATTAAGGCATTGAGGTCAAGGCGAATAATGAAAGATTCTCAACTCAGCGATTTCCCTACAGTTTTGTAGGGACTTTCCCTAACCTATTCCTGCTCCGTTCGTGGACCCATCACAGTCCAGGAACGGAGCTTTTCCTTTTCGCCGCGCAGGAAGCAACCAGGCCAAAACACCGACCGCAAACCCCACCCGCCAGCTGCTACCCGCCTCCTCCACACCTCCAAGCAGAAAATTCAACACGCCGGAATAGCGTCATAAACTCGCTGATAAGCCAAAACATTCCGCCGCAGTGCTACCCTCAAAACCAAGCAGTCAAAGCTGACTGCCCACCATATTCGCTCACACCAAGGAGACACCGATGTCTACCCCTTACAGTGCAGGCGACGAACTTCCTATTTCACTCGTCATGCACACCGTGTACTGCCCCCGCCGCGCATGGATCGAATCCAATGGCGAAAAGACCGACACCTCACAAATGCAAGAAGGGCAATCCGCCCACAAACGAGTCGACGACCCCAAAACATCCCGCGGCACACAACAGCGCGCAGTCACCATCTCATCAAAACGCCTCGGACTCACCGGACGGTGCGATGCTATCGAACCGCAAGAAGATGGTTCTACCCGCATCATCGAATACAAAGCAACACCCGTACGCCGCAACGCATCCGTCACACCCGCCCACAGGGTGCAGCTCGCCCTTCAGAAAATCTGCCTCGAAGAAGCCGGCGAAACCGTCAGCGAATGCGCGGTGCACTTCACCAACCACAACAAAACCGTGCCCGTCGACATCTCAGATGAAGACATCCGCACCGCAGAAGAATACGTACACACCACCCGCGCACTCATCGACAACCCGACAGCACCGCAACCCCTCGAAGACTCACCCCGCTGCAGCTGGTGCTCCCACATCTCCGTGTGCCTACCCGACGAATCCCACGGAAAAGAAAACATTACACGTGTCGTCGCCAGCAACCCCGACAGCCAAGTAGCGCACCTCACCACGCAAGGATCAAGAGCGACCGTCCAGCAAGGGCGCCTCATTGTGCAACACCTCGGTGAAACAATCAGCAGCGTACCCCTCGAACGTGTGCACAGCCTCGTTGTCCACGGAAATATCGACGTTTCCTCCGCGCTTCTACGAGAACTCATGTGGCGCAACTGCACCATCATCTGGTGCTCCAGCACCGGCCGAGTCTACGGCTGGTCGCAACCCGGCACCGGACCGAATGGGCTGGCCCGTGTGCAACAGCATGTCCTCTCAGCGCAGGGGCACCTACCCATAGCGGCCGCCATGATTGCCAGTAAAATTGCAAACCAAGCGACCCTGCTGCGCCGCAACGGCCACGCCGCAGATGTATGCCGCACCATGCGAGACATTCAGAAGCACACGCCGCAGGCTACCTCAATCCCGGAGCTGCTCGGCATCGAAGGTGAAGCCGCCTCGCTCTACTTCGGTAGTTTCGCGACCATGCTCAAAGAAGACGTGCTCACCGAACTCGGCTGGACCTGGGCCGGGCGGCAGGGGAGAGGCGCCAACGACCCCATCAACATTCTGCTGAACTATGCCTACGGTATGCTCAGTTCAGAATGTATCCGAGCGACCCTCACCTGTGGGCTCGACCCTCACGCCGGGTTCCTGCACAGCAGCTCTCGCAATAAGCCGGCGCTCGCGCTTGACCTCATGGAAGAGTTCCGCGCCATCATCGCGGATTCTGTGGTGGTGTCTCTTATCAATAGGAAGCAGGTCAAAGCGGCGCACTTCACCGCGGTCGGTGGCAGCTACCGGCTCACACCCGAAGGGCGGAAGACCATCATCGCCGCGTTCGAGAAGCGAATGGCCACGGAGATTACCCACCCCACCTACGGGTACTCGGTGACGTGGCGCCGCGCTATTGAGGTGCAAGCCCGCATGCTCCTGGGCGTAATTAACGGAACCACCCGCGAGTACACGGGGGTGACCGTACGATAATGCGTGACGACGCCCGACGAACACTCATCGCTTATGACGTGCCCAGCGACCGGCGGCGCGCCAAGCTGGCCAAGCTCATTCTCAGTTATGGGGACCGTATTCAGTACAGCGTCTTTATTGTGGATGCGGCCCCTGCCAAGGTGCGACGCATCAAAGACGAGGTTCAGGAACTCATCAATCCGGACGAGGACTCAGTGCTCTTCTGCGACCTGGGGCTGCTGGCCCGTCTTGATGAGCCGACCTTCAGCTACATTGGCCGGGCGCGCGAGGTGACCGAATCGGATGCGCTCATTCTTTAGGCGCGTGCTGCTCATTCGCTAGCGACGCGCGGCAGGGGAGCGGAGGAATGACGAGTTCGATTGCGGACTGGTAGTAGAGGTGGGGATAATGACCTTTGGAGGCTTTGTCTGTCTCCGCGAGAACCTGGCACGTGACGTAATCCTGGCGTGTCGCTCGCGTGATGTTTTGGCTTGTCAATAGTGTTTGAATGCCTGAATGGCTGCTTGGGTATACTTTTTGCGTAGGCCTGCCGCGAGGTTCTCGCAAAGCACTCGTTTCTGCCGCATAATTGCGGGTCAGTTTCGGGTGGCTATTTCCCCGCCTTCGGGTGGGGACTTTCA
>NZ_KV811079.1:416-654 GCF_001812975.1 Rothia sp. HMSC073B08 | reverse complement strand
CCCGCCTTCGGGTGGGGACTTTCATTGAGGCGTGAACTGCACCGACTTTGCACTGTGGCGTTTGAAATTTCCCCGCCTTCGGGTGGGGACTTTCATTGAGGCGGCGAATGCACGAGCTATACGATGTGGAAGCTCAAATTTCCCCGCCTTCGGGTGGGGACTTTCATTGAGGCCCGCCCCTTTTCTGTGCTCTGGCGTGGGAATTTTCATTTCCCCGCCTTCGGGTGGGGACTTTCAT
>NZ_KV811079.1:0-316 GCF_001812975.1 Rothia sp. HMSC073B08 | reverse complement strand
CCGCCTTCGGGTGGGGACTTTCATTGAGGCTCAACTACAACAAAGAAAAGAGGTAACCCCTCATGCTATTTCCCCGCCTTCGGGTGGGGACTTTCATTGAGGCGCATAGGGGCGTAACCATGTCTGAGGTGGTGCCCGGTATTTCCCCGCCTTCGGGTGGGGACTTTCATTGAGGCGCGGCCTGGCTCTCTTCCTTGTCGGGTGAGAACGGTCATTTCCCCGCCTTCGGGTGGGGACTTTCATTGAGGCGACACACAGGACTGCACGTCAATTCTTGGACTTCCGGATTTCCCCGCCTTCGGGTGGGGACTTTCAT
>NZ_KV811078.1:35416-80614 GCF_001812975.1 Rothia sp. HMSC073B08 | reverse complement strand
CGGTCACCCACACTCAACTCGGAAGAGCCACTAATCCGATAGGAAGCCGACACAGTAGATCCGCCGTATTCGCTACGACCCGGGAAATACACGCCAAAGCACCCTCGTTGAAACAACTCTTCCGGCTGAGAAATATCTTTATCTACCTCAAGACCCCATTCCCAGCGCTGAGCTTGAATAAACGCACCGTCATCTTCTCCAAGGGATGCGTTTCCCTTCATCTCCCCTTGGTAGACACCACAAAAATACTCAGTGCTCTCCGTTGAGGCACCACGCGCACGAACCACCTTCAGACCCGAGTCTTCACGCACTGTCAGTGATGGTGCAGCCGGGTACCCCTCAGGAGAATGGCTTGTCAATCCCATAGAACCCGGCTGCCAACGGCTCATCTGCACCATGTATTCTTGCGATCCACTCAGCTGTTCAAGCTCAACCACAATCTGCTGACCCGAAGGAATTTTAGACAGCCACTGCCCTGTATCACGGTGAATATGGGGACGAATTACCTCATATAAGGCTGACTCTTCTTGATTCCCCATCAGTTCTACCGACGGAAGCGCATGCACCCCTACAAAAGGGCCCGAAAAGGGAAGAAGCTGAAACCACAGAATGACATTATCTGCACCATTAGTCGGCACCCATGCTTCACGAAGCGGGGCAACAGTGCATCCATCTATTTGCTGGGGAGACCCAACAGAGCCCTGAATACCCCATGCCGTGCTCTGAGGTGCTGCGAAGAAACTTACCAGGGCAAATGACGAAAGCCGGCACACATGCCGGCGTGACAGTTCAGACATGATAGTCCTTAAATTAAGTTGAGTGATGACAATAGTGTGTGGCGTTTACGCTTCGTCGACGCTCTATACACCACACTCCTTCAACCCTACTCTGAAAATTCACCGTTTCGAGTATTCACAAGCAAATATTTCATTCTCGTGAAAAAATATATATCAATATAAACTTGAAGTTTATTAAAATCTCACTTTAAACTTGAATATTTATGTAACTAGAACTTTAGAAATATCTTTAAAATCTGAACTTTCAGAAATATTACAAGCCCCACCGCGCAAAGTACTTGTTGAAATCGACCTCTACAAAGCCCTGGGCAACAACTCCGAGCACAACAAAAGGGGGCGTGCCCACCGCCTCCAGCACGTACGAAAACTCGCACGAACCAGACGCAGGGAACACGCCCCCTACAAAACCGGGTGCACCTAACGGTGCGGCAGCTTAGTGACCCTCAGCTGCAAAACGGTCGATAGCCTCCTGGACCATCTTCTCAGCAGCAGCCAGGTCTTCCCAGCCCTCGCCCTTAACCCACTTGCCGGGCTCCAGGTCCTTGTAACGCTCGAAGAAGTGCTGAATCTCAGCCTTCAGCTGCTCGGGAACATCAGCCAGGGACTTGATGTGGTCGTAACGCTTGTCGGTGGGAACGCACAGAACCTTAGCGTCGCCGCCAGCCTCATCGGTCATGTTGAACACTGCGACCGGGCGGGACTCAACCAGCACGCCGGGAACAACGTCAACATCCAGGATCAGCATTGCGTCCAGCGGGTCGCCGTCCTCACCGAGGGTGTTCTCGAAGTAGCCGTAAGCGGTGGGGTACTGCATGGAGGTGAACAGCACACGGTCCAGGCGCAGGCGGCCGGTCTCGTGGTCCACTTCGTACTTCACGCGGGAGCCGCGGGGAATTTCAATAGTGACGTCGAGTTCCATCGGAACCTTCTTTCTCGTGAGTTAGAGTCACTTTCGCGGCGACTTTGGCGCGCAAGGTGCGAAAGTTAGGTGTTGAACTCACCCATTGTAACCCGTTCACCCACACCGAAACCGCGTATTCGGCGCCAAAACCAGCGTAATTTACCACGCTCACACCACAGTTAACGTTCCGCCTAGTCCCGCGCCCGCCAGCGCACCCCGCCGCCACACCCGGCCGCCGTGCCGGGCGCCCCAGATAGGGTTTGTGAAGGGCAGCAGGAGCGTTGCATGAGCATCCCAGCACCGGCGCGTAAATTCGATAGGCACCCCATCTGCCCGCTATGCTCAAAAGATGCCTTCCAACAAGCACAACGCCCAGACCACCACCCTCACCCGCCGCGCCGCGCTCACCCTCGGCGGCATGCTCCTCCTCACCGCCTGCGGATCCGCCGCAACCGAACAGAAACGCCCCGAAGGTTCCGCAAGCCCCACCGGCAGCGCAACCGGCAGCCCCGACGGCACCGCCGAGGCGACCGCCTCCGCAACCCCCAGCGCCACCCCGACCCTCGCACCCGCACTACCCGAAGCGGAACTGGAACAGCTACGTGCCGCCCTCACCGCGCTCTTCGCGGACGGCACCTACCCGCAGTACAGTCTGCTCGTCACCGGCATGGACGGCAACCTGCCCAGCATCAAGGCAACCACCGCACCCGCCGACCTGTACGCCACCAACGCCGACACCGCGCGCGTGCCCGCCTCCACTTTTAAGGTGCTGACCCTGTTCGCGCTCAACCACTACGCGAACCTGCAGGCACGCCTGCGCACCCGCGTCACCCGCGACGCCGCCGGACTGTACCTCATGGCAGGCGGCGACACCCTGCTCGGTGCGGGCGCCTCCAACCCGAAGCAGATTGTCGGACGCGCAGGCCTCACCACCCTCGCCGAGCTGACCGTGAAGGCGCTTCTTCAGGGCGAGAAGCCGACCGCGGCGCTGCCCGTCTACCTTGACGGCACCTTCTTCACCGGCCCCGGCGTAAACCCCGGCTGGGATGACGCCGACGTGGCGTCCGGCCAAATCACGCCCATTCACCCGATTGCACTCGAATCGCACACGGTGCCGGGCAAGTCCACCGCAAGAAACCCGGTACGCCCGGACGATGCGGCGGTTGCCGCCCAGCAGGCGTTCGTGGATGCGCTCAACACCGCCGGCAAGGAATCCGGCATGAGCTTCACCCTCGCAGAGCGCCGCACCGCCCCCGCGGAAGCAACCGAAATCGCCGCGGTCGAATCGGCAACCCTGCTGGAGCAGGCACAGCACATGATGCTCGAATCCGATAACGCCCTGGCTGAGGTGCTTGGCCGTTGCGCCGCCATTGCCGCAGGTAAGGAAGGTAGCGGCGAGGCGGCACAGCAGACCGTGCGCCAGGCACTCGTGGATGCCGGCGTGAACATTGAAAACCTGGTGCAGGCAGACGTGTGCGGCATGTCGCTGACGGACCGCGTGACCGCCCGAACCCTCGTGCAGGTCGTGGCTCTGCTGAATGCTGATGAGCATGCGGAGCAGCTGATGAGCACGTTCCCGGTCGCGGGCGTGAGCGGCACTCTGTCCGGTCGTTTTGGTGCGGCGAACGCCGTGCACGCGCGCACTTTTGTACAGGCGAAGACCGGCACCCTGTACACGGTATCTTCGCTGTGCGGTGTGGCAACCCGACCCGACGGCACCCGCCTGATTTTCGTGATTATTCTGAACGATCTGGGCGGCTCGGATGCACTGCCCGCCGCGAAGGAACGCGTGGACGCGGCGGCGGCGGCGATTGCGAACCGTTCGACCGCGCCGAGTGCTTCTGTTGCTCCCTCTGCGGTAGCGCCGAGCGCTTCGGCGGCAGTTTCTACCGCGGCTGCGGCGGGTGCAGCCTCCTAGCGTGTATGCCCGGATAGCCCCGAAAGCCCCCTGAATCACCCCGTGCAGGTTGATTTTCTGTAGTGTTTCACGTGAAACCTGAAAATCAACCTCTCGGGGCGAGGGGGCACGGGGTGCCGATAGACTCCTCAACCGGGACTCGCGCCCGCTCCCTACGGCGGGGTTTCACTCCCGCCCTATTTCTCTCTCCTCCAGCAGAAAAGTCACCATGGACCTTACCTTCACCCTCGCTGATCTGACCGCCACCTCCACCTGCGAGTTGCGGCTCTACACCGAGCTTCGGGAGCGTGCGCAGAAGCAGTCTGCCCACCCGACCCCCGAGAAGTCCGAGCGCGCCCACGAAGTGTACCGCGAGTGCCTGCAAGTACTAACCGAAGGTGGCATGGTCGGCAGTGGAGTAGTCAGCGGTGAAGTAGTCGGCGGTGAGCACTCGGGCGGCACACCGCGCCCGGTGCCCCTGGTGGCGACCTCCGCGGCGGGACTGACCTACACGGTGGAGCTCGACCGTCTGGAGTACTCGCCTGAGAACAGCACCGCCGAGAGCAATACCGCCCGAATCGTCTGCACCCCGCATCTGAGTGAGGCGGCGCATCGGGCGCTATTGCGCGGTGCCCTGGCGGCTCACCTGCTGACCGCTAGTGCAACCGCGAGCACCGAGAATGCCGAGAATGTGAGGCGCCTCGACCTTCATCTGGAGCACGGCGCAAATGAGTACTGCGCGGGGTCCGAATCGGAACCCTCTGAGCACCACTCCCCCGTTCCTCAACCTCATCGGGTTGATTCGTCGCGTATTCTGCCGCTGATTCGCCTGCAGGAGCAGCGCCTCCTGCTGCTCACCGAGGCGCTGAACGAGGGTGTAGAACCGGCGGAACTTGCCGAGCGCATCCCCTATTTTCTGACCTGCGACGAGTGCCCGGCGTGCCTGAACGCGGCGGCATCTCTTGCCCTCGCGACCGAAGCCCCGGAACTCGTCACCGAAGACGCCGTTGAAGACACTGCCGAAGACCCCGAGACTGAGGAGCCTCCGGTCATGTACCGGGTACCCGCCGCGATGGAGAACGACAGCGAACAGTACCGCCTGCAGTGCCTGCTGGATGCCCAGCTCGCCTCCCTGGAGGAGCACGCGGCGGAGCACGGCTGGGGTGCCGGCGAGCTTGAGGCGGCGATGCTGCTGTCCATGACGAACTACCACCGCCGTGAGCGCGCCCCGTTCTGGCGGGAGCACATTCGCCGCCTGGAGGACGGCCCGACGGCGTGGGTGGCGAGCCGCGATTACGCGTACCTTGATCGAGTGCAGGTGCTTTCGGTGGAGCATGCGCATGCTCTTCTGAACACCCCCGCAGACCTGGAGGCGCTTGCCGCCGCCATGAAGGAGCCCACCGAGGTTGAAGACGCCCCCGGCTGGTATCGTGTGCGCGGCGCGCAGGTGCGCCTGTTGCGTGCGCGAATTGATGCTGACCCGAGCCTGGTGATTGCGCCCTCTGACCGTGCGGTTTTTTGTGCGTATGATGCGGGTTTGAGCCCGCAGATTGCGCTGGACCGTATGGAGTCGCAGGTGAATTATTTCCGTGCGTCGAATCCGGGTGAGCGTGTGCCCGCCGAGTTGGCGGCGACGGGCTTCTTTGGCATGCGTGTGCTGGCTGTGGCGCAGGGTGGTTTCGGTGCCGGATCCGAAGGCTCCGAAGAGGTAGCAGAAGAGTCGACCGGTGAGTTCCTGGAGGTGCTTCTGCAGGAGCGCATCCGCGTGAAGGATGAGCCGCACCGTGCCCTGCCTTCGGGTATTGGTCCTGGCGATCCGGTGTCTACGGCGACGATTGAGGCAGCTTTGCAGGCCGATGTGCACGGGCTGCTTTTCGATGGTGCGCTCATGCCCAACGACCCCGTGCTTAATGGCCCCGTGCCCGGCGAGGGTTCCGAAGCTTCCAGCGAGTCCGCCGAGACCTCTGACCCGCCCCGCGCCCTGCCGAGCGTACTCGATGCGGCGGCTTCGCTGACGGGGGTGAAGAGCGCCTCCGCGGATTTGCTGTTCCGCCGCGCACCGCGCCTCAAGAGGAGCGCATCTAACGCCAAAAATGCAGAAAATCTACCCCGTGAGGTTGATTTTTCCGGCTCTAACCTGCCCACGGTGGATGCCGTGCACGCGGCGGTTCGCGCTCTCGACCATTCCTATGTGGCGGTTCAGGGCCCTCCGGGTGCGGGTAAGACCTTCCTCGCCTCGCATGTGATTGCGTGCCTGGTGGCGGAGGGCGCGAAGGTGGGCGTGGTGGCTCAGTCGCATGCGGTGATTGAGAACCTCATGGCGGCGTGCTGTGCCCGCGATGGTTTTGATGTTTCGCGTGCGGTGCGTCTGCGCGGCAAGTCGGTGACTCCGGACGCCCCGTGGTCTGAGGTGTCTGATTCTGAGCTGGTGGAGCTGATTTCTGGTGCGGGCGGCCTGCTGTTTGGCGGCACGGTGTGGGATTACGTGAGTGAGCGTCGTGTGCCTGCCGAGTCGCTGGATGTTCTGGTGGTTGATGAGGCGGGCCAGTTCTCTCTGACGAATACGGTGGCGGCGGCTCGTGCGGCGCGTTCGGTGCTGCTGTTGGGCGATCCGCAGCAGTTGCCGCAGGTGTCGACGGGTGTGCACCCGTACCCGGTGGATGCTTCGGCGCTGGGCTGGTTGTCTGATGGGGCGGCGGCGCTGGATCCTCGTTTTGGCTATTTCTTGGGTGAGTCGTGGCGCATGGATTCGGCATTGTGCGAGCGGGTTTCGTGGCTGTCGTATGATGGCGCATTGGCGAGCGCGGCGGCGACGGCTGGTCGCGCCCTGCAGGGTGTTGCGCCGGGTGTGGTGTCGTATCCGGTGGAGCATGCGGGTTGTTCGGTGCGTTCTGTGCAGGAGGCGCAGGCGGTGGTGGATTGCGTGCGCGAGTTGTTGGGTCGTGAGTGGGTTCCGGCGGCTGGTGCTGAGCCGCGCCCGTTGGCGGCGGAGGATTGCATTGTGGTGGCGGCGTATAACGCGCAGGTTGATTGTGTGCGTGAGGCGCTGATTGCTGCTGGTTTGGCGGATTCTTCGGGTGCTGGCGTGCGTGTGGGCACGGTGGATAAGTTCCAAGGTCAGGAGGCTGCGGTGGTGTTGGTGTCGTTGGCATCGTCGCGGGTTGATTCTGGGCGCGGTGCCGGGTTTGTGCTGTCGCCGAATCGTTTGAATGTGGCTGTGTCGCGCGGTCAGTGGCAGGCGGTGTTGGTGCATTCGCCGTGGGTGGCGCGTTCGGTGCCGCAGGATGTCGAGGAGGTACTGGCTCTGTCGGGCTTCGCGGGCCTGGTGGAGTAGCACCCCCAGTGCGGCCCTTATTCTGCGCTCTTCTACACTCCCCCGCCAGCTACGTTGCGGGTCTGACTGTAACAGGGTCTGGCGGAGCCTGGTTGCGGGTGTCTTTGGTGTGCCCAGAATCGGGTTTAGCTGAGGTTCAGCCGAGGTTTAGTTGGGCGGAAACACCAAGAATGAATTATAGTCAAACTAACCCTAATGTCAATACTCAAAATGAGGAAAGTTTTTCAACTAGCGTTCATGTATATGATTCACATCTCTTATAGAATCTAAAGTATCGCGCGACACACTTCTTGTGCGGGGGCTCCCGATGAGCCGCCCCGTGCATCCTCAACCACCCCGTGATGACCGGCGGGCACAGGCAAAAACAGACGAATACAGGCAGGCGCAGCCGACTGTCTGGGTATTCACTCATACGATTGCGCGCTACGAATTGCGCACAATGAACTACGCACGACGGATTGCACGCCGCGCGACACCATAAACCCCATCGTGGAGGTCCCCCATGAGTGTCAACACCGAGCTACTCAAGAATAGAGATTTTCGAAATACTCTCTTCGCCATTGGAGCCAACCAGCTCTCAGACTCGATGAGTTATATCACCACGCCCATCATTATTTTGGCGCTGACCGGCTCCCCCGAGGCCGCGAGTATCACCCTCTTCGTCGCGGGTGTTCTCGCCACCTGCGCCGGAGCAGTATCTGGAACGTGGGTCGACAGAATCGGCCCCTCAAAGTGCCTGGCGCTGTCCTGTATTGGCCAGTCACTGTCCTGGGTGGCGATTCTTCTCTACCTCGTTTTCAACGTCACCAACATTTACGTTTTGGTGATCACGATTTCTCTCGCCGCCATCATTTCCACCTTCGACTACCCGAGCGAGCAGTCCATCATCACCCGTGTAGTCCCCAAGGAACACCTGGGGTACGCCTCCGGTATGGGCGAGACGCGTGAGTCCACCGCTAACCTGCTGGGCGGCCCGGTCGCCGGCATCATTATCGGCTTCTCGACCGTGCTCATGACCGCAGTTCACGCGGTCATCAACCTGCTGGCATTCATCGTCGCACCCAAGAGCTACGGCGCTAGTCGGCAGCCCGCGGAAGAGGAGGAAGGGGAGAAAACCAGCTTCTGGCAGGACTCAAAAGCCGGTTTCGAGTACATCCTGAAGAACAAGGTGCTGGTGTCCATTGCGTTCGTTTCAACGCTTGCAAACTTTGGAACGGTCGGTATTCCGCTCACCTTCATCTACTACTACACCCTGGAGGGCGCACACCCGCTCTTCATCGGCATCTTTGCGAGCGCCTTCGGCGTGGGCGTGCTGCTCGGCTCGTTCCTGGTCGGCCCGCTGACCGAGAAGTTTGCGCTCGGCCCGCTCGGTATCACCTCCCTGGCCATCATGTCGGCCTGCTACCTATTGTTGCCGGTGGTTCATTCGATGCTGTGGGCGGTGTGCCTGCTGATTGTGCTGGCGGGCATTGTGCTCCCCTCCTTCAATTCGAGCATCATTGCGTACATCAACGCATCCACCCCGGAACACATGATCGGTCGCGTGCACTCGGTGCAGGGCATCCCGAACATGGCGCTGACCCCGCTGGCTGTTCTGCTGGCAGGCTTCCTCATTGTTGATTGGGGTATTACGTACACGGCGCTGTTCTACGCGGTGTTCATTTTCCTGTCGCTGGTGGTGATGGTATTCCAGAAGCCGCTGCGTCAGCTGCCCCATATCTCGCAGGTAACGAACGCACAGTAGTTCCGCGGTAGCCCCGTCTATCAACTCCACTCAACGCCCCCGAAAGCGAATAATTCAACGTGCACTTGCATGAAAATTATTTTCCTTTCGGGGGTGTTCTACGTCCTTTCGAGGATTTCTGCACACAGTGCATTCTCACGATAATTCCCCTTATCAATGCGCATTTTTAGGGGTTTAAATGTTGCCGGTATTACGGCGAACCTTACGCCGCTTGTTGAAGGTTTTACGGCATAATAGGAAGGTGTTCGTTCTAACCTTTATTCAACGTTCCGCACAGCACTCACTCACTGCACTGTCGGACGAACTCGCAAAGCTCAACCCGCGTGTTGCCTTCGCCCAGACATACCCTGACGAAATTCAGGGCGCCTTCGACCGCGCCAGCGACGCACTCCACGCGGCGCTCATTGCCGCGCGCGATAACGGCTTCTGGGTCGGCATCGGAATCGGCGAGCTCAACATCCCCCGATTCGCAGGCGCACTCGGTGCCGTCAGCACCACCGACTGCACCGGCGACGCCCTCGAATTCTCACGCCTCGCCGTCGAAGAAGCACAAGGAGGCGCACCCGTACGCTGCATCAGCGTCAGCGCTGACAACCGCCACCTCGCCGACCTCGCCGCAGGCTCCGCACGCCTGCTCTACCGCGTATGTGCCGACCGCACCGACGCCGAATGGCGCGTAGTAAACCTGCTTGTACCCGGCGTGCGCGGCCAGCAGAAGGCCGCCGCAACCGCACTCGGCATCACCACCCAGGCAGTCAGCCGCACCCTCGTCCGCTCCCTCTGGCACGAGGAGCAGGCGGCACGCGGTGCGCTCATCGAACTGCTGACCCGTATTGACCGTTCGCGCCGCCGCGCCACCTAACCGCCGCCGCGCATCCCTCATTCTTTCGCGCCTGCCAGCCTTTCGTACCTGGTACCTGCCAGCCTTCTGTACCTGCCGGCGCGGAACCGAACACCTGATCCCGCCCGTGATGGTCGCCCCCTGCCAGGGGTGAACTATCCGGGCGGGACGCTTTTTAAGCCCGCGCTGAATACCCTGTAGCTCGACGGGCAAAACCAGAGAAAAGGTAAACTTATCTTTATGCCTCTTTCAGAACTTTCCGTCAGCACCCAGAACTACCTCAAGGAAATCTGGAGCCTCGAAGAATGGACCAAAACCCCTGCCACCGCATCCGCCCTGGCAGAACGCATGGGCCTGCGCATTTCTTCGGTATCTGACGGCCTCAAGCGCCTCGCCGCCGCCGACCTGATCGAGCATCAGCCCTACGGCGCTATTGAGCTCACTGAAACCGGCCGCTCCTACGCGCTGGCAATGATCCGCCGCCACCGCCTCATTGAGACGTTCCTCGTGGAGACCCTCGGCTACACCTGGGACCGTGTGCACGACGAGGCGGAGGTTCTGGAGCACGCGGTATCCGACTTCATGGTGGACCGCATCGACACCCTGCTGGGGCACCCGACCCGCGACCCGCACGGCGACCCGATCCCGGATTCTTCGGGGCATATTAGTTTTCCGCAGACCGTGCCGCTGAGCCAGTGCGAACCCGGCGAAACAGTCGTGCTCGAACGCATTAACGATGACGACCCGCGCCTGCTGCGCTACCTGCAGGGCCACGGCTTTGTGCCCGGCGTGCGCCTACACATTGAGGAGGGTGCGCCCTTCTCGGAGGCGGTGAACGTGAGCGTGGTCGGTGCCGGTTCCGGCAACCTGCACGAGACGGACGCGGCCGGTGCGGTGAAGCCCGGCGGTACCATTATTCCGTTGGGTGCGGAGGCGACCGCCTCCCTGTTCGTGTCCCGCACGGTGCGCTAGATACAGGGCGGTAGCGGCACCCTAGAATTTCAGAAAATAGCGCTAGGCGGAGGTCCCATGAAGGGCCTCCGCCTAGCGCTGTATTGAGTTAGTTTTAGGAAGCTGAGGGCTCAGTTTTCGTTGCGGCAGTGCTGAGTCGGCGGGCGCGCATCCTGCCCAGCAGACCGTAGCGCGGGGCGAATACGTACGCCAGGGCGAACAGTATGCCCTGCGTGACGACCACGGCACCACCGGGGGATACGTCCGCGTAGTAGCTGGCGTACAAGCCGGTCAGCGTGCCCACCAGGGAGACTCCCACGCTCACCGCGAGCATCGGCACGAACCGGTCCGTGATGAGGCGCGCGGTGGAGCCGGGGATGACGAGCATCGCCACGACCAGCACCACACCCACGATCTGCAGTGCCACCACGGAGGTTAGCGCCAGCATAATGAGCAGCAGCGCGCCGAGCAGACGCGGACGCAACCCCACCGCCTGCGCAAAGCCCGGGTCGAAGGCGTACAGCACGAAGTCGCGGCGCTTGACCAGCAGCACGGCGGCAACAATCACCGCGAGGATGGCGACCTGCCAGACGTCCGACCAGGACACGCCCAGCACGTTACCGAAGAGAATATGGTTCAGGTCGGTATTCGACGGCGTAACCGAAATCAGCACCAGACCGAACGCAAACATGGTCGTGAACACGATGCCGATCGCGGCGTCCTCGCGCACGCGGCCGCTGCGCCGCACCCCGCCGATAAGAGTTACCGCCACGAGGGCGGCAACCACCGCACCCACTGCGAAGGGCGCACCAAAAATATAGGCGAGCACCACACCGGGTAGCACCGCGTGCGAAATGGCATCCCCCATAAGTGACCAGCCGAGCAGCACGAGCCAGCAGGAGAGCAGAGCGCAGACGGCGGCGGCAAGCACGGTGACCACGAATGCGCGGAGCATGAAGGGCAGGGTCAGCGGCTCCACCAGAAAGTTGAGGATGTCCATTTAGTTCTTCCCTTCCGCAGAGCTGTTCGTAGTAGTGCCGGAGGTAGCCGCGCCGGGGGCAGCGGCACCGGTAGCGACCGACGCGCCGGCGTCCACTTCCATGCCGAAGGCACGCACCAGGTTCTCGGGGGCGAGCACCTTCTCGGGGGTGTCGTGCATCAGAATATCGCCGCGTAGCAGTAGCGCCTCGTCGGCGAACTGGCGCAGGCTCGCCAAGTCGTGCGTGGAAACCAGCACGGTCGCGCCCTCGTCACGCAGCTGTTCGATGACCTGAATGAGCATCGCTTCGCTACGCTTGTCCACGCCGGCGAAAGGCTCATCCAGCAGCAGCAGCTGGGCGCCCTGAGCGATAGCGCGTGCCACGAAGGCGCGCTTACGCTGACCGCCCGAAAGCGCCCCAATCTGACGGTCGGCAAGGTCGGTCAGTTCCACGCGGGCGAGCGCCTCATCCACGGCGGCACGGTCTGCGGCACGCAGGCGGCGGGTGATGCCGAGGTTGCGGTAGCGTCCCATGCTGACCACCTCGCGCACGGAGATGGGGAAGGTCCAGTCGATTTCTTCGCTCTGCGGCACGTAGCTGACGAGCCCGGCGCGGTGATGGTGCGCGTTCTTGCCGCGGCTGCCACGGTTACCGCCGACGGGCTGCCCGTCGAGGGTGATGCTGCCGGCGTGCATGGGTACGACCCCCATGATGGCTTTGAAAAGGGTGGATTTGCCGGAGCCGTTCATGCCGATCAGGCCGCAGATACGCCCGGTGTCCAGGGTGAAGGATGCGCCAGTGAGGGCGCGGACTGGCCCGTAGTTCACGTGCACATTTTCGCAGCTGAGAAGAGTGCTCATTCCTTGTGTTCTTTCTGGTGGTCACCGTATGCGTGGGGCGGGTGTACTTGCTTGCGTGTTGCTGAGTGGGTGCTGTGTGAGCGAGTGTTAACGGCGTGGGAGGAGCGGAGCCAAGAAGGCGACGCCCCTCCTATCCTATCGGGGGTTTGGGGTTTACCCAGGGTTTTCGATGCCGGGGTTGGCCCGGGTTTATGCCGGGTTTATTCGGGGTTTATGCCGGGTTTAGGAGTTGCCCTTGAGGCCCGCAACGATGGTACGTGCGTCGTAGCGGATCATGTCCAGGTAGGTGGGCACGGGGCCGTTCGCTTCGGAGAGCGAGTCCACGTAGAGCACGCCGCCGAATCGTGCGCCGGTGGCGTCTGCGACCTGGCGCATCGGGTTGTCAGAGACGGTGGATTCGCAGAACACAGCGGGCACCTGGTTCTCGCGCACGTAATCGATCGCGGAGGAAATCTGCGAGGGGGTCGCCTGCTGTTCGGAGTTGACCGCCCAAATGTACTTTTCCTTCAGGCCCGCGTCTGCCGCCAGGTAGGAGAAGGCGCCTTCGCAGGTGACGAGTGCGCGCTGGTTCTCGGGCAGGGTGGAGATTTCCTTGACGAGCTCGTCACGCACGCCCTGTAGCTGCTTCTTGTAGGCTTCGCCGCGGGTCTTGTAGTCGGCGGCGTGGGCCGGGTCGAGGGCGCTAAATTCGCGAATCATCACGTCCACGTACTTTTGCACGTTGCTGGGGCTCATCCAGGCGTGGGGGTTGGGCTTGCCCGCGTAGGCGTCCTCGGTAATGGAGATGGGCGTGACCCCCTCGGAGACAGTCACGTGCTTAGCGTGGGATTCTTCAACGAACTTCGCGAACCAGGATTCGAGGTTCAGACCGTTGTCGAGCACCAGGTCGGCGGCGTGCGCCTTCTTCAGGTCGGAGGGGGTGGGCTCGTACTCGTGGATCTCGGCGCCGGGCTTGGTGAGAGATTCGACGTTCAGGTCGTCGCCCGCCACGTTGCGGGCGATATCTGCGAGCACGGTGAAGGTGGTGAGCACGGTCTTCTTGCCGCTACTGCTCTTAGCGCCATCGGTGGTGCTGGCAGTGCTACCGCAGCCGGTGAGCACGAGTAGCAGGGTGAGTGCGAGGGCGGCGCAGAGCGCCTGGATGAGGCGGCGTGCGTTGCTGCCTGCGGGGGTGAGAGCGTTCATGAGGCATCCTTCATTGGAAGTCACGGGTTTGAGTATGTGGTTGATGCGTTTGCCGCGCCGGGACGCTAGGGACACGGTTGTGTCTGCGCAGGCATCATAATGCGCTTTTGCCTGTCGTCCCGGGCGGAATTTAACAATAGTTCGGCTAGCCGAACTTTTCAACTAAGCCACACAGAAAACCCCGAAATATTGGCAGAAACCCAGGAGCAGGCGCGCAGAAACCCAGGGCAGAAGCACCAGCAGATACAGTAAGGAGGCGAGGGATCCCTCCCCCGCCTCCTTACTGCACGCGGTTCTACGGCAAGCTATGCGCTCGGATTAGTCGGCAATCTCAACCACGACCGGCGTGTGGTCGCTTGCGCCTTCACCGGCGCGTTCCACCTTATCGATCCAGGCACGTTCCACGCGCGCGGCAAGCGCAGGCGAGAACAGCTGGAAGTCAATGCGCATACCCTCATCCTTGGTGAAGCGTCCCGCCTGGTAGTCCCAGTAGGTGTACTCGCCCGGAGTGTGCGGGCGCACTACGTCCACCATGCCCTCTTCGAGTAGGGCGGCGAAAGCGCGGCGTTCGGGTTCGGAAACGTGG
The DNA here is from genome assembly GCF_001812975.1 of Rothia sp. HMSC073B08. Classification (NCBI taxonomy): domain Bacteria; kingdom Bacillati; phylum Actinomycetota; class Actinomycetes; order Micrococcales; family Micrococcaceae; genus Rothia; species Rothia sp. HMSC073B08. Next base: position 66,538 of record NZ_KV811078.1, on the reverse strand, counting down.
GTCATTTCGTTGCGCAGGAAGTAGTCAATATCCCACACGTCGGCGTCTTCGGGGGCGACGTTCCAGTCACCGACCAGGGCGAGCTGCGATTGCGGGTTAGCCACCAGTTCGTTGTGCACGTTCTGGCGCAGCGCCTCCATCCAGCGGAGCTTGTAGTCCATATGCGGGTCGGTCAGGCCGCGGCCGTTGGGCACGTAGAGACTCCAGACGCGCACGCCGCCGCAGGTCGCACCGATAGCGCGCGCCTCCAGCACCTCGGGCTCGCCGGGCTTGCCGAAGTGCGGCTGGTTATCGAAGCCGCGCTGCACATCTTCGAGGCCAACTCGGGAGGCGATTGCCACGCCATTCCACTGATTCAGGCCGAAGTGCGCAACCTCGTAGCCCATGAATTCGAAGAGGTCGAAGGGGAAGGTTTCGTCCTTGGTTTTGGTTTCTTGCAGGGCGAGCACGTCAACGTCGTGTTCGTCGAGCCAGTCTTCGACGCGGTTCTCACGGGCGCGGATTGAGTTGATGTTCCAGGTGGCAATCTTCATGCCTTCTAGCTTAGCGGGTGCAGAGCATGCACCTTTCATTGCACGGAAGCGATTGCGCGGCGGCACGGGCGCTCGCAACCTGCCAGAACAGCACAGCACCCGGAACAGAGCACCGCCCGCCTGCGCAACCTTCGGGTCGCACCGGCGGGCGGTGAATATATGCGCTAGTCAGCACTGCATCTAGTCGGTATTACCCCTAGTCAACGGCTTCCTAGTCAACGGCGGGAGTGCCCACAACCTTCAGACCCTTATCGCCGTACGCCTTGAGCATGTACAGGGCATCGGAGAAGTACAGGGGGCTGGCGGGGTCCACCACGTCTGCCGCGCCGTCACCGTCGCGGTCCACTTCGGGGTAGGTGCCGAGCGTGCGGGCTGCCCAGCGGTTTTCGGTCTTGAACTGCTCAGCCTTCTTGGCTTCGGCACGTAGTGGACGGCGGATCTGTCGCAGGCGTGCGGCACCGTCGGGGCTACCTGCGGCACGATACAGGAACGCGGCGAGGGTGTGGCGGGTGGCGTACTCGTCCGGGTGGAAGAGCCCGTCATCCCAGCCGGAGGTGATGCCCGCATCCGCCGCCCAGATGTAGGCGGGGTAGTCCGGGTTAGTGGTTGCCACATCCTTGTAGGGGGAGGTCTTGGGCAGGTTCTTGACGGTCGGCGATCCCGCCATGCGGTAGAGCATGCGCACCAGCTGGCCGCGGGTGACGGTTGCGGTGCTGTGGCGGCGGGTGACGGTGTATTCTTCGCTGTCGAGGTAGCCGTGGCAGACCGCCCACACGCCGGGGGTGGCGCTCATGGTGCCGAGGAAGTTGGCGACGCATTCGACGTAGCTGGGGTCGTCCTTGGGCTGGTGAAGTTTGATGAGGCCGTTGGCTGCGGCAGGTTCGGCGGCGTGAGCTACAGCCTGGTGGGAGGCGATGGCGGAGGTGCCTACGGGCAGGGCACCGAGGGCGAGGGCGAGGGCGAGGGTGAGAGCGAAGGTGCGGCGTGCGCGAGTGGTGGGTGTGAGGACTCGGGAGATAACCGGAAGCATGGGCTGTCCTTATGTAATTGTGGTTGGGAACCGGCCGGAAGGAACCGATTTTTGGGTCGACCGCGGGGTCGCCAATGGAGCGAATAAGAAAAGGGGAAGGGTAGTGGTCGTTGAGGAATAGTGAGAAGCGGCAATGAATAGGAGCTGACGTGCGGCGATACGCGGTTTTGATGTGTACCAATGATGTGCGTGTTGCGCATGCTGTCGCACGGCTATGGTGGTGCACAGTGAATGGACTGTTTTACACCGCCATAGAAAGTTTAAAGTACATATTAATATTTTATTCAATATTTAATTGAGACTTTTATCAACTAAAAATTAAACATTGTTCTAAACGACAAAGCAGCTGCGAATGGTATGTATTCCATTCGCAGCTGCCCTGATTCTTAGCCGACATGTGGCGGTATAACGCGCCCACTAGGGCACACGCGCCTCCCTCACGATTCACAGGAAAGTCCTGGACCGGTTCGGGCGTGTCTACTAGCCTCTACTAGCCGCGCATCACGTTATAAGCTTCCTTGGTGAGCTGACCGGCGGGCGAGGTGGAGTGGCGCAGTTCCTCAACCTCAATGACCACGTTTGCGCCAATTGCGCCAGTAATGTACACGCGGCGGCCGAGCATATTACCCTCACCGATGCGGTCGTCCTTGGCGGTGCCTTCGGTGATGCGCAGGTCGTAAATCTTGTTTTCAATGTAGAAGCCGTACAGGGAGGCGGGCTTCTCCGGGGGGTTGTAGGAGACAGGCGCGACCATGCGGGTACCGCGCGCGTTACGGCTGATGTACCAGTTGGCGGCCTCGTCGGCGCGGGCGGCGCCGCTGACGGTGCCAGCCCAGCTGGAGCCTTCCGCTTCGCATCCGATGAAGATGTTGTGCGCCCACTCAACGAGCCAGCCGTGGCCCGCGTTGGAGCGTGCGGTGCAGCCGATGAACATGTTGCGTTCACCCTGCACGATCCAGCCTGCGCCAGCGTGGCGGGTGGCGGGCTCGTAGAGGGCGTTCTTGTTGCTGGTGCGGTGGTTGCTGTTGCTGGAGCAGTTCTCGAACTTAGCCTGCGCCGCGTACACCTCAATACCGGCGTAGGAGCCGCCGCTGAGATTCGCCTCGGCAACGTCGATACCGCGCAGCTTGTTGTCTGCCGCGCCGGAGTTCTGGCCTTCGTTGGGGCGGCGGGGGTGGCCGGCGGGTTTGCCGAGCAGCAGGCCCTGGTTGAGGGTGCGGCGGATGGTCACGTCGTCAATTTTCATGCCCTGGTCATCCAGGCCGAGCACGGCAACGCCGATGGCGGTGTCCCAGACTTCCACGCCGGCGATAACGGGCACGATGTCCGGTTCGTTGAGCATGTCGCCGGTCAGGTGGGTGTGGAAGATGACGCCGGCGACGTTATTCAGCGGGGTGGTGTGCGCATCGAGCGGGTAGCTGCTGATGGGGGTGTTGGCGGCGTTAGTGCGGATGTGCAGGTTGCGTACGCCCATACGCATGGGCTTGTTGGCGTTGTAGTTGCCGTAGACGGGGGTGGTGTAGCTGCCGACGTGGAACACGCCGGTGTATTCGGTGTGGCCGTTGGCGGTGGTGGGGATGGCGCGGTCGGAGTGCGCGATGACGACGGTTGAGGAGCCGTAGCCGAAGATTTCGACACGGTGCTTGATATCGATGAAGGGGTAGGAGACGCGGTAGATGCCGCGGGGTAGTTCTACGGATCCGCCGCCGCGTGCGGCGACAGCGTCAACGGCGCGCTGGATGGCTGCGGTGGAGTCTTTGGCACCGGTGGGGTCTGCGCCGTAGTTGATGGCGTTGATGCTCATGGGCGTATCGGGCATGAGTGGCTCAATTCTTTCGATGGGTACCGCGTTCGGTGCTGAAGGCGGCGTGGTGAGTGAATTGAGTGAATACGGCAGTATGCGGTGAATACGGTGCTGCGTGGGTGCAGTGTTGAGTTTGTGTGGTGCGGTGTGTTGGGCGCATTTCTGCGGGTGTTTTGGCGTGTGTGGGTCTGTGCACCGGCAGACCTGCCTTCTGCTCAAGGGTACCGCATTGAGCGTGTGGAGGCGATGACCGGGCACTGTGATGCCCGCTCCCCTGCCCCGTTTTTCTACGGTTTTTCGGCTGTTTTGGGTGCGGGTTAAACAACTGAGGGGCGGGGAATAATCCCCGCCCCTCAAGCGTATGCGTCGTATTTTATTTGTGGGTTCCGACAACCTGGTACCCGGAAGTATGAAAATCTCGAATCATTGAATATACCGTCCTCCTGTCAAGGATGGTGGTGGGTTTAGCGGTCTTGAGATTATCCGGTTCGTTTTCATTAACAGGCACCTTGGGGTACGGAGCGATAGCTACGGTGTACCAGGAAGTTTCTTTCCAGAAAGGTTTTCCGATGGGGGTAATATCTTTAGCTGCGTAGTTGTAATGTTCCCATGTGCGGTACCACAGCTTTTGTGGGCTACCGGCAGCACGGTAGAGGAAAGCGATAACGGTGCTGGTAGTTGCACGATCATCGGGATGGAACTTGCCATCAGACCAACCATTTGTAATTCCCTCACGTGATGCCCAAATAGCAAGAGGGTAGGTGGGCTCATAGGTCTCCACGTCTGCGTATGGGGATACTTCAGGTAGGTTTTTGACTTCAGGGTATCCTGCTAGACGGTATAAAGCAGCGATAACGTCCATTCTGCTGGCAGAACTATTGGGAATTTCGTAAACGTTTGTAGAAATCAAGCCATTACAATATGCCCAGATATCTGCTATCTGGCCGCGTCCGTATTGCTTATCCAGGAGACAGTCACTAACTGCGCCAGTATAAAATTTACTGGGGTTGCGGTAGAGGTTGTTCCCTTCCGCATGTGCGGGGAGGGGCGCCAGCATCAAGGATGCGGCAATACCTGCTACCCCCAATGCTTTGAGGGGGCGAGGGAGGGGGGTCATGTTACTCTCCAGAAATCGGTGATGTGAGAACGACATGTTGAGTGAATCAGCTAAATACTAGCACCACATCAAGGAATCTGAACCCCGTTGTATGTAGGCAATGTGTCACTTGTATCTTTGCTTATTGAAACGGCTGTCCGTCCCAGAAAAGCTGCGTTCGGTAGTGGGAATAGCCAAAAAAGTTACCCAGCAATCTTTGGAACTAAAAACTTCAACGTCTGAGGGGCGGGGATTACTCCCCGCCCCTCAGACGTATGCGTTTTAAGATTTTGTAATCACGAGCCTCAGCCCGCGTAGCTCAACCCGTGAGGGTTAGCCCATGAACACGCCGTTGCCGCGCTTCTCCAGCTGCTTCGGCGCGAAAGTCGCGTGGCGGATGTGGTCCACCTCAATGAGCACGTTATCGCCCATAGCACCGGTCACGTGAACACGGCGGCCAATCATGTTGTTCTCACCAATACGGTCATCCTTCGCGGACGCAGTCGTAATGTGCATATCGCGAATGTTGTTCTCAATGTAGAAACCGTACAGGGAAGCCTTCGCCCAGCTGTAAGGGTTGTGCGAACGAGGAGCCACGAAGCGGCTACCGCGTGCGTTACGGCCAATGTACCAGTTCGCCGCCTCGTCACCTCGAGCAGCGCCGGTAACAGCGTCCTGGAAGCTCGAAGACTCACCCAGGCAGCCAATGAACTGGTTGTTACCCCACTCCACGAGCCAGCCGTGACCGGCGTTCTCCTGGGCGGTGCAGCCAATGAACATGTTGCGGGTGCCCTGAATGAACCAGCCTGCACCCACGTGGCGGGTCTTCACCTCGTACAGGGCGTTCTTACCCTGGTTACGCTTGTTGAACCAGCTGGTGGATGCCTCGAACTTGGACTGAGAAGTGTAAATCTCAATACCCGCGTAGGTGCCGAAGCTCATGTTTGCGTCAGAGACGTCAATCATGGAGAACTTGTTATCTGCCGCGCCGGGGGTGTCACCCTCACGGCGGCGCAGCGGGTGGCCGACAGGCTTACCGACCAGCAGGCCCTGGCGCAGGGTCTGGCGGATGCGGATCTTGTCAATCTTCATGCCCTGGTCGTCCAGGCCCAGGATCGCAACGCCAATGGCGGTGTCCCAGATTTCGATGTTGGACAGGGTGGGAACTGCGTCCGGCTCACCGGGGTTAGCGTCCGCAATGCGGGTGTGGAAGATGACGCCTGCAACATTGTCGACGGGCTGGGTGTGTTTCTCCAGGAAAATCTGGTTGCTCTTAGAATCCAGCGGCAGGTTGTACTTGTTGGTGCGGATGAACAGGTCACGCACGCCCATACGCATGGGCTTGTTCTGGTTGGTGCCACCGCTCATGGGGGTGGTGTAGCTACCGGTGTGGAAAACGCCGGTGCATTCGTAGCTACCGTTCTTAGACGACGGGATGCTCTTGTCGGTGAAAGCGACGATTCGGGTTGCCTGACCGTGGCCGAAGATCTCGACGCGGTGCTTCATTTCGATGAAGGGGTAGGAGACGCGGTACATGCCGCCGGGAATCTCCACGGAGCCGCCGCCCTGCGCAGCAACATCATCGATAGCCTTCTGGATAGCACTAGTGGAATCTCGTACGCCGGTGGGGTCAGCGTTGTACTTGGAATCGCATACGTTCACGCTCATGATGGTAGCCATGGAGTGTCCTCTTTCTTGGCGGATACAAACAGCGATTAGCGCATAGATGGAATCTAAGCGCGTCATTAAGCTGAGTGTATCCAGTTGTGTTTGAGTGAATAAGTGGTTTTGAGCTTCCTTCCGGTTGAGTGAGTGAATCTCTTCCGATGTGGGATGCGGGCGGGGAGTGAATCCGCTACATCAACGCTCGTGGGCGGTGTGAGGGAGTGAATCTCAACCGTTCCCATGTGAGTCATAAATTCTTGCATACAGGATGCGAATCTGTCTAACCCACGACAAAACATTCTAGGGCAAATTTGGGGCTTTTTCGCCGCTCAACGCCCGATAGTGTTGATTGTCTCCTCGGTCACTTTTATGCAATAGAGTGCACATACCCCACAAAAACCCAACTGACCAGTACAAATACCACATTTTGCACATAAATGCACTAGTCAGGGAATTTTTGGCAGTGCGCGCCAAATCACTTCATAAACCGATTGATACGACCCAAAGTCCCCCATTAAAACCCCTCATCAGAGGCTTATCTCACAGACTCAGAGGCCCCCAATAGCACCCGCCAGAGAGCCCACTAGGCACCCTGGCGAGCACCCCGGCAGACACTTCTAACAGACACCCGGCAAGCAACCCCAGCAGATAGGATTCAAGCCCCTACTGAACTTCCTTCGCGGAGGCGGCACCCACCACATCCAGGCGCGCATAGCGGCCCGCGAGCCAGGTACAAATCATCAACTGAACCTGATGGAAAATCATGATCGGCAGCATCATCAGACCCAGCGAGCCCGCACCAAAAATAATGATCGCCATCGGCAGGCCAGCCGCCAGCGACTTCTTCGAACCGCAGAACTGAATCGTAATGCGGTCGGCACGGTTGAAGCCCAGACGCTTAGCCAACTGGTCAGTCAGCCACAGCATGAACACCACAATAATCGCCATGAGCACGACCAGCAGCACGATCTGCCACCACGCCACGCGCGTCCACACACCCTGCACCACCGAAGCGGAAAACGCCGAATACACAATCATCATGACCGAGAACTTATCCAGCCACTTGGTCGTCGGCTTCTTAGCGAACTCCCCCACCCAGCGGCGCGTCAGCTGACCGAGCACGAACGGCAGGAACAGCTGAACGGCGATGTCCAGGAAGACCGTTCCGGAGAACTCAATATGGCCCGTGTTCATCAGTAGCATGGCGAGCAGCGGGGTCGCCACCACACCCACAATCGAAGAGAGCGAAGCGCTCACAATCGCCGCCGCCACGTTACCGCCCGCAATCGAGGTGAACGCAATCGATGCCTGCACGGTCGAGGGCACAAAGGTCAAGAACAGAATGCCCATGTACAGCCCATCACCGAGCACAAAACGCAGTGGTGAAAGCGCCAAACCGACCAGCGGGAACAGCACGAACGTGCAGCTCAGAATCATCAGGTGCAGACGCCAGTGGGTCAGACCGCGAATAGCCTCCGCGGTGGAGAGGCGAGCGCCGTACAGGTAGAACAGCAGGGCGACCGCGAACTTCGTTCCGGTGCTGAACCAGTCGGCGAAGTCGCCGCGCGCCGGCACGATAATTGCGAGGATGACCGCGCTAATGAGCATGGTCAGCAGCGGGTCGAGCTTGATGGAGCGAAGTGATGAAAGCATGCTGTCCATTCTATGCCTGCGGCATGCAGCGGATGCCGTGGCGGGCGCACCTTCTCACCTGGGGGTCACGCAGGGAGAGCTTAGGAGTGTGCAGGAGGCGGTTAACAGCCGAACCCGCCGGAGTGCGTTAGCACCCCGGCGGGTTCGTGAAGGTTATTGAGCTGTGCGGCTCAGATGAGGCGTTCAGAGCGCACCCGGGTGGCTACTGGCTACTTCTTATCGCCGTCGAAGCCGTAACCGTACGAGCCACCCTCAGAGGAATTGTTGCCGTACTGGCCGTAACCGTACTGCTCGGGAGCAGACTGGCCATTAGAAGACTGACCGTTAGGCTGGCCATTAGAGGGCTGCTCAGGGGCGGGCTGGCCTGCACCGTTCTGGGCTACACCGTTCTGACCTGCGGCAGGCTGACCGAAGCCGGGCTGCTGACCGTACGCAGGCTGATTGGGTGCGGGCTGACCCGGTGCGGGCATCTGCGGGCCACCGGGAGCACCCGGTGCCGGCACGCCACCGGCGGCAGCGTACGCATCCCAACGCTGGCCGTGGAAGGCACGAGCCTGCTCGGTGAGCCAGCCAGCGAACAGCGTAGAGTTCGCGTCGAACTCAGGGGCGTTCTCGGGCTTGGAGTACACGTCCACGGTTTCCAGGGTGTGGTCAGCCCAGGTGTCCTGGTGCTCACGCATGAACTCGGTGGACTGAATCGGGTCAGGCCACATGTGCACCGGCTCAGACGCCGGAATCAGCACAGGAACGCGCGGTGCGGCATCCTTGACCGGGTTCTCCGTCGGGCGCCAGAACAGGCGGCCCGGCTGGGTGCGGTCACGCAGCGCGTGCGCACGCCACGTGAGGATGGGGTGGCTTGCCAGCAGGTTCACGTACCAGACGGCAAGACCGCGGTCGGTCACGGCACGGTCGGCAAGCTCATCGAAGTTGACCTGCTTGTTCAGGTACTTACCTGCCGCAAGCACCTTGACGGCACCCTCAGCGCCCTCGGGGCAGAAGCGGTAGCCGAAGTTGTCGGCGGTGTATTCCTGCGAGCGGGACAGCGCACTCGACAGCACCGGAATCTGGTTGAACAGAGTAGTGAAAATCAGACGGAAATAACCGACGTGACCTGCGGCGATGTGGCCAACCTCGTGGCCAATGATGAAGCGCAGCGCCTGCGGGTCACGAGACTTACCGCCAATCTCGAACAGGTCGGAGTACAGGCAGATGTAGCGGCGGAAACCGTGACCTGCCGCGAAAGCGTTCATGGTGCCGTTACCGAGGACGACGTACGCATCCGGCACGCGGCGCAGACCCGCCGCCTCCGCTGCTTCGGCGAGCATCTGGTACGCCTCAGGGAACTGGGTCGGGGTGATGCGCACACCGCGAACACGCTGCTGCGCGTAGTAGATTGCACGAACAATGAAGATGGCAATGGGGCCCAGGATGAGCAGACCAACCGTCTGGAAAATCAGGTCTTCCAGGCTTGCGGAGGTGCTGCCGGAAGGTACTCGAACCGAGCCTTCACCGGTTGAGTTGAAGACGTAACGCATCATCGAGCTGAACAGGTCAGCCAGCGCCATGAACAGCACAATGTAGCCGACCGCGGTGACGGCGTAGGCGGCGACCAGCCACGGAATTTCGGAGGGGTGACGCAGCGCGTGCAACACCTTCGGTGGCAGCATCGACTGGTAGGCGAAGAGCTTCGGCTGGGGCAGGGGGCTGACCGGCTTCTGGCGCTCGTCTTCGGGGAGCCAGCCGGCGGAGAGGTCCTGCGGGAGGGGCTCACCGGGGGCGTGGAATGCCTGCTGGCCGGGCTGGGCGTTGAACTGTCCGCCGGGCTGCTGGTGGTTTTCAGGGGGTTGAGTCATGTCTCGTCCGCTTCGTATCGAGTGTTATCTGATTCCACTCTATCGTTTTTGGGCACTTACTAGTGAATGTGAATGCGCTTTTTCTCACGGAACGCTCACCACTTCTCATCTTCCCTGCAATAGCCCGCCAAGAGATACAATGCTTAGCTTTTCTCCCTATTGATGCATGCAGAGGGGCCGGTTCCGCACACGTGGTGCGGAACCGGCCCCTCCAAAAGCTGACAGAAGAATAGCGTCTACTTATTAGGGACACCACTCCCTAATACACTAAAAATCCATCAACTTTATACTCAAATAAACATCACAATATATAAATCTCAATCCAAGATTGAAGTAGGTCGAATGGGTCACTACTCCATTCAGACCTAATGCAAGCTGATATTAAACAGCTGCCGAAAGATAAGTGACAGTACCCCAGGGGGAAGTCACAATAACGCGGTACTGCACCGGAATGACCTTTGCCGACTGATGCGCGGGGTCACCGTAGGTGTGCTTACGCAGGTAGGTCATGTACGACACAACGTCTTGACCAGCATTGGGGTGGGTAATGTTAGCCATCACCTGAATATCCCAGGACCAGCCGTCGCGGCCTTCAGCAGTCGTGTAGTGCTTACCGTATGCGTAAGTCCACAGGGGGCTGTTTTCCTTGGGAGGACGGGGACCATCCGGGAAGTGCAGGTAGTTGTACTTACCGTGAGCGATGTAGGTAGAGCGGCTGCCCTTGTAGTTGTCGTTGAGGCGAACAACCGGGGGGTTTGCGCCCTTGCCCTTGTAGCCTTCGGCGTAGTACATGTTGTTCTTGCGGTTTGCGTCAGACTCACCGAATGCGAAACGGTCCGCACCGGTGGGGGTCGGTGCATAGGAGACGTCACCTGCAACGTTCTCAACACGAACGTTGATGATAACGCCGCCACCAACGCCACCAACGCCGTCCTTGGAGGTGTAGTCAGGGGTGTCCTTGCCGTTCGGGGGGTAAATCGGCGGGAAGTCGCTCACACCCTCGTAACGACCCCAGGGGTAAGCAAGCTTATTTTCGGGGGTGGTGTTGTCGATGAAGTAGGTCTGCGGCTGGGGGCTGCAGTTGGAGGTGGGCATTACTGCCCATTCGTATTCTTCATTCACGGTACCCTTGTAGCGGCGACGGTTGGCACGTTCACCCCAGGGCACGGATACGATGGTGCCGTATTCGCAAGGGTTCTTGGATGCGGCGTAGGCGGGCACTACGGCGGTTGCTGCCACAACGGGCGTTGCCCATGCTGCACCCTTGACCAGGGTACGACGGCCCATCAGCTTTCCACTTTGTTCGGAGTGGCTCTTAGTCGAGTGAATATCCATTACCAAGTCTCTCTCAATTGGAATGAGTTTTGCACATTGATCCACTTTATTTCTGCATAAAATATACAGATATAAAAGTTATCGCAGTATGTGTTTAACGTACAGTTCAGAGTGTGCTCTCAGAATTCTTTTGCGGCTATAAGTCCGCTTCAGTTCTTTTCGATGAACACTCGTTATATGAACACGCTTTATATGGAATCACAAAAATTTGTATTTATTGTTTCATATTGTGCAACAACTTGGATCGATAAAAAATTCCTAACAGAATTAATCTAGGATTATCAATCTTTTTTCACCCTCAACCTTAACTGCCATCAATGTTGGAATGTTGCGAATCAATGCACTCAACCCCCCCCCTTGCACAACTTTCCCAAGCAAGCAATAAGTTTACACTTTATGCAGCATCTAAACCCACACTTTCAACTAACTTTCATTCTTGTTCCCAGTGTGATGAATGATACATATGTAATACATGCTATATTGGCGTAATGTTGTATTGTAAAGTGAGTTGAATCATATGCATTTACTCTAATGGATGTTCAAAAACAAGTCCGCTGCAGCACCCGTACGGAACGGGAACTGCAGCGGACTGCCTATATTCAACCGCCTATACGGCGGGGTGCGTGGGGCTTAGAGGCTCTTGACGAGTTCCTCGGTAGCCTCAGCGATAGCCTTCTCCTCGTTGGTGGGGATGACCAGCACCTTGATAGCGGAATCCTCGGTGGAAATCACGCGCGGCTCGGGGGAACGCTTAGCGTTCTCCTCCTCGTTGTACTTGATGCCCAGTGCGCCGAGGCGGTCCAGGACCAGCTTGCGGAAGTCGCCGGAGTTCTCACCGATACCAGCGGTGAAGATCAGTGCCTGCGCGCCGCCAACAACCAGGTTGTAGCCGCCAATGTACTTCATCAGGCGGTAGGAGGTCATGTCCAGTGCGAGCTGTGCACGCTCGTCGCCGGACTGTGCAGCCTCAACGACCTTACGCATGTCGTTGGAGCCAGCCAGTGCGAGCAGGCCGGACTCCTTGTTCAGGATGGTGTCCAGGCGTGCACCGTCGATGCCCTCACGAATCAGGATGGTGGTCAGTGCCGAGGGGTCAATGTCGCCGGAGCGGGTACCCATGATCAGGCCAGCCAGCGGGGTGTAGCCCATGGAGGTGTCGACGGACTTGCCGCCCTTCACAGCGGTCACGGACGCGCCGTTACCGAGGTGAGCAACGATGCCGTTGAACTCGTCGCGTGCAATGCCGAGCATGTCAGCTGCAACGTGGGAGACGTACTCGTGGCTGGTGCCGTGGAAGCCGTAGCGGCGGATGCTGTACTTGTCAGCCAGGTCGTAGGGGATTGCGTAGCGCCATGCTTCTTCGGGCATGGTGGAGTGGAACGCGGTGTCGAAGATAGCGACCTGCGGCAGGGAGGGCCACTTGTGCATTGCTGCGCGCATGCCCTGAGCGTGTGCGGGGTTGTGCAGCGGTGCCAGCGGGGAGAGGTCGTCGATCTGCTGGACAACTTCCTCGGTGAGCAGGGCGGGGTGGGTGAACTTCTCTGCACCCTGCACCACGCGGTGGCCGACTGCCTGCAGCTCACGGCCTGCCAGGACGGGCTCAAGCTTCTCAGACATGATGTCGAATGCGACTTCGTGGTTGGGCACGTCGGTGCCGATGTTTTCGACGAGGCCGGAGGTCAGCATCTGCTCTGCCTCGGGCAGGGAGGTGTCACGCACCTGGTACTTCAGGGAGGAAGAACCGGCGTTCACAACGAGAATAAGCATGAAAGTATCTTCTTTCGTAGTTTTCTTTTCTGCTCCATTCTCGCACTTTTCGAGCCTGCGTGCGAGACGGCCCCAACTGTGTTTTTAACGGGGGTTTTTACGAGGGGTGGTATAGAGGCATTATCGGGTGCAGGAGGGGCGGGTGTGCACAGTGTGGCGCCGTACTCGTTCAGAAGTGCCACCGACGAATCGGTCCAGGCTATAGGTTTGGCCCTATAGATTCGCGTTTCGTCCTCGATAGTTCTTGGAGAAAAACGTAGTACTTGGGTCAGCTCACGCATCTAAATTCACCACTTCTTTGAAACGATTAAGGTTAGAGCGCGAGTGAAGGACAATCACAACCTGCTTGTCACTGCCCTCGATAGCGCACGCCATCGATTCGAGCTCAGTGCGCTCCTCTGACGGAGTGAGACTCTTCAAGGTCTCATCAAGCAACACAAGCCGGGCAGCGCCTTCACGTAACACGGAACGCGCAAGCATGAGCCCGCTCGAATTCGATGCTTCAGATGCGAACGGATCGATATCCGGTACGATTACCACTTCGCCTTGGGGATACCGGCGGTATAGAGCATCAAGCATGACGGACTTCCCCGCGCCAGTTGGTCCAATCAAGGCAACCATAGAACACCCAGAGTCAAGAACGCTCTCAAGCAGAGCCAGGTCAGCAGACCGCACGGGCGGATAAGAACGGTCGGCCCGGTGCTCTTCAAGCATCCGAACACGCTCCGCAGTCAAGCTGACTACACCAACCTGTTGCAGCGTCTCCACCGTAGATTGGATGCCAGATGACAGAGTTACTGCAAAATATATTACGACCGCGGGAGCAACCACTGAGTTCGATCCTTCGACCATCAGTGCCAATACCACTGCAGAAACATTCAGTGACAACACAAGCGACTGAATCAGTCCCGTACGCAGTGCGTAGGCGTTCGCCAACTGAATCGAGCTGCTGACGTATGCAGCCTCCGAATGAGCGTAGGCTTCTTCTCCAGCCCGACGTAGCCCTGCACTGACGGGCGCAGCGTGTAAGCCAGCCTGGGCACCAACCACCCCGATGAAGTCACCTCGGCGATTGGCAGCCGTCGTCGAGGCAGGGAGAATCCACTTTGAACCCTGACGCATAGCAAGCATCGCTAGGGGTGCTACCGCCAACACAACGATTATGAACAGCGGGGCGCCAGCCACTGCGCCTCCGATGAGCATAAAGGTCTGTAGAATGACCATAAATACCGAACCCAGGGCGCTAGGCACCGACATCTGAAGGTCGGAGAAGTCTTCACCCATCCGCCCCATGACCGCACCGCTTGTTCTAGGACTAGCGAATCGATCGAGCCTCCGTATAACCCGGTCGTGCAAATCGCTCAGCCTAGCGATGGGAGCCCAGTAGAGCGGGCCAAAGAACATGACGGACCCAACAATTGCTGCCAGTGCGCAAGCAGCTGACACTCCAGCAACCTGAGCAGACAGCCCATCACTGTGAGCAATCGTCAATGCAAAAGCAACTTCGGATCCGCTCAAGAGTAGGGCGCCACACGTAATCCACACCAAATGCGGTCCAAACAACAACAGGGCCGATCGTCGGAATGTGGCACGCTTCGGCTCAGGGTCAGGAAGGTCCTGTCCCTCGCTCACATCCGTCGAACCAGCATCTGCCTCCTTAGCTGCCCCGGGGCTATGAGCCTGCAACTCAAGAGGGTCTACCCTCGCATCATTGCCGGAGGTGAAGGCACTCGGTACGTACTCCTCCGAGCTTGCCAGAAGTGTGCACGTTGGCACGCACTCTAAGATCCTCTCGGCAACCACTTCTCGTGTTACAGGATCAAGCGCTGCGAACGTATCGTCCAAAATTAGCCAGTCCGGTTTGTCTGCCAAAACGATAGCGACAGCAGCACGGTGTCTCTCTCCTGACGACAAGGTTGTTGCGTCTTGCCAGAACCGCCCGATCACATCCTCAGTGAGCCCCATACCTAAAGCGAGGCTAGTGAACCGGGATACCTGATGTGGCGAAGCAGAAGCTCGCCACGCTGACAACACCGAATGGGACACTTCCGGGTTGCGTGGTACGAAAGCAGAATCGGGGGTGGTCACGGATGTGCGCAATGCTTCAGCGCGCTCAGACGTAGATGCAAGCACCTCTCTAGAATTTGAAGGCTGCCCCACCAAGTCCTGCTGTTTAACCGTGCAATTTGGAGACGACTCGAGCTTGTCGAGCTCACGCATCATTGGCACAGCGAGCCGAATAACCCGATAGTTTACGATGTTGTTCTGCACCGCTGCGTACAGGTAGCGGGCTGCCAAAATAATTCCAATACCGAAATGAGCGGATGGCCAGAGCCACGCGCCGAGAACCGCAACCACAGCGAGCACCGCAGTTAGTGCTCCCCGTTCAAGGAATCCATTCAGGACCTGCAACGGGACCCGTCTGCGCAGAAGCTGCTCTTCGGTGTTTCGGATGCTAGCGACCTTGTCCAGGGCGGTACCCCAGCTGGGGATGCTTCGCCCTCGAGGCAACGCGTTTGCTACACGCTGGATCCACTGCCTACGCTCTCCCTCTAGAGCGACGTACTGTTCCCATAGTCGGCCCACCAAGTTGATGAGACGGACGCTGACGAATACCAATCCAGTGATGAGCAACGCAGCGATGGCGCCGCTTGCACCATATAGCGCGAGCGAAGCCGCGAGAAAGGCAATAATCTGAACGGTTGAAACGGCGAAATCAACAACGAAGGCAAACTGGCTGATCTGTCCTGGGTATGTGAGAACATGTCCGTGAGCTTCCGGCGGATGGGATGACCTACTAAAGATGTCCCGGAAACGGCGGTATGTGAGCTGTCGAACCGCGATCGTGAGAATAAGCTCTTGGCGTTCCTTCACCCAGTACCCTAGGCTTTCAGCCAGGAAAGCGAAGATGAGTAACCAAATAGCACTGCCTGGGGTCCTCTCACCTGACGTTACCTGGCCGATACCTGCCGTAATCATCAGAGCCCCTGCAACATTCAGTAGGCCAGCGGTGAAGACGGTGAAACTCGTGCTCGTTGGCGCGAATACCAAAGCAAGCCAGCGGATCCGTCTCGGCAGGTTCCGCGCTATCCTTTGATAGCGCACATACAAGTGCTCGATGGGCATGTCTCTCAGATGCAGGCTAGGAGCGCTCTGTGCTTCGCCCCGTCGCTTGTGATTAATCACCATTATGTTTCCAGTCATTCGGTATTCGAGTTCAGGTGTACGGCCTCGTTAAACCGCAAAATAGATAGCCAGAATACTTTCTGGTGTTCTGAGTGGTGGAAGCACCCGGAAGCATTATGTCGCCTGACCCTAATGTAGCAGACATGGGATGAATCACACGGCGGCTACAGGAGCCTTACACAATGGTGGCGTGAGCAGATGGATTACCACATACCGATACTTATGTCTGCAACCGGCCCGTTCCGCTACTGCAAAGATGGATTCCACGATTCTGCCAGTTATAGGCGGGATACATTCCGGTGCGGCCCCTCCCCTGTTTCTTATGCTCGTGGTCTATTCTTCGTCGTCATCAACGGCGGGCAAGCCCAGCAGGGCGGTTCCCGCTTCGGTGAGGGACCAGCGCATCGTACGGCCAGCCTTCACGCCCTCAACAAAACCAAGCCCCTGCAACAGTTTGAGCCTATCGCGCAGAGTCGGCGCCGTAACCCCCAGCACCTCCTGCAACTCGCTCGAAGTGGGCGCAACCGGCGCACGGAAAATCTGCACCTGCCCCAGCAGGTACAGTAGCCGCAGAACATCATCGAGCTTCTTAGAAGTCAGCCCGGGAGTGCCACCCGTCCAGGTGCGGCTGCCCTCCAGCTCAGCGATACGCTTGCCAAGACCACGCCACGCACGGTCGCGTGACTCCAGTTCGTCTACCAGGTGCTCCTGAGCCTGCTCGATCAGCCCCAGAAAAACATGCAGAAAACCGGTCACCTCACCGTAGTTGAGGGGTTCTTCCGCCGTGCTAAACGCCTTGTAGTAGCGGCTCTTCTGAATGTTGAGCGTGCTCGGCAGGGTGAGGGTCGTCAGCCGGGTGAGTGTCTGCCCCAGGTGGGCTACCAGCAGGTACCTGCCCAGGCGGCCGTTGCCGTCGTAGAAAGGATGCGTGTATTCCACCATGAAATGCGCGGCGATTGCGGAGAATAGCGCCGGCACGTTCGGGTTGAGGGCATGGTTGAGTGCCGCCTGCACGTTGGCGATGATGGTTGCTTCACTGTCAGGGGCGCGGTGAATTTCGCGTGTGTTGTCGTGAATAACCACGGGTTTGGTGCGGAATAGAGCCCCGTCTGGGCGGTCTTCTTCCGCGAGGTGCCCTTCGAGTAGCGTGTCGTAGAGGCTGCGCACCTGCTCGACTGTGGCGGGTGGGCGGCCTGCCCCCAGGTCTTTGAGGAGGTTCACAAATTCGACGGCGCGCTTGGCGCGGGGGTCCTCGCTATCGCCGGAGGTGAGCGCCTCAGAGATGAGCTGGCGTGTGGTGTGCACGCCTTCGATACGGTCGGACGCCACGATGCTGCGTACTGCCAGGTCGAGTAGGTAGCTTTGCATGGCGATGCTGGGCAGTTGGGAGCTCAGCTGTTCAATGTGCCGTTCACGGCGCATGATGCGTTCGAAGGATGCGAGCGCGATGCGGTCTGCCAGGTAGAACAGGGGGTGCTCCCCCACCGTGAATTCGTTGAGGAGGTAGGTGGAGTGGCCGTTGCGGCGTGCCTGCAGTTCGGTTTGTGCGGCGGCTTTGCCGCGTTCGTGGAAGATGCTTTTGAGGGTGCGGTACCTTGTGCCGGTGGTATTCACGTGTGCCCTCCTTGATGGTGTAAAAAATCGCGGTTTTTTTCATTATCCTCCCAATTTTCAGGAAATAGTGAAAAAATCCGCGATTTCTTTCATAATCCAGGTCACAAATAGGTATTTTGGGTGCTAGGAAGGCTCCCGAACACCCTCACTACACCCGCTAAAGCACCTCGGGGTGGACCGCCACCTCTACGGCGGCAGGCAGCACGCGCGCGCTAATGCGGTACGCCGACGGTGCCGGGTCACCATCCACCTCAACCGGCTGCGCACCATCCGGGAACTCCAACACCACCTCAGACCCCACCAGGTGGCGAATCACCGGCAGCTCAATGCGCGGCGAACCCAAAATCGTGCGGCGCGTAACCTTCGCCATCAGCAGCCCCCACTCCACCAGGTCACGCGGCGATGCCACAATCACCTCAAGATTACCGTCGTGCACATCCGTCATATCCGCCAGGCGAATACCACCCTGCAGGCGGCCACAATTCGCGATCAGCACCGACCGCATCGGCAGAGTACGAGGCTCCCCACCGTCCACGCTAATACGCACCGGGTGCGACCTGCCCAGCATGTGCTTCATGCCGGACTGCACGTACGCAACCCAGCCGAACTTCGCCTTAATATCCTCGTTCGTATCATTCATGACGAGCGCATCAAAGCCGGCACCACTCATTACAAAGAACGTGTGTTCGGTTTCTTCGCCGGGGGTGCTCGTCGTCGTCATCTCAATCGCATCAACGGCCTGACCTGCACCGTTGAGCGCAATATTCACGCACGCCGCCACGTCACTCACCGGAATATACAGGTTACGCGCCAGCAGGTTACCGGTACCCATCGGCAGAATACCCAGGCGCGGCTTGCGCCCCTCATGATGCGCCAGCGCCGCCGCCACAGCACGCACCGTACCGTCACCACCGGCAGCGATCAGCAGGTCAACACCCTCAGCGATCAGCTCGCGGGCAGCCTCAGAACCGGGCTCGTCCACGCGGGTGGTGCGCACCAGCGCCTGCGGGTGGCCGTTCGCCGCGAGAGTACGTTCCAGAATCTCGATAGCCGCCGCAACGCCAGGCTTACTCGGGTTGTACACCACGCCCACGCGCTGCGCCTCACCGGTGGGTAGGGTCGGCAGAACGCCGAAGGGCGCGCCCAGTTCGATAGCGCGTCGGCGCGCTTCACGGCGGGCACGAGTGACGGAGGCGGTCAGAGCCGCCGCCGCAGAAACACCAAGGAGTTTACGGTAAAGAGGCATAGTTCTTAGACTACCGGGATACGCGAAAACCCGCCCACCGTTTACGCGGTGAGCGGGTTTTTCAGCTGGTTTTGATACGCCTTAGCGGACGGGCAATCCCTTACTCAGCAGCTACTGCCGGGATGACCTCAGCGCCACCCATGTACGGGCGCAGTGCCTCCGGGATACGCACAGAACCATCAGCCTGCTGGTGAGTCTCCAGGATGGCAACCACCCAGCGAGTCGTCGCCAGGGTACCGTTCAGGGTCGCTACGGAGCGGGTGCGGCCCTTACGCACGTTACCTGCCTCGTCCACGGTGTCCGGGGTGCGCTCGCGGATGTTCAGGCGGCGCGCCTGGTAGGTGGTGCAGTTCGAGGTGGAGGTCAGCTCGCGGTAGGTGCCCTGGGTGGGGACCCACGCCTCGCAGTCGAACTTGCGGGCGGCGGAGGTGCCCAGGTCGCCTGCGGCGGTGTCAATCACGCGGTATGCGAGGCCGCAGCGCTGCAGCATTTCCTCTTCGAGGGACAGCAGCTTCTCGTGCATCTCTTCTGCCTGCTCGACGGGGCAGTAGACGAACATTTCAGCCTTGTTGAACTGGTGCACGCGAATGATGCCGCGGGTGTCCTTACCTGCGGAGCCTGCCTCGCGGCGGTAGCAGGAGGACCAGCCCAGGTACTTCTTCGCACCC
Organism: Rothia sp. HMSC073B08; assembly: GCF_001812975.1. Lineage (NCBI taxonomy): Bacteria > Bacillati > Actinomycetota > Actinomycetes > Micrococcales > Micrococcaceae > Rothia > Rothia sp. HMSC073B08. Next base: position 47,088 of record NZ_KV811078.1, on the reverse strand, counting down.
TTCTCGAAGTCGAGAATTTCGTCGGTGTGGTAGCCGGCGAGCGCCACCTCGGAGGTGCCGACCAGGTACAGGTCGTCGCGTTCGAGGCGGTAGATTTCGTCGTCGTGCTTGACGTTGAAGCCGGTGCCGTTCATGATTTCGGGGCGTACCAGGGTGGGGGTGGTCATCATGGTGAAGCCGTGCTCGGTTGCGAGGTCGAGCGCCATCCACATGAGTGCCTGCTCCAAGCGTGCTACCTGGCCCTTGAGGAAGTAGAAGCGTGCGCCGGAGACCTTCGCGCCGCGTGCCATGTCGATGCCGTCGACGAGTTCGCCGATTTCGAGGTGGTCGCGCGGTTCGAAGCCTTCGGTGGTGAAGTCGCGGGGGGTGCCGACTTCCTTGACGACTACGTAGTCGTCTTCGCCGCCGACGGGTACGCCGTCGATGATGAGGTTTTCGATGCTGCTGATCAGTTCCTCGTATTCGGCGGTTTTCGCTTCGGAGGCTGCCTTTGCTTCGTTGACGCGGGCTGCCAGTTCCTTCGCCTGTGCGACGAGGGCGGGCTTTTCTTCCTTGGGTGCCTTTGCGACGGTCTTGCCGAAGGCGTTCTGTTCGGCGCGCAGGGTCTCGTATTCGCCGATGAGTGCGCGGCGTGCGGTGTCGGCTTCGAGGATGCGGTCGACGTGGGTTTCGTCCTTGCCGCGTGCTCGCTGGGAGGCGCGGAAGACGTCGGGGTTTTCGCGGAGGAGGTTAATATCAATCACTGTTTTATCCTACCTAATCTTGCGGTGGGTTGTGGGCGGGGTTTGCGCTGGTGGGGCGCGGGTAGGTGCGGGGGTGTCTAGCGGCGGGCGGCTTGTGGTGCCGCCGGGGTGTTGTTAGCGGCGCTGCAGCTGTACGGGGCGGCCGTTCGGGAAGAGCGACTCGACCCATTCGTGTGCGGCGTCGAAGGAGCCGTCGGAGTGGATGGCGTCGACTTCGGTGTTTTCGTGGTCGGCGCGCGGGTAGGAGCCGAGGAATTTCAGCGTCGGGGAGACACGGTGCAGGCCGCGCAGAGCGTCGCGCATGCGTGCCTCGTAGATGTGGCCGTCGGCGTCGATGCTGAACGAGTAGGAGCCCATGCCTTCGCCGGTGGGGCGCGATTCGATGCGGGAGAGGTTCACACCGCGCACGGAGAACTGTTCGAGCAGTTCGAGCAGGGCGCCGGCGCGGTTGGTGGGTAGCGGCACGGTCAGGGTGGTCTTGTCGGAGCCGGTCGGTTCGGGGATGTCGGCGGTGCGGGAGAGCAGCACGAAGCGGGTCACGGCGTTCTTGTTGTCGCCGATGTTGTCCTGCAACACGTGCAGTTCTGGGTGGTAGTTCAGCAGCGCCGGGGAGCAGATTGCCGCATCGTAGGTGCAGCCCTCTTCGAGCAGGCCGACAGCCGCCGCGGCGGTGGAGGATCCGGGCAGGTAGGCGGCGGTGGGTACGTTCTCCTGCGTCCAGCCGCGCACCTGCGCCCAGGCGTGCGAGTGGGTGGAGATGGTCTTGACGTCTTCGATGCTGATGGGCTTCGCGGCGACCAGCACGAAGCGGATCGGTACGAGCACCTCGCGGATGATGCGTACACCCTCGCTGGCTGCGATAGCGTCCAGAGTGGCGCTCACGCCGCCCTCCACGGAGTTTTCGATGGGCACCATGGCGGCGTCCGCCTCGCCCGCGTTCAGGCGTGCGAGCGCGTCGGGCACGCTGGTGGCGGGGATCCGTTCGGCGTCGGATGCGCCGGGGACGCTCAGCAGGGCGGATTCGGTGAAGGTGCCGGAGGGGCCAAGGTAGGTGTATCGCATGCCACTATAGTAGCGTCTGCTGTGGAGGGGGCGCCGAATTCGGTGATAGGTTACGGTCTTTGGCGGTAGTTAAAAACCCCTACCGAAGTCACTAACCTATCACCGAAAAACTTAAGTCATTACTGAAAGACCTAAGCCACCACTGAAAATCCAGGCAACAGCTGAAACCGCTACCTCACGAACTGGCGTACCCGCGCGGTGTCCCAGTACTGGGCGGGTACGCCTCCACCCATGAGCTCACGGGCGATAGCGGCAGCCTGCACGGAACCAGCCTCCGGCAGGGGCGCATGCGAACCGGCGATAATGACGTTGCCGCGGCGGCGGCCCTTCAACATTGCCGAATCCGCCACAATGCACACGTACTCGAACACCTCAAGCAGGGCGGACGCCTCCGCGCGGGCACCGGTCAGCGCCGGCCCGTCACCGCAGTTCAGGATGTACAGGCCACCGGGTGCCAGCGACTCGGCGACGGTGCGGGTGAACTCGACGGTGGTGAGCGCCTCGGGGGTGGTATCCCCGGCGAACACGTCACGAATCAGCACGTCGCGGGATGCGGGCGCGAAGGTTGCGGTGACGGCACCCGCCTCGCCCACGCGAATCTTCACGCGCGGCGCCTTGGGGATGTCGAACCAGGCGCGCACATACTCGGCGAGCTTGGCATCCAGCTCAACAACCGTGTTGCGGCTGGTCGGGTACAGGTCAGCGAAATAGCGTGCCATCGAGCACGCGCCACCACCCAGATGGGTGATGCGCAGCTTCGCGGCGTCCAGGTGCTCCTCCACGTGCGAGGAGACGACCGCCGCAATCCAGCGCATGTACTCAAAATCCAGCTGGCGGGGCTCACCCACGATCACGTGGGAAGACTGCACACCATTAATGAGCAGTAGCCAGCCGTCAGCGTGGTAGCCGTCAGGGACCAGCTCCGCCTCACCCGTAGAGATTGGGTACACGCCAGCGGCGGCACCCTGCACGGGGGTGTTCTCGGTATCGTCGATGCGGTTCTTCTGCTGCTTCTGGGTCTTCTGCGCCTTTTGGGTCTTCTTGGGTGCCCTGCTCTTTTTCGCCATACCCACTAGCCTAGCCGACAGCCCGCACGCCCCTAGCGTACGCACCCGCAAGGAACCGCCTCCACAGGGGCCGGCTGAGTAGACTAGAACCCATGGGATTTGTATGTCAGGGCCGCTATGCGCTCGCACCAATTGAACCGACCGACGCCGAAAAATACGTCAACCTGCAGCTGGACTGCATGGAGCAAACCTACGACCCGATCTACTTCGACACGCTCGGGGAAAGCTTCACCGCCCGCCACCGCGCCGAACGCAACGAATACCTCGAAGACTTCCACCGCCACCTCTCCTCCCCCACCGTGCGCGGCTTCTTCGCCTATGAGGTGCCCGGCTGGACCCCCGACGGCGGGCTCTCCTGCTCCATCGGCGCACGCATCAACTGGGATAAGCCGGTCGGCCTGGCGCTCTCCCTGTGCGAGCCCTCCTCCTGGGAACTCGAACGCGCCGACAACCTCCCCGAACTGCCCGCAGACACCCGCAAACTTACGCACCTGTACACTCTCAACCACACGCACGGCACCGGCCTCGGTCAGGCGCTCTACGAATCCGTCATCTACCCGGACGAAAACTCCTACTTGTGGGTCATGGCAGAAAACGAACGAGCGCTCTCCTTCTACGAGCGGCTCGGCTACCGCAACGAAGGCGTGTACTTCCAAGCACGCGGCTCCTGGGAACCCGGACGCAGCGTACGATACGCGCGCATCCTCAACCCCTAAACGACACACCCCAACAGGGAAACAGCCCGCCCACATGACGCAGCGCACCGCACACCCTGTTAGGCGCCACCCCCACAACGCCTTAAGATAGAAGAGACCTATAAGCTCGACGCACCCGCGCACAGGAGCACATACACCCCTGCGCAACCGCGGGACCCAGCGCCGAACATCGCATAGAAGGACAGTAAAACAATGACCACCGGTCTTTACCTCTCCGCTATGTCCCAGAACTCGGGCAAGTCCCTCGTAGCCCTGGGTCTAGCAGACTCCCTCATCAAGCGCGCAGACCGCGTCGGCTTCTTCCGCCCCGTCTTCGACGGCGCAACCATCTCCGACGACCCCATGGCACGCCTCATCCGTGAACACTTCGGCCTGACCGAAGAGCAGGTCGGCGGCGCAGTCTCCATGACCGACGCACTCGCACTCATCGCAGAAGGCGACACCGAAGAAATCTCCGCACGCGCAGTCTCCGCCTACGAAAAGGTCGCTGCAAACAGCGACGTCGTAATCGTTGACGGCGTCTACCTGCCCGCCAACGCGCTCGCAGTCGAATTCGACCTGAACGTCCAGATTGCACGCGACCTGGGCCTGCCCGTCGTCGCTATCGTCGGCGCACAGGAAGCAACCGTTGAGGAAGCAGTCACCGCCGTTGACGTGGCACGCACCGAGCTGCTCGCCTCCAAGGCAGACCTGCTCGCAATCATCGTCGGCCGTGCAGAACCCGAACTGCGCGACGAAATCGAGAACTCCGTCAAGCGCGGCGACGCAAACCTGCCCGTCTACGTGCTGCCTGAAATCCCCGAACTGAACGCACCCACCGTCGGTGAAGTTGCCGAAGCCCTCAAGCTCGACACCGAAGGCATCAAGGCTGAGGACCTCAGCCGCGATATTCACGGCATCAAGGTCGCAGCAATGAACGTCTCCAACTTCCTCAACCAGTTCGTCGACGGCGACTTCGTTATCGTCCCCGGCGACCGTGCAGACATTGTTGCCGCAACCCTCGCATCCGCACTGGCACCGACCTTCCCCGCACCCTCCGGCGTGCTGCTCACCGGCGGCCTGGACTCACTGCCCGGCAAGAACACCGCAGTCGGCTCCCTCATCGACAACGCACCGTTCCCCGTGCTGTCCACCACCAAGGACACCTTCAAGTCTGCACGCGCAGTCTCCCGCGTCCGCGGCACCCTCGAAAGCGGCCACCAGCGCAAGCTCGCAGCAGCAATGGGCGGCTGGGACGAGCACGTCAACAAGGACGAACTGCTCGCACGCCTCGAAATTGAGCGCCCCGCATCCATGACCCCGCTGCGCTTCCTGCACAACCTCATCGAGACCGCACGCGCAAACCGCCGCTCCGTGGTCCTGCCCGAGGGTTACGACGTGCGAATCCTGCGTGCATCCGAAATCATTGCACGCCGCGACTTCTGCGACCTGATCCTGCTCGGCAACCCCGCCAAGATCGCAGAGATCTGCCAGGCCGAGGGTATTGAACTGCCCAGCACCGTTCGTATCATCGACATCGAAAACAACGAGTACACCGAAGACTTCGCAGCAACCTACGCTGAGCTGCGTGCACACAAGGGCGTCACCATTGAGGCTGCTCGCGAGCGCATGACCGACCCCTCGTACTTCGGCACCATGCTGGTTTACAAGGGCATCGCCGACGGCATGGTTTCCGGTGCAGTGAACACCACCGCGAACACCATCCGCCCCTCGCTCGAGTTCATCAAGACCCGCCCCGGCACCAAGATCGTCTCCTCCGTCTTCCTGATGCTGATGGAAGACCGCGTTCTGGTCTACGGCGACTGCGCAGTGAACCCGAACCCCAACGCAGAGCAGCTCGCCGACATTGCGAAGGCATCCGCGGAGACTGCACGCCAGTTCGGCGTCACCCCCAAGGTTGCTATGCTGTCCTACTCGACCGGCACCTCCGGCGCTGGCGCAGACGTGGACGTTGTGCGCGAGGCAACCGAGCTCGTGCGCGCATCGAACCCCGACTTCGCGGTTGAGGGCCCGATCCAGTACGACGCTGCTTCGAACATGTCCATTGCGTCGACCAAGCTGCCCGGCAGCGAGGTCGCTGGTCAGGCTACCGTGTTCGTCTTCCCCGACCTGAACACCGGTAACAACACCTACAAGGCTGTTCAGCAGTCTTCGGGTGCTGCCGCTGTGGGCCCGGTTCTGCAGGGTCTGCGTAAGCCCGTGAACGACCTGTCGCGCGGTACCACCGTTGAGGACATCATCAACACCGTTGCGATCACCGCAATTCAGGCACAGAGCCTGTAAGCCGGTTTTTGACCGCTGAATGAGGCCGCCCCGGCCACTGCACCCCGTGTGGGTGCGGTGGACGGGGCGGTTTATTGTATTGACTTTTACTTTTAATGCGCCGAGAAGCCACATGTGTTTCGAAAAGCAACATATTACGTGGCTTCTCGAAACACATGTGGCTTTTCGAGGAGGGGTTTTGGTGCCACTCTCCCGGTTAGTCCTTGCGGGTGCGGCGGAGGCGCACATAGTTAATCACGCCAAGACCAGCCATGCCCACGGCGGTCAGAACCGGGCCGAGGGCGGGCGGGAAGAGCCAGGTGAGCCCCGCCTCCACGGTGTAGGCGATGAGGCGGCAGATAAGGTAGGTGCACACCGCCACGAAAAGCGCGTAGGCGACGATGATGCCGACCGGGCGGGGCTCGTAGCCTTCTCGCCGGGCGCGCAGAGCGGCACCCAGGGCATTACCCAGATACAGGGCGAGAGCACCGACGACGACCGCGGCGGTGAGGGCACCGTCGAGGAGCGTGCGCGGGGTCAACGGTGCGGTGCCTGCCTCAGAGAAGAGGTTGAGGATGCGCACCGCGGCGTAGGCGTAGCAGAAGATGACTGCCGCGCGGATGGTGAGGGATAGGTTAGTCCAGAAGGTTTTCATGCGGCCCCTTTCGAGGTGGAGGGCGGGCTTCTGTCTGAGTGTTACCCCAAGGATACCTAAGAACGCCGGTGTGTGATGCGAATCAATAGCGTTTTGACTGGTGCGTTCTGCGTGCGGGGCGGGTGTTTGGTGCGCCGAGTTTAATCGCCGAGAAGCCACATGTGTTTCGAAAAGCAACATGTTACGTGGCTTCTCGAAACACATGTGGCTTTTCGAGGAAGATGCAGGGCAGAATTTTTGTAATTACAGGATTCCACCACCCCTACCCCGTGAGCCGGTGACCGCCCAAGCAGCGGCAAACCGCCCGGGCTGCTAGGCTGCTGCTATGGACAACAACTCAACGCCCTCACTGCCGGACCTCGTTCTCCCGTCCGTGGTGACGAGCCTCAGCCTCCCGAGCAAACACGCCGCAACTGATATGCGGCTCCCGCAGGCGTGGCTCCTGCGCTCCGTTCCCGACGAAGAGAACCGAAGCGCCGCCAGCGGCAAAATCTACGATGACGCCCTGGAGTTCCGTTACGTTTACGACTCGAAAGTTCGGAACTACACAAACGTTCGAGAGGGTGACTTCGTGCTGATTCGAGATAATTCGATTCTTCTCGGGTCGGCTGTTATTCGAAAAATTGAGTCATACGAGGCCGATAAGGTCATGACGTTTTGCCCCCGCTGCGGGAGTAGCCGCATCACCTTCAAGTCCGATGGGCTGTGGCGTTGCGATGGAAATTGCTTGAGGAGAGATAAGCTCAAGCCCGAGAAGCGCCTGTATAAGAATCCTCCGCAGAGGACTGAGAGAGTTCAGCGTTTCATTGCCTACTATGGCGATACCTGGACTGAACTTATCGGTGCGTTGGACAAAGATTCTTTTGAAGGGCTTTGCGCACCGGGCAAATATAACCGACAGAACAGCATTGTTGCCCTCGATACCGCGAAGGTCCTCACCTGGCTTGAAAGCCTGAACACTTCGGGTATTCACCAGCTTCCCCTGAGCGATGCTCACGGGGTGCCAGTGAATCCTCGGGGTGGTTTTACGGAGCGCACGGTTTGGTCTCGCAACGGCCAGGGACAGTTCCGACAGGAGCTGTTGAACCGTTTCGGAAGCATGTGTGCGTTTACGGGTGCTTGCCATACGGCGGCGCTGGATGCGGCGCACCTGTACAGCTATGCACGCGAGGGTGAGCACCGAGTGGATGAGGGTCTTCTGTTGCGCAAGGATCTGCATAAGCTTTTTGATAGCGAGTTGGTGGGTTTGAGTTCTTCGCGGACTCTTCTTCTGCACCCCGGTTTGGGGAATACTCAGTATCAGTCGTTGGCGGGCGCCCGCCTGAAGGTTGAGTTGCCTAACCGAGCTCTTGAGTTGTTGGATGAGCACCGCTCAAGTCTGAGCTGGCTTGATGAGGCGCTGGTCTAGGCCTGCTCTGGTTTAGGCCGCCGGGCGCGCAAAAGGAGGTGCGGTAGCTTTCGGGCTACTGCACCTCCTGTGCGTTTACTGGTTGTGTCTTACTGGTTGTGTCGGCGGGCGATAGCCTTACCAATTTCGTGCGGGATACCCACCACGAGAGCGTTACCCATGCAGAAGGCACGGTTACCGTCACTCATGCCGGTGTCAGTCCAGCCGCGGGGGAAGCCCTGCAGCTGATCCAGTTCATCGGGAACGAGGCGGCGGTACGCACCGGAATCACCAATCACAACATGCTTGAAGCGGGAGGCTCCTGAGCCTCCTTCGCCGGTCAGGATGGTACGCGCCGGACGGTCGAGCGGGTCAGGGAAAGACATTGAGCCTTCGGTGTAGAAGTATTCAAAGCCGCTCGCCTTATTGATGCGCTTTTCCTTCTTTGCGCCCTTGAGGTATTCCCAAGAAGGCACCTTGTCAGGGGCGATAAAGAACTGTTCCGGCACCTCAGAGTCAGGAAGAACTACGTCACCGAGCGTCTTAAATTCGCCGCGGTAATCGGGCTCTACCTTGCTGGTGAGCACGGTGCCGTTCTGCATGACACCGGCAATCTGGAAGGGTGAGGTCTTAGCGCCAATTCCAAAGTGTTCCGTCTCGTAGTAGGGGTCATCGGAGATGGTGAACTCATCGGCCTCATTGAGCTCTTCGAAGACGGAGAGAAGACCCTCAGATTCTGCAGTTTTGACCGGGAACGCTTCTGCCAAAACACCGGTGTGGGTGATGCGGCGCGACAAATCCCATTCGGGGGCGTTGTGTTCGGCGTAAATGTAGACGCGCTTACGCTTCTGCGGGTGGCCGTACTCTGCCGCGTTGATAACACGCCATTCGACGCTGTAACCGAGCACGTAGAAGCAGGAGAGCATAATGGCGAAGTCGCGGCCTCGCTGCTTAGCGGGCGACTTTAGCAGGCGGTCAACGTTCTCCAGAACAACATATTTGGGGGTCTTAAGTTCGAGTGCGCGGTGAATATCCCACCAGAGCACGCCCTTCTTACCTTCAATGCCGTGCGACTGCGAGAGGGGCTTGGTAACCGAGTAATCTTGGCAGGGGAAACCGCCGCAGAGCAGGTCAGCGTCGGGAATTTCGTAGAGACCCGCCTCCACATCATCAAGTACGGCGTGGATGTCGCGGTTTTCAAGGTTTGCTTCTTCGCCGAAACGTTCCTGGTAGCAACGTGCCGCGAACTGGCGGCCAACCGTTCCCGGGGGCTCCCACTGGTTCGCCCAAACAGTCGTGAAGGGACCCGCGGAGGGCAGGGTCATGCCGTTGGCGTTATAGCCTTCAAATCCTAAGCGGAAGCCACCTACACCGGCGAAAAGCTCGATAACTCGGATAGGCTGGCTACTGCTGGTGGTTTTCTGATCCATGAGTCAGTAGTCCTTATAGTCCTCTGTAAATATGTTCGAATACTAATACTATAACATAGAACAGCTATTCAGATCAAGTGGGTTCGGGAAAAGCCAGTGACGCGCCAAAGAGCGCAGCTGCGCTATCTGACGTAGCATGAGAGCAAGAAACAGCACCGCGCCACCCCTCTACTTCCGGAAGGAACACCGACCATGGGCCTTTTCGACTACGACAATTCGAGCATTGATAGCATCCTCAAATACACAGCGGAGAATCTCGTTGGTCGCTCACTCTATGACCTCTTGGAGGAGTACCAGAACTCCGAGTACAAGACCTATGAGGATAAGAAAAAGGGCACTCCCTCAACGATTACTCGCAAGGAAATTAGCAAGCTCTCCAAGGGAATCTACGGTAACCTCGTTGAAGAGCTGCTCTATGGGATTAACCCCAATAATTCCCCGGACCCCGATATTCCCGCGGCAAGGGTCGAAATCAAAACGACCCCTTACCGAGTGAACGCGAACGGCACTATTTCTGCCAAAGAACGTCTAGTCCTCAGCATGTTTAATTTTCATGAGGAAAACCTAGACGATTTTTATCAGACGCACCTTTGGCATAAGTGCCAAAATATTTTGCTTCTATTTTATAAATATCAAAAGACTCGCGATATTTTGAATAATATCACCGATAAATTTTTCCTTTTTGACTGGCCCGAAGAGGATATGCCGACCATTCTCGAGGACTATAAACGCATTACCCAGAAAGTTCTGGAAGGACGTGCACACGAGCTTTCCGAATCTGACGGCATGTATCTTTCGACCTGCCGCAAGGGTGCCGGTAAAGACAAGGATCGCACTACTCAGCCCTATGGCCCCGAGCTGGCCAATAGGCGCGCCTGGTCGCTAAAGAGTAGCTACATGACAACCCTCCTCCGCACCAAGGTTTTCAGCCAGGAGGAACAGGAGAGTATCGCTCGCGCAGCACAAGACACTTCTAAGCCTTTTACCCAGATTATTGAAGAAAAGCTTCTGCAGTACCGGGGCCAGAGCGAGAAAGAACTCTGTAAGAAGTTTGACGTTAACTTTAACGCCAAGGGCCGCAACAGCACTCTTGTGAGGAAAATTCTAGGCCTTTCCTCGGATATTGACAGTACTGCCGAATTTAAAAAGGCAAACATGAATATTCGCGCTATTCGTGTTGATAAAAACGGGCTCCCTAAAGAGGATTCTCCCTTTAAGAACTACCGTTTTATTGAACTAGCGAATGAAAAAGAGTGGGAAGAGTCCCATATTTACACCGAGATTTTCTCAAGGAAATTCATGTTCGTTGTTTTCCGTGAGAATGAATCCGGTGATTTCTGCCTGGATCAGATCAAGTTCTGGGGTTTCCCCGATTCACTCGAGCCTGAGCTGATGAGGGTATGGCAAGAGACGAAGGAAATCATTAATCGAGGTGTTGAACTGACGGTCAAGCCGAATGGTGAGGATGGCTTTAAGGTTTCCACTAACTTCCCGCAGAGCAAGGTGAACAAATACCTCTTTACGAAGGTTCACGCCTCCCAGACCTACTACGAAGTTAAACCTGGCGAGTATGTCGGAAAAGGTAAACTCAAGGACACCGACGAGTTACCCGACGGTAGCCGCATCACGAAGCACTCCTTCTGGCTGCCCAAGAAATTCGTTCAGCAGATTTTGCGCGGCGAATGGGACTAATAACCGAATGTAAATAACCGCAGCAGGCGGCCCCGGATACGGAAGTATTCGGGGCCGTTTGCTTTTTAGACAGAGGTTTTCGATAGGTTAGTGCCTTCACCGTGGGTCTTTAACCCGCAGTGAAGACACTAACCTATCGACGAAAAGGCAAGGCATAACCCATAACCGGCTCCCACCTACCTGACGCAGCCAGAGATTCGGTCATGGGTTCCAGATTTGTGCCATAGGTTAGTGTCTTTGGTTGTAGTTAAAAGCCATGGTCGAAGACGCTAAACCATGGCATAAATTCTGCAGAGACGATACCTCCGCGGGCGCAAAGATATTTGATACATAAAGCATTGAGAAGCCCGAATAATGATCAACCACCGCCACCACCCTCAAAAGAATGCAAACGACGGCAAACATGCGGTAGGGTGGTAACTGTGGTACTCCACAGCGCATTGATGCGCTTGTTGGGCGTACTACGGGGCTGTTTTCCTTCCGGCAGTCAGTTTGGCCTGTGAAAAACGGCCCGACCAGTAACTAAACAACACACCATCACCGACGATAGGAGCGCATCTTCTATGGATTCGACCATCTTCAACCGCCGTACCCTGCTGGGCAGTGGCGCACTTGTGGGCCTGGGTGCCCTGCTTGCGGCGTGTGGCCAGCAGGCAAA
>NZ_KV811078.1:33977-35316 GCF_001812975.1 Rothia sp. HMSC073B08 | reverse complement strand
CAGCAGGCAAATAACGAGGCGGCAGCCACCGCATCCGCCGCGCCGAGTGAGACCGCTTCGGCGTCTGCGGCGGCTTCGGAGTCTCCTTCGGCAAGCGCAACCCCGTCTACTGTCCGAGGCTATTCGGGTGGTTCGAAGGCGCCTGACGGGGAGTACCGCCCTGCTGATAAGTACGGCATTGCACAGAATGTACCCAAGCCTGCTAAGCCAGAAGATGGGTACCGTGAGAAGTCTGTTGAAGGAATGCGTAAGACCCTTAAAGCGTGGGTTGAATGGGCTAACTATGGCACCGAGACTGGTGATTATTCCGTGGCTCGTCAGTTTGTGTCGTCGGAGTTTAAAGATGAGTTGCAGGCATATGCCGATGTTGAGGATCTTTACGCTAGTGGTGGTTGGATTATTGGTGGAGTTGACTATTTTGAGGCTGATGGTGCGCCGTGGTCTGAGGATGGGGAGACGTATTTTTGGAAGGCGTATCGTCACTGGGATCGTGAGATTTATGTTGAATCTGACGGTAGTTCGCGTAGCTGGGTGAATGAGGATAAAACCAATGACACATTTAAGTTCGCACTCAAACATAATGGTGTTAAGTGGGAAATTATGAACTACGAAAATGTAGAAGACTAATTATGAAAAATATATACAAAACTATCTTCTCTTCATTAATCACTCTACAATTAATATCCCTACCCACCGTATCATTTGCGACGGATACAAATGATTGCTCTTCAGGTGGAGTAGCTAAAGTATGCCAAACTAAGAGGACCTCAAAACCTAAAGATAGGTCTGAGAATGTAGGCAAAGAAGATCATGGACCTATTAGCAATAACCATGAAGCTCAGAATTCTTCTACTGCCCCCGAAACGCATACGTCAAAACGGCGTGAGGGATTTTATGTTACCTACAATAAAGACAATCCTAACAACTTCTACTGCACCACACTAGACGGACGAGTAGGACATGTCGGATATACAAACATGACCGTAGACGAAAACGGAATTCCTGTCGACCACGGTGGAGGCAGACATAGTCCTTCTTCTGCTGGTTGCATTCCCAACGATACCCGCACCCTCACCAGCGCCGACAGCCCCGGCCCCGCAGGCCCGACCTACGAAGAAGTCATGGAGGAAATCCGCCACGCTGCAGAGTCCCTAGAGCCGGGCAAGCCGACCCTGCACCAGTCCTACAACAACCCCGCAGGCACTGGCAGGGCAGAAGGCGACCCGAACGTCTACAAGGGTGATCAGGTCAACTTCTATGTCGATGACGGTGGCCCCTACCGCCTCGAAGCAGATATGCTCGCCGGACACGTCGAAATTGAGCTCATGCCCTCCTCCTA
>NZ_KV811078.1:0-33877 GCF_001812975.1 Rothia sp. HMSC073B08 | reverse complement strand
GCCTACCAGCGTTCGGGTAACTTCCACGCGTACGCGACCGTGCATTACACGGCTCGTTTCCGCGTGGATGGCGGCCCCTGGCAAATGATGGAGGTGACTCCGCAGGCGACCAGTGATCCGTTGCTGGTGCGTGTGTGGTGGGTTGATGTGGGACGCGTAGCAGGTGACTGCAGCTACGACGACACTCGTTGGGGCTGCAAGAACGACCCCACGATGGGTAAGAAGGATAACCCGAACCCGCGCCTACGCAAGGCTGATATCCGTACCGGCCAGCGCTGGCACCTCAATGATAACGGCGACGGGGACACGGAGTATTCGCTGCACCGCGACTGGCCCGACATGTAAACCAGGTCCAACCCAATATGTTAAATAACCGCAGCAGGCGGCCCCGGATACGGAAGTATTCGGGGCCGTTTGCTTTTTAGACAGAGGTTTTCGATAGGTTAGTGTCTTCACCGTGGGTCTGTAACCCGCTGTGAAGACACTAACCTATCGACGAAAAGGCTAAGTCATAACCCATAACCTGCTCCCGCCTACCTGGCGCAGCCGGAGATCCGGTCATGGGTTTACGGATTTGTGCCATAGGTTAGTGTCTTTGGTCGTAGCTAAAAGCCATGGCAGAAGATACTAAACCATGGCACAAATTCTGTACGGGTTACAGCCCCATAGCGAAAATTCTCGGCGCAAAAAGTCTCGGCATGAAAACCCATACCGCGTAACAACCCGTAATAATCCGTAACACCCCCTTGCGGGATACCCCCCTAGGGTATATACTGGAGCCATGGAAACCACCAGCAACCAGTGCTGCCACAGCACATCCACCCAGGTCAGCACCGCATCCGGCACACCCGCCGAAAAACCCACTGAGGCGCACACTGGCGCATGCTGCAGTGGCGAGGCGCCCGAAACCCAGTACGGTTACACCTCCAACAAAGAGGCGCACCTCAAGCGCCTGCGCCGCATCGAAGGGCAGGTTCGCGGCATCGCCCGCATGGTCGATGAAGACAAGTACTGCATCGACATCCTCACCCAGGTTGCCGCGGTCTCCAAGGCGCTCCACGCCGTCTCCCTGAACCTGCTCGAAGAGCACATCGGCCACTGCGTGACCGGCGCCGCCGTCGAATCCGAACGCACCGGCGACCCGACCATCGCAGAGGCCAAGGTCAAAGAAGCAACCGCCGCGATCTCGCGCCTCATGCGCAGCTAAACACGCTGCCCCTAAACACCGGGCGGACCCAAGTTTTCAACCCATTACCGAAAGGAAATCATCATGAGCACCACCACCGTTAAGGCAACCGGCCTGACCTGCAACCACTGCGCTATGAGCGTCAGCGAAGAGGTCAGCGAAGTTCCCGGCGTGACCGGCGTGACCGTGGACGTCGTCAAGGACGGCGTCTCCACCGTGACCATTGAGCACGAGGGCACCCTCAACACTCAGGCTGTCGCAGACGCCATCGTCGAGGCTGGCTTCACCCCCGCCGTCTAGCACGGCAGCCGGCTCGATTAGGAGTCATCATGGCTTACCCTCCGCAGTACATTGCGATGGTTGTTGGCGCGGTCCGCACCCTTGTCGGCGCCGAAAACATGCACCTGCGCGACGCGATTGCCCGCGTTGCCAGGCAGATGAATCTGGATGCGGCACTGGTCGATTCGTGGGTGAAGCAGAGCCCCGAATATACGGCGCGTGAAGATGCGTCCGGCGCCGCGCGACGTAGCGGCACGAGCGCGAATAAGCGTTCCGCCGAGCACGAGCAGGGCGTGAAGGCGCGCGAGAAGGCGAACGCTTCGCCGTTCCCGCGGGCTACCGTGAAACGTGCCTACGGTGTGTCTGATCGTGGCGCGAAGGTGACCGGTATTCGCCCGCATACGAGCAGGCCGGATGGGCTGCCCGGCGACCACTAAGCCGCCGCTTTCACAGCCGCAACCCTACGCTCGCCGCCGCGTTTACCGCCTCGCGGTTTTACCCGTGGCTTCACCCTCGCGCGCTCTCGACGCTGCACCCCTGATACTGCACCAAACACCGCCCGGGGCGGGGTCCTTCGAGGCCCCTCCCCCGGCTTGGTGTGTACCTTTTTCTACCCTCCCGTTTTTGAGTTTTGAGGAAGTATTGTGTCTTCTACACAGCCTTCACTAACCACCCGTGAGCCCTCGTTACAGAGTGAGCGCTCTCTTTTTAATTCCGCCGGAACGACCGTAAAATCAACGGAGTCAACCCGAATCATCCACGTGGATATTCAGGGTATGACCTGCGCATCCTGCGTGGGTCGCGTGGAGCGTAAGCTCCGCAAAATCCCCGGCGTTGACCCGGCGGTGAACCTGCCACTGGAGTCGGCGCGCGTCATCGTACCCGAGGGTGTGAGCGACGAGCAGATCGTTGAGACCATCAACAATGCCGGCTACACGGCGCACCTCAAGAACGGGCCACGCGCGGGCGCTGGAACGAACGCGAGCGCATCCGGCGGCGGCAACCAGCACAGCACCCCGAGCATGAACGGCGGCTTCACTGACCGCATTATTTATGCGGCGATTTTGGGTGTGCCCATCTTCCTGATTTCCATGTTCCCGGCGTTCCAGTTCCCGAACTGGGGCTGGGTCGTGGCGATTCTGACCGCGCCGGTCGCGTTCTGGTGCGCCGCGCCGTTCCACCGCGCCGCGCTCATCAATGCCCGTCACGGCTCCTCCACGATGGATACGCTCGTGTCCCTCGGCGTGGTCGTGGCGTACTTCTATTCGCTGGCGCAGCTGCTCATGAACCCGGCGTTGACGGCGCACGTGCACCATGCGGGCGGCAGCTTCTGGTCGATGTTTACCGGCCACCATGCGCCGCTGTACTTCGATTCGGCGTCCATGGTGACGCTGTTCCTGCTGATTGGCCGCGCAATTGAGCACCGCACCCGCCACCGCTCCTCGGATGCGCTGCGCACCCTGCTGAGCATGGGCGCGAAGGAGGCGACCCTGCTGCGCACCGATAAGCAGGGCGTGACCAAGCAGGTGCAGGTTCCGGTGGAGGACCTCATGCCGGATGACCTGTTCCTGGTGCGCCCGGGCGAGAAGATTGCCACGGACGGCGTGGTGGTCGAGGGTACCTCCGCGGTGGATGCGTCCCTGCTGACCGGCGAGTCCGTGCCGGTTGAGGTGCATCCGGGTGATGCGGTCACGGGTGCGACGGTGAATACGTCTGGTTCGTTGACGGTGCGTGCGACCCGCGTGGGCGCTGAGACGACTCTGGCGAAGATGGGTGAGCTGGTGGCGAGCGCGCAGGAGACGAAGGCTCCGATTGCTCGTCTGGCAGACCGTGTTTCTGCAGTGTTTGTGCCGGTGATTTTGGCGATTTCGGCGCTGACTCTGGTCGGCTGGTGGCTGGTGTCTGGTGATGGTGCTGCGGCGTTTAATGCGGCGGTGTCGGTGCTGGTGGTGGCGTGCCCGTGCGCCCTGGGTTTGGCGACCCCGACGGCGCTGTTGGCGGGTACGGGTCGCGGCTGGCAGCTGGGCATTTTGATTCGTAATGCGCAGGTGCTGGAGGCGACGAGCACGGTTGATCGCGTGGTGCTGGATAAGACCGGTACCGTGACGACCGGCGAGATGTCTGTGGCGTTCTACGGCACTTTTGACGACTATGAGTCGGCAGGTGACTTGTCCGGTATTTCGCCAGATTCCGCCGGTTCCAAGAACGAGCGTTCCCTGTCTGTTCTGCGTGATGCAGCCGCCGTGGAGGCGCTGAGCGAGCACCCGATTGCCCGCGCAATTGCCGGTTTTGCCCGCGAACAGGGCGTGCTGGCCGAGGGCGCTTCGGCACCGAGCGTGAGCGACTTCGAGGGTGTTCCCGGAGGCGTGCGCGGCGTGCTGAGCGGCGCGGGTGACGGTGCCGAGAACGGCGCCTCCCAGCTGGTTGTGGTGGGTACTCCCGAGTACCTGCAGGCAGCCGGCGCGCAGCTGAGTGAGGGCCAGTTGGCTCTGCTGGATCAGGCTCGCCGGGCGGGTCTGACGACCGTGGTGGTTGCCCGCGGTGAGGCACCTGATGAGGCCCCGAACACCACCTCCTCTCTGCAGCCGGTCGGCATGATTTCGGTTGCCGACACCCCCAAGCCGGAGGCTGCAGAGACCATGGCGCAGCTGCGTGAGCTCGGCATGGAGCCGATCCTGCTCACCGGTGACGCCCCGCAGGTTGCGCAGGCGGTCGCCTCGCAGGTCGGTATTTCGGCTGAGAACGTGTACGCCGGCGTGACCCCGGAGGGTAAGTCGCAGGTGATTGAGAAGTTGCAGGCTGCCGGTCACCGCGTGGCGATGGTCGGCGATGGCGTGAATGACGCCCCGGCGCTGGCTCTTGCTGAGCTGGGCATTGCGATGGGTTCGGGCACGGACGTTGCCGCGGAGGCAGCCGATATCGTGCTGACCCGCTCGGATGTCGCCTCGGTGGTCACGGCGCTGCGCCTCTCCCGGGCTACGCTGCGCACCATTAAGTCGAACCTGTTCTGGGCGTTCGCCTACAATTCGGCGGCTATTCCGGTTGCCGTGGCGGGCCTGCTGAACCCGATGATTGCGGCTGCGGCAATGGCGTTTAGTTCGGTATTTGTGGTGCTGAATTCTATGCGTCTGACGGCGTTTAGGAAGTAGCGCCCTACCGTTATACAGAATGAATTGCCCCGCGCGATTTCAAACGAAAAATTCAAAAGCGCATCCCACCGCGCATTTCGCACGGTAAAAGATATAAAGAAATGCACCGCCCGTGTAAGGGCGGTGCATTTCTTATATTTAGTTTTCACGGGCGGCGGCTTGAACGCCTAGCTCAAACGCCTCGCCCGAAAGCCCGAGCCTAAAACCCGGCAAGAAAACCTCGCCGAGAGCCCGACAAGAACCTTACGCCCAGGTGACCAGGTCCTCAATGGAGCGGCGGCTCTTCGGCGCGATCTCACGGGCGCGGTAACCGAAGGTCACAGCCACGGACACACCGTATTCCTCCGGGTCGAACAGGCCTGCGGAGGCGAGCAGCTCGTTCACTGCTTCGTAGTTCATGCCCTCGATGGGGCAGGAGTCGATGCCGAGCATTGCGGCGCCGGTCATCATGTTGCCCAGGGCAATGTAGGTCTGCTTGGAGGCCCAGTCGAAGAGCGCGCGGTCGCTTTCCAGGACCTTCATGTCGTTCTTCTGGAAGTTGCCGTAGCGCTCGAGTGCGGCCTGCATCTGCTCCTCGGTGAGGTTGCGGCCTTCGAGGGTGCGGCGCATCCACGGGGTGTCGTAGCGCAGGCCCTTCTTCGCCAGCAGTACGACCAGGTGGCTTGCGTCGTCGAGGGCGCCCGCCATGCCCCAGGCGATCGGCTTGAGCTTTTCGCGCAGTTCGGGGTCCTGGATGACCAGGAACTTCCACGGCTCGGTGCCGACGGAGCTGGGCGACAGGCGCGCAAATTCGAGGATTGCGGCGAAGTCTTCGTCGCTGACGCGGCGGTCGGGGTCGTAGGCGCGGGTTGCGCGGCGGCGGGCGAAAATTTCGAGGGCTTCTTCGCGGGTTACGGTCACGGTTTCATCCTTTGCATGAGGGTTTCATTACCCTGTCATGCTACACCCGCGGAGGGTGCGGGCGGCGGAAAATGTGGTCAGTTACGCCTGCAGGAAATACGCCCGCGAGCGGCGGGACCGTATTGCCGGTGTCGTATTACAGGGTGTACGAAGCCGGTGGGCTGGTACCCAAGGCGCCCAGAGCGCACCTGCCCAGCACCTCCTATGATGCCCCTACTCGGCACCGGCTTTCATCCACACATCCGAGGCGGCGCGGCGGCCGAAAATGACCGCGCGGATTCCTTGGAAGTACAGAATATACGCCGCCCACAAGCCGCAATACCCGGCGAGCGCATCCATGGTGCCGGCGCCGACCGCCCAGTGCAGGCCGAGCATGACGGGCACGTACATCACCAGCATGATGAAGCAGCCGATTGCCAGGTATTTCACGTCCTGCGCGCCCATGAGGATGCCGTCCAGGGTGAACACGTACGCGGCGATGGGCTGGCCGAGGGCAATGATGACGGTGGCGATGGTGAAGAGGAACGCCACCTGCGCGTCCTGCGTGAAAATCCAGGAGCCGAAGAAGCCGATGAGCGGGCAGATTAGGCCGGTGATGACGCCGTAGATGAGGCTCATGCGGAGCAGCCGGTTTTTCAGCTGGCGGACCTTCGCACGTTCGGATTCTACGTTGAGGTCGCGTTCGCCGAGTTCCTTGCCGAGTAGCGCCTGGGCGGCGATGGCGAGGGAGTCCAGGGCGTAGAGGAAGAGGTTAAATACGCCCATGCCGAGCTGGTAGGCGGCGGTGTGTTCGGTGCCGAATCGTGCCACGACGAACACGGTCAGCAGGGAGGCGATGCGCATGGACAGGGTGCGCAGCATGAGCCAGGAGCCGAGCGAGAGCACAGAGCGCATGCCGGTCATGTCGGGTGCCCAGCGGACGGCGTGTTCGCGGGTGCCGCGCATCATGACCATGCCGAGCGCGGCCGCCATGCCCCACTGGGTGAGGGAGGTGCCGGTCGCCGAACCTGCCACACCCCAGCCGACCGGGTAGATGAGCAGCCAGTTCAGCGCAATGTTCACGAGCGTGCCGACCGTGGCGACCTTGAGCGGGGTGACGGTGTCTTGCAGCCCGCGGAGCGTGCCGACCTGCGCGAGGATAATCATCATCGGCGGAATACCCCACAGCGAATGGTGCAGGTAGTCCAGGGCGTAGCTCATGGTTTCGTCGGTCGCGCCGAGGCCGCGCAGCAGCGGGTCTGCGAAGGCGTATCCGGCGATCATGAGGAACACGCCGAGGCCGAAAGCGACCCACACGCCGTCCACGCCGATCTGCCAGGCGCGGCGCAGGTTCTTCTCGCCGAAGGCGCGCGCCACGGCGGGCGTAACGGAGTAGGCGAGAAAGTTCATGAGACCCACGACCGTGGTGACGAGCGTGGCGGCGATGCTCATGCCCGCGAGTTCTGCCTTGCCGAGTTGGCCGATGAGGGCGGAGTCGGTGAGCACGAAGATGGGTTCAGCAATGAGCGCACCGAAGGCGGGTACGGCGAGTGCGAGGATGCGCCGGTTCAGCGAAGGCTCGGCGGTGTTCGCGGCGGCATTCGCGCTGGGGTTCACGGCGTTCTGACCGGACGCGTTGTTCGGGTGCTTCTGTGTGCTCATCCTTCTAGGCTACTCCCCACCGCCGCGGCGGGTGCCTGCGCGCGGGGCGGGGTGCACTCTACGAGATGGGCGTGCGAGACGGGCGCTGTTAGGCGCCTCGGCCGCGTAGTTCGTCGAGGGCGCGGCGTTCCTTCTTGGTGGGGCGGCCGCTGCCTCGTTCGCGTTTGGCGACCGGCGGCATGGAGAGGTAGGCGGGGCGCGGGCCGGAAAGGTCTTCGTAGCAGGTGACGGCGATGGGTGCGCCTACGCGTTTGACGATGAGTTTTTCAACTTTGAAGACGCGTTCCCAGCCGGGGTAGCGGACCTTGACGATGTCGCCTTTTTTGAGTTTTTGGGAGGGTTTGGCGGGGGCGTCGTTGACGCGCACGTGGCCGCCTTTGCATTCGTCGGCGGCGAGGGAGCGGGTTTTAAAGATGCGCACTGACCAGAGCCAGAGGTCGAGCCTGGCGCTGGTTAGTGCGTTGGTGTCTTCTGCGGTCATGTGTTCATTGTGGCGCGAGGCGGGCGGGGCACCAAATCAGGTGTGCCCGCCTATCCTGCGCAATTTCGCCGCAATCTCACCGGGCAAATCCGCAACCGGCACCGCCCCCCCATGCGGCAGAAAATTTTCTACTGCACGCACCAGCCTATTGAGCGCAAACCCGTATCCACTAGGGGTATTGTTAAGTCACCTTCTCAAGAAGTGTTCTCAAGGCCACCTAGTGCGCGTGGTCTACAGGGGGTTGTGGCCGCGACGCCACGGACTCCCCGTAACAGATTGGATATACACCATGTCAGCTTTGAAAAAGCTCCTGGCGGCTGCCCTCATCAGCACTGTGCTGTCCTCTTGCTCTTTCGGTCCCACGTTGGAGAAAGATGAAAGTGCCCGCGCGATTTTCGACGTAGAAAATGATCGGGTGATTCTACCCTTGGACGCTTACAACACCGACGGTAAGGACGAATACTTCACCAAGGCCCTTGAGCTCGCCCGCAAAAAATGCTTTGCCGAACACGGGCAGCACTACGAGATGTTTGTCCGCACCGAGGGGGCCGGCAGGAACTACGGCAGGACCTACGGATTCTGGAATGTTGAGCGCGCCCAAAAATACGGCCTCCACGAGCCCAATGAATCGAATACGCTGGATCTGTCCTCCCCTGCGCCCTCCTCCGACCCTGGGAAGGATGTCAGCACCGAATGTTATCAGCACGCCAGCGATGAGATGAAGCAAATTGGAGAGATACCATTCGGCTCCGCCACGTATAGACGTTTGGAGACCGACGCTCGAAACGCCGCTGGGGATAGGCAACTCAAAAAATCTCTTGACGACGAATGGAAGCGATGCGTCAAAGACAAGGGCCTCACCCCCGATAGTGAGATGACCGTCAAAGAATCGAAGAATATTCCTCATAGCACCGTCGCCTCCGAGGAAGAAATTCGAATCGCTACTATCGAGGCGCAGTGCAATCAGGATGTAGGCCGTTCGCAGAAACTCTACGACCTGGAGGCGCAGTACCAGAAGCCGCTCGTCGACAAAAACCAGGCAGCCCTGGAGAATGAGCTCAAAGAGTTCAAACGCCGGGACGAGCAGTTCAAGCAGTACGTGCTCGACAACCAGTAACAGCGAATAGCAGTCGGTAGTCCGACAGAAAAGGGTGTGTGTCGTGTTCAGTGAACACGGCACACACCCTTCTTACGTTGCGCCAGCTATATTGCGTCGGCTACGTTGTACCGGCGGTCTAAGCCGCGGTGGTTATGCCTCCACCGTTGCGGTGCGGCGCTCCTTGAGAGCCCAGCCAATCACGCCGGTCAGCAGACCGAACGCAATCCAGGAACCAAGCACCAGCCACTGGTCGCTCGTTGTAGCCTCCGGGAAGTACGCAATCGAACGTAGCAGAGTCGATGAGGCACCCGGCACCATCATCTGACCAATCTGCCCCCACGCACCGGGCAGGAACACGCTCGGCATGCTGGCACCCGAAATCGGGTTACCAATGAACATGGTGATGACCGCGCCTACAGCGAGACCAATCAGCGGCGAAGACAGTGCACTCACACCCACAATGAAAACTGCATTAGCCAGGTAGGTAGCGCTCAAAACAGCCCACAGGGTAGCGAAGTCGCCGGGAATGATGCCGAACCAGACGTTCAGAATCAGGGCGGTCAGTGCACCACCGATGACGGAGTACAGGGTTGCGGTGGCGAAGCGGCGCCAGGTGCCGTTCACGCACAGTACGGAGAAGGAACCGCCGAGAATACCGCCAATGACCAGCGGAAATGCGGAGATAGCGATACCGGAACCGGAGGAGTCATTCTCACTCAGGGGTACCACGACGGTGGTCTTCACCGCCATTGCGGATGCCTGCTCGGCCTGCACCTTCATCTGCTCCAGCTGGGCGGCGGCCTGCGCACCCTGTTCACCGCCCGCCTGCACCGCCTGGGTGAGGGCTTCCGTCTTAGCGGCGAGTGCCTTCTGCTGAATCTGCGCGTTCAGCTGGGTGGCAACACCGTTGAGCATCTGGGTTGCTGCGGCGTTTGCGGCTGGTGCGGTCAGCACTTCGGGGGCGGCGCCTTCGGTGAAGATGATTGCGCCGTAGGTTTCGCGCTGCTTGATTTGCTGTTCAGCCTCTTCGCGGGAGGATGCCTGCTTCAAGTCGAAGGTTTCAATACCTTGGTCTTTGAGGGACTGTTCAAACTGACTGACGGTCACCTCGGGGCCTGCGATAGAGACGGGCAGGTTCTTTGCTTCCATGGTCTTGGTGGGCCAGGTGAAGGCTAGGACGATGAGTGCTACCACCAAGGATGCTAGTACGGAGGTGGTGATGACCTTGAGCCAGGAGGAACGGTCGGTGGTTTCTTGCGTGCTTGTTTCTGCAATGCTCTTTGCCGCGATCTTCTGGGATGCGCGCTCAGGGGCTGCGGCGGTCACTGCCTCTGCGGTGACTGCGGTGGTAGTTTCATTGTTCACAAGAATCTCCAAACAAAATGTTTATTTCGTTTACGAGTCAGAACTCTACCCTCGATTTTTGCTGAGTGCAAACGAAATAGCTATTTTGTTTGTAAAGTCACAAAAAGAATCAGTGTTGTGTTTACGCGTTCTTTAGCCCCACCCCCTAGACTGGAACCATGCCCCGACTAACAGACGCCACCAAAGCCGCACGCCGAGCCCAAATCATCGAAGCCGCCATTAGCTGCTTCCTCGAAAAGGGCTACACCAACACCTCCATGAGCGACATCATCAAAGCCTCCGGACTGTCCTCCGGGTCCATCTACTCGCACTTCTCCGGCAAAGAAGACATCCTCATCACCGCCATCAACGAGCGCCTCAACAACGTCAAGGAGCTCTACGAAACACTCCCCGAAGGCGCAGGCCCCCAGGATATTCTCGAAACCATCCACACGAACCAGCTGGTAAACGACAATTTCTCCGCCATGCTGCGCATCCGCGCCGGATCGCTCCACGCACCCGAAATCGCCAGGGCAACCGCAGACACCATGCCTCTATTGCAGGGCATCATCGTAAAGACCCTCACCCCCTGGGCAGCCGAACAGCTCAGCGTTCTACACGAAATCAACCCCAATTCAGCGCAGCGCACCCCCGAACAGGAGGCGCTCATCGCCGACTACGCCCGCGACACTGCAGACGCCTTCATGATGGTCTTCCAGGGGTACATGCTCCGCTCCTTCTTCGGCACCCCCAAGGAAAAGGACCGCCTCTACCGCGTCGCCTCAGCACTTCTTCCTGAGTAGTTGACCGCCCGATAGTCCCCAAAAATCACCCTTGAGCGGTTGTTTTTCAGCATTTAGACCATACAGGGGCAACATAGGTCATTCACATCCTGCAGGCGTAGAATCAAGGAACCATGACTGAATCCTGCACCCCCGCAACCCCCGAGCCGCGCGCCACCAACCCCACCGAGCTGAACAACCTGCGTGCCGCACACGCCGATGAGCTCTCTTCACGCACCCGCGCCACGAGCATCCCGACGGATTCCTGCTCCCTCTACGACGACGAGGCTCTCGGCGGCACCGCCGGACGCGCCACCGCTTGGCTGGCTCTCGAGCACGTGGGCCAGTGGGGCCGCGACGTGCTGGACGGCTCCGCCCTCGGCGAGGAGCTTTCGGAGGCGTTGGGCGAGGCAGTCTCACAGGCGGGGCTGAAGTTCCTGCTGATCCGCCAGACGGGCAGGGCGGGGCGCGTGCTGCACGGTGCGCCGGATGCATCCGGCAACCCGACCCACCGGGTGCTCTACGCGCTCTGCACCCCGGGTGAAGAGAAGCTCTACTCGTTCAGCGTGAGCACCCCCGAACAGCTCCTCGACCTACCCCTGAACAACCCGGAGGAGTTGATTCAGGTGACCGGCGCGGAGCTCATTGATTCCCCCGCCATTCTCGTGTGCGCCCACTCCAAGCGTGACCGCTGCTGTGCCCTGCGCGGTCGCCCCATTGCGGCGCACCTGGCGGATATTCTGCCGGGTAATGTGGTCTGGGAGTGCTCGCATACGGGCGGTCACCGCTTCGCCCCGGTCGGCATTATGCTGCCCACCGGCTACACCTACGGTCGCCTGTCGGAGCCTTCGGCACTGGCGGCGTACCTGTCGCTGGCGGGTCGTTCCATTCCGTCGCTGCACGGCCTGCGAGGCCGCAGCACGGATACCCCGGTGGAGCAGGCGGCGGAGGTTGCGGTACGCCTCGAACTGGAGAAAAAGGGTGAAGAAGTAACCTCTGGAGGTTTGGTTTCACGTGAAACATCGGGGCGGGAGGCATTCATTGCGCTCCGCGAGGCGGGCATCGACCCCGCGGTAGATACCGCCGAACACCCCACCCTGGAGGCGGCACTCACCTCCCACACCGACGGACGCACCTGGGTCATCTTCTTCGAGCGGGTCGCCCTTGAGCCGCGCCCCAACTCGTGCGGCAAGGGTCCCGCGGATGCTTTCAGCCGCGGGCTGCTCGCACTGCGCCAGCTCTAACCCCCTGCACCAGATATAAACCCTGTGCCAGCTATAACCCCTGCCCCAGCTCTAGGCAGAGCCAGTTCTAGCACCCGCGCATGATGTAGACAGCGCGAAGCCCCGGCGGGCACCTTCTCGGGTACCCGCCGGGGCTTCGCTGTATTCAGGGTTCGGCGTAGCTGGCATCTCGCCGTACCCGGTAAACAGGCTTATCCGGCGAACGGGTTCGGCGCGCCGATGTACTGCAGCTCGGTGTACTCCTCCAGACCCTCGGGGCCGCCCTCACGACCCATACCGGACTGCTTCACACCGCCAAAGGGGGCTGCCGCGTTCGAGATAACGCCGGAGTTGTAGCCGATCAGGCCGAACTCCAGACCCGCAGCCATGCGCGTAAAGCGCGGGTGGTTGCTCGTGTACACGTACGCTGCCAGGCCGTACTCGGTGTCGTTGGCGAGCTTCAGGGCGGTGCGTTCACCCTCCTCACCGTAGCCGCTGAACGTGGCAATCGGGGCGACGGGGCCGAAAATTTCTTCACGCCACACGCGCATCGAATCAGTCACGCCGGTCAGCACGGTGGGGGTCACGAAGTTGCCCTTGTTCAGGTTCTTGGGCATGCCGCCGGTATCGCTCGGAACGTTCTCCTCAAGCTCGGGAATGTACCCGCCGCAGGCGAGGAGCGCGCCCTTACCCAGGGCGTCTTCGACCATAAAAAGTATGGATTCAACCGCTGAAGGTTGAATTAGCGGCCCACATTCGGTTCCGTCGACGGTTCCGTCACCCACAACGGTCGCCTCCATGCGCTCCACGAAGGCGCGGGTGAACTCTTCGGCAATGTCCTCGTGCACGATGAATCGGTTGGCGGCGGTGCACGCCTCGCCCATGTTCCTCATCTTCGCCGCGTAGGCACCCTCCACGGCGGCGGGAATATCCGCGTCCTCAAAGACGATGAACGGTGCGTTGCCGCCCAGCTCCATGGAGGTGCGCAGAACATTCTGCGAGGCCTGCGCGAGCAGGGTGCGGCCCACGGCGGTGGAGCCGGTGAACGATACCTTCCTCAGGCGCTCATCAGCCATCAGCGCGGAGACAACCTCGCCGGTACGGGAGGTAGTCACCACGTTCAGCACGCCGTCCGGCAGGCCCGCCTCACGCATCAGGGACGCGAAGTACAGGGAGCTGAGCGGAGTCAGGGAGGCGGGCTTGAGCACCGCGGTGCAGCCCGCCGCGAGCGCTGGGGCGACCTTGCGTGCCGCCATGGCGAGCGGGAAGTTCCAGGGGGTGATGAGCAGGCAGGGGCCGACGGGGCGGCGTACGGTGGTGATCTGCAGCCCGGATTCGGGGGCGACGGCGGTGCGGCCGAAGTTGCGGGCGGCTTCTTCGGCGTACCAGCGCAGGTAGTTTGCCGCGTAGGCGACTTCGCCGCGGGACTGGTCGAGGGGCTTGCCCATTTCGAGAGTCATGAGCCGGGCGATGACTTCGGTGCGCTGCGTCATGAGCGTGTAGGCGCGGTTGAGGATGTCGGCGCGTTCGCGGGCGCTGGTTGCCGCCCATGAGGTGCGGGCGTCGCAGGCGGCGTCGAGTGCTTCGATGCCCTGTTCGACGCTGGCGTCGGCGACGTGCGCGAGGATTTGGCCGCAGGAGGGGTTGTGCACGGGGAAGGAGCCGTTGTCGCCGGTGACCCAGGTGCCGCCGATGAGCAGGTCGGTGGGCACGTAGAAGAAGGGGTAGGAGGGCCGTTCGTAGGGGTCGATGGGTTCGCGCTGCGGCATGTTGATGCTTTGCATGTGCGGTTCGGTGCGGCCTCGCAGCTGAGCGGATTTCGCGGCGGGCTTTGCGGAAGTAGCGCTCTCGGCGGCGGAGCTTTCGGGTGAGGTGGTCATGGCGTGCCTTTCGGGTTGGGGCGGCCGGTGCGGTCGACTCTGACGCTTTTAATTCTAGTCCTGCGCGCTCCCCTGCTCCTCGAACCGATCCAGCGGCTCTCTCCCCTGCCCCGCTCGCCCTCTCCCCACCCAAAAAGACCGTGGGCACGCCGAAGGGGGTCGCATCCGCGTTGGATACGACCCCCTTCGGATAGATTCTCGCTCAGCGCGCGAGAGTCCTAGCTGAGGATTATGGAAGGCATTGCCCGGAAGGGATGCTCGGTGTTGCATCCGCTCTGCCCGATACCCGCGCCCTCACCGCTGAGCGGCGGTGAGGCGGGCACCCAGGTGGACTAGGCCCACCGGTTCTCTCAGATCCAGGACTGGCGTGCCTCGATTCGAGTCAGCTCCAGAGGACCGCCATCGTTGGTGCCGTGGAAGCGGCCGAAGTGTACGTACGGGCCGCGGTAGGCGCTGTGGTTGATGGGGCTGGAGTACTGGCCGTTGACCGTGTAGTAGAAGCTGTTCTTGTTCAGCACGATCTTGCAGTTCAGTGCCTGGCCGGTGGTGACCTTCTGGCGTAGCTTCATGGTGTGCAGCACGCGCGGGCTTGCCTGGTTGGGTTCGAAGCAGAGAATCTGCGCTACGGAGCCGCCGCGGTAGTTGGGGCGGATGGCGAGCACGTAGGTGCCGTCTTCCTGCTTTGCAGCGAACTTCTTGCCGATGCCGAAGGCGCCGTCGTGTTCGCGACCGAACGCAATGTAGCCGTAGTGACCATCCTGCTTCGGCACTGCACTGGTCCACTTCATGGAGAAGTCGAGAGTGTACTTGTCGCGAGTGGTGTAGTTCGCCAGAGGGCCGAGCAGCACGGATTCGTCGTAGCGCTGGTTGTGCACGATGGCTGCGCCGGTCAGGTCGGGCATGTCCGCTGCGACGGAGGGGTCGGCGGGCAGCATGCCGTGGGGACGCTGGCCGGTCTTAATCTTCACGCTGGCGTCGAAGGGGTCACCGATTACCCAGTAGGGGTCGGGGCACATGAAGCCCTTAACGCCCAGTGCCTTGTACTTTTCGTAGGCGGAGCGGCGGTGGATTTCCCAGACGATGACTGCCTTGCCGAGGCCGGTGAGGGCGCGTACGTTCTCCTCGCTCATGGAGCCCTGGGAAGCGCCGGTCGGCTTCTCGTAGTAGGGTACGCCGATGGCGTCCACGTTTTCGTGGCGTGCCATTGCGGAAATCTTGTCGATGGGGTCGCCACCGTCGAAGTAGCACCAGGTAGCGCAGCCTGCGGAGTTGGCAAGCTTCAGGTAGCGGGAGGTGGGTTTGAAGCCGCCGCTGCCGTCGCGGTACATCTTGATGACGGTGCGGCGCTGCAGGCCGCGTTCGGTGATGAACTTGACGAGGCCTGCCTGTGCGGGGCCGTCCTTCGCTTCGAGGAACAGTACGACCTTCTTGCCGCCGACGGAGGCGTATTCGCCGCCTGCGGGTACGGCGTCAACCGCGGCGATGGCTTCTTCGAGGGTGGGGATGTCGTACAGGCCGGTCTTCTCGCCCAAGTTTTGGCGCATGTCAACCTTGTGCTGGCGCAGTTCGGCGAGGGTATGGCCGCGCACGTCCATGGACGCACCGGTGGTGCGCTTGATGTTGGTGTCGTGCATGCAGACGAACTGGCCGTCGCTGGTGGTGCGTACGGAAATTTCGACGGCGAGGGCGCCGCGGCGTACGGACTCTGCGTAGGCGTAGGCGGTGTGCTCGGGGCTGATGTTGCCGGCACCGCGGTGGGCGATGAAAAATTCATCGGTCTTGTAGAGCAGCTGATGTGCGGGGGAGCCGCTGTGTACTGCCGCGAGCTGTGCGCGGGTGTTGGCTGCGGCGTGGGCTTCGCCTGCCTGGAGCATGAGGGCGGCGGGTGCCAGTGCGGAGGCGCCGATGAAGCCGCGGCGGCTCAGATTCTTAGAGGTCTTCGGGAATGCAGTCACCGTAGTAGTCCTTTTTCTTTTATGAGTTGAGCGTAATGTGTGTGGTTGTTCATTGAAGTTTTTGGTTTATAGCTGAGGGTCCGGATTCTCTCAACTCAAACTACAACTCTAAGTAGGATAACGATTTTTTATCGGTGATTCACTGCGTTTACAGGAAAATAGGGTATTATGTGCGCCTCATTCTTACCCGCGGTGTAATGCGGGTGAATGTGTTCCTCCTTTTCCGCCGCTTTTAATAGCGGCATTTCATGCGGCGTTAAAAAATTTCTCGTGTAACGAAAAAGGCCGCGCCTACAGCCCGATTGAGCCTACAGGACGCGACCTTTTGCGTTAAAACATTTTTCGCAGGTTTTTCACCGCTGTTGAAGCTGAGCTATTTTCGCTGGTTCAGCTTACTTCTTGGATGCCTGAGCGACGCGGTCACCGGCTGCGACGGGGCGGCGTGCCTCAGAGTCCTTGGAGATGTTGAACTTTGCGGTGTTGGTAATCATCACCATGGTTTCCTTGGAGGGGATGCGGCCCTCGATAGCTGCCCAGTCGACCTCGATGATGGGTGCGCCTGCCTCAACCTTGTCACCTACGTTAGCAATCTTGGTGAAGCCGTCGCCGCCGAGCTCAACGGTGTCGATACCGATATGGACCAGTACCTCGCCGCCGTTTTCGGTGCGGAGCATGAATGCGTGCAGGGTGTCCTGAATCAGTGCGATGGTGCCTGCAACGGGTGCGACGATGGTGCCTGCGGTGGGGTTCACTGCGTAGCCGTCGCCCATAACGCCCTGAGAGAAAACGGGGTCGGAGACTTCGCTCAGCGGCAGGTACTCGCCGGTAACAGGTGCGACGTAGACGTCTGCGGACGATGCTTCCTGTGCGGCAGCTTCCTTCTTCTTCTTGCCGAAACCGAACATATATGCTCCTTTTGGTCGTGTGGCGCTATGAATAGCGTGTATTTGTAGCGCTGATGCGTCCGCGTCGGATGCGGGCGTCGTTGCCTTCTTGGTTTCACACCGGGCGGCGCCTGCCTAAATTGCAGGGTTCGCACACTCCGGTGCATATGCACTCAGAATACAACACCTAAACCCGTAGCTCACGAGCTGAGGGTCATTCGACTCGAATTCTGCAAATATTCCGCAAATCTGGAACTTCAACTCACACTTCTGCACTCTTGAGGTCGCGAGTACACTTAGTGAAGGACTGGCACCCCTCCTCCGAGCCGGTGCCCATAAGAGAGAAAAGGCTGAAACTGATGACTGAAGCGGCTGAGACCGTTCTTGAAGTATTTATTCCGGGCCCCGGTGAGAACCCGGAGGATCCGCAGGATATGGAGCGCTCCGAATTCCTGGGCGCCGCACAGGAGGCTCTGGATTCGGGCGTGGACATTGAGGTGTACTCCACCGACTCCTACCCGTCCGCATTTGAAGAGTGCGCACCGGTGGCGGAGCAGATTGAGATGAACGGCCGCGAGGTTCTGCCGCTCATGCTGGTTAACGGTGAGGTGAAGGTGTCCTTCGCGTACCCGACCGCCGAGCAGATTAAGCGTTTTGCGCGCGCGCACCTGGTTGCCCAGCCGAAGGCGAACGCGGCAGCGGCTGCGTGCGGCCCCTCCGGTTCCCCGGCGGCGTCGATGATCCCGAACCTGAGCCCCCTGGCGGAGCCCGCAGGTTTCGCGGCAACCCTGGCGGGCAAGGCACCCCAGCCGGTCGGCGGCCCCGAAATTGGTAACCGCGTGAACCTCATGGGCGGCGACACCGGCGACGGTATTCCCACCTCCGGTTCGGTGGCTGTGAAGTCCGGCGGCTGCGGATGCGGTGGTTGCGGCTGCGGCGGCAAGTAAACCGCCCCTGCCGGCAATGAGCGCCCGGCTCACCCGGTTCTAGCTACATACACAAAGAGCGGTGCCCGCCTCCTCACATTGAGGAAGCGGGCACCGCTTTCGCTTAACGAAGCTTAGGTTCACACCCGGCAGCGACTATAGGCGCTGCGGCGGGCGAACAGTACCTTACTTGATGGAGGTACCGACGGAACCGAGCTGCTGGCAAGCCTCGACCACGCGTGCGGCCATGCCTGCCTCTGCAGCTGCACCCCAAACGCGGGGGTCGTAGGTCTTCTTGTTGCCGACCTCGCCGTCAACCTTCAGCACACCGTCGTAGTTGCTGAACATGTGACCAGCAACGGGGCGGGTGAATGCGTACTGGGTGTCGGTGTCGATGTTCATCTTGATAACACCGTAGGACACTGCGTCTGCAATCTCCTGCTCGGTGGAGCCGGAGCCACCGTGGAAGACCAGGTAGAAGGGCTTGTCGCCCTTGCCGTACTTAGCGCCGACCTCGGTCTGGATTTCCTTGAGCAGCTCGGGGCGCAGGTGAACGTTACCGGGCTTGTACACGCCGTGAACGTTACCGAAGGTCAGAGCAGCCATGTAGGTGCCCTTCTCGCCCAGGCCGATTGCCTCAACGGTCTTGATTGCGTCTGCAACGGTGGTGTACAGGGAGTCGTCGATAGCGCCTTCAACGCCGTCTTCCTCGCCACCAACGGCACCGATCTCAACCTCAAGCACGATGTTTGCCTTGGAGGTACGCTCGATCAGCTCAGCAGCAATCTTCAGGTTCTCGTCCAGGTCGATTGCGGAGCCGTCCCACATGTGGGAGTTGAAGATGGGGTCTTCACCGCGAGCAACAGCCTTCTCGGACTCTGCCAGCAGGGGCAGAACGAAGCCGTCCAGCTTGTCCTTGGGGCAGTGGTCGGTGTGCAGTGCAATGTTCACGTCGTACTGCTTAGCAACTTCGCGTGCGTATGCTGCGAAGGCCAAGGAGCCAACGACCATGTCCTTCTTGGAAGCGCCGGACCAGTATGCTGCACCACCGGTGGATGCCTGGATGATGCCGTCCGAGCCAGCCTCTGCGAAGCCGCGGATTGCAGCGTTCAGGGTCTGGGAGGAGGTCACGTTCACTGCGGGGTACGCGAAGCCCTTTTCCTTCGCGGTCTGCAGCATTTCTGCGTAAACTTCGGGGGTTGCAATAGCCATATGCTGACTCCTTGGATAGATGCGACCGGTTACCGATGCTGGGCCGGTTCACCATATTTTGTTGGCGCGCGAGACGCCTCCTACTCGCACTATTTTACCAAGATACGACTTATTTATCGTTAATTTTTTGTGGGTTTTTTTGGGTTTACTGCAGCGAAATTTCCGCGAAATACCGCGGTAAAGTAGAGGTGTTAATGACTTGATGTCTTCTGTGCGTGCAGGCCAGCGTACACATTACCCGGACGCGACGAAAGGAACCTCCCATGAGCAAGGCGAGCGCTAAAAATAATCCAAAACAGCTCGACGCGAAACGTGAGAAGCGTGCCCGCCAGGCGCAGCGTCGTGCTGAGCGTGAGCATCCGAATGCGGCGGCTATTGCCCCGGTGCGCGCCCAGTTGGATGAGGTTCTGGAGCGTAAGAGTCGGCATGTTTTGGGGCATGGCGATATGGCGAAATCCCTTGAGTTGATGGAGAAAATGCGTGATGAGGGCGCGAGCGACCACGAGATTGATGTGGCACTTGCGGAGGCGAAGCTCCCCTCGGTCGTGCAGGTGGGCCGTAAGTCGTTGATGCGTTGGCCGAGCTGGTGGTGGTTGAATCGTCGTGAGCGCGCGTTGCGGGCGCAGATTGATCGCCTGATGGAGGGCTAAGTCCCGGTTTTGGATAGGTTGTGAGAGCACCCCGTTGTGGGTGCTCTTGTGCTGTGCGGTGGTGGGGTAATTGATTTTTTAGACTCAGAGTTCAATTAATCTATTTCACAAAACAATGAAAACCACACAATACAACATGAACCAAATATATTCATAAGATATGCGTTATATTTATATAAATTGTTACGTGATGCGGGTTATATTTACCTAAATTACCGTGCTATAGTCATTACAACCCGCAGACGTGTTCCCAACCACATTTCGTGTAGCACGTGCTTCAGACGTAACTATCCAAGGAGGTATAGCGTGAGCACCTCACCGAACAAGAACCCGCAGACTTCTGCAGCGGATCAGTACACTAAGCCCCCCACAGACGACCCGTTCGCACACGAACAGGAAGGCTTCCACAAGGGGCTTGGCGCACGTCAGCTCCAGATGATCGCCATCGGTTCTGCTATTGGTACCGGCCTGTTCCTGGGCACCGGTAGCCGCCTGCAGGACGCAGGCCCCATGCTCGCCGTCATCTACGCCGTCATCGGCTTCTTCGGCTACCTGATCCTTCGAGCCCTCGGCGAGCTGATCCTTCACCGCCCTTCCTCGGGCTCCTTCGTCTCCTACACCCGCGAATTCTACGGCGAAAAGGCCGCATTCGTATCCGGATGGCTGTACTGGCTGAACTGGGCAATGACCGCCGTTGCAGACGCCACCGCTATCGCTATCTACATCAGCTGGTTCGGTCGATACAACCAGTTCTTCGCAGATATTCCCCAGTGGCTTAGCGCATTCATCGTCGTTATCGTCACTGTGGCTCTGAACCTCATCTCCGTGAAGCTCTTCGGTGAGCTGGAATTCTGGTTCGCACTCATTAAGATTCTTGCCCTGCTGTCCTTCATGGCGGTAGGTATCTGGTACCTGGTCTTCGGTGAACCCATCAACGGCGTCACCCCCGGCCTGAGCCTTATTGCAGCCAATGACGGCTTCTTCCCCAACGGTATTCTTCCCGCTCTTATCGTGGTTCAGGGCGTTGTGTTCGCCTACGCCGGTATTGAGCTGGTCGGCACCACCAGTGGTGAAACCAAGAACGTTGAGAAGGTTATCCCCCGCGCTATCAACACCGTGATCTGGCGTATCGCGATCTTCTACGTTGGTTCCGTGGTTCTGCTCTGCCTGCTCATGCCCTACACCGCATACAAGGATGCAGAGTCGCCGTTCGTGACCTTCTTCGACGCTATCGGCATTGACGGTACCGCACCGATTATGCAGCTGGTCGTTATTACCGCGGCTGCTTCCTCGCTGAACGCTGGCCTGTACTCCACCGGCCGTATCCTCCACTCGATGGGTGTTGCAGGTTCGGCACCGAAGTTCACCACCAAGGTGTCCCGCTCCGGCGTTCCGGTGGCAGGTATTCTGCTCACCGGTGTGATCGGCCTCTTCGGCGTTGTGCTGAACTTCTTCGTTCCCGAGCAGGCGTTCGAGGTCGTGCTGAATATCGCATCCGTGGGCACCATGGCTAGCTGGGCGGCTATCGCAATGTCGCACCAGAAGTACCTGAAGCTGGTCGGTGAGGGCAAGTACAAGCGCCCCAACTATCGCGCACCCGGCGGTCGTTTCAGCGACTGGGCTGTGATGGTGTTCCTCGCTGTTGTGCTGGTGCTGATGGCTCTGGATTACCCGGTGGGTACCTACACCCTGGCATCGCTGCTGGTGGTTATTCCGCTGCTGATTATCGGCTGGTACACGGTTCGTGACCGCGTCAACGAGATTGCTCGCGTCCGTGAAGGCTACACCGGTTCTGTGCCTGTGATTGCTGCCCGCCCCGTGGTGAAGAAGCTCGTTCCGGAGCCTCGTACCCACATTGACCTGGGTGAGCTGGACGCTGAGGACGAGGACAAGCCGAAGGGCAACTAACCCGGCGGCAGCCTCCAATCCCGTGATATCCCAGTGAAATCCCGGTGAAGGCGATGAGGGGGGTTCTAGACCCTAGCCCGTAGGTTCCAGGAGCTCTAGACTCTAGAACCCCCTCCCTGCACGTCTTCCGTGTTCGCTCCGTATTACATCCGTGTAATACATAAAGCAAAGTACATATTTACAGCATTTCTAATACGGTGTGTCCTGCAATATATTTTGAGATAATAGATATCCGCAGTGACCACCAGATGCACAAAGAAGTTTTGTGCAGATATTCAAAGGAGAAAATCATGACTGAACGTCCTAGCGCACACGCGGTGGAATTTGTTGACGTCGCCTCGATGGCGAAGTGGATTCAGAAGGACGGCGTAGGCAACATCATTGCCGGCATGGTCGACTTCCTCGAAGAGGACTTCAAGAAGTGGCAGAGCTTCGACAAGATCCCGCGCGTCGCCTCCCACACCCCCTTCGGTGTGATTGAGCTGATGCCCACCTCCGACAACATCACCTACTCCTTCAAGTACGTGAACGGCCACCCGTCGAACCCGGCACGCGGCTTCCAGACTGTGACCGCGTTCGGTCTGCTCGCTGACGTAGACAACGGCTACCCCGTGTTCCTGGCTGAGATGACTCTGCTGACCGCGCTGCGTACCGCCGGCGTGTCCGCCATGGTTGCTAAGCACCTGGCACGCAAGGATTCGAAGAAGATGGCGATGATTGGTACCGGCTCGCAGTCTGAGTTCCAGGCGCTGGGTATGCGCGCGGTGCTCGGCATTGAGGACCTGTCCGTCTACGACGTTGATCCGCACGCGATGGAGAAGTTCCGCCGTAACCTGGAGCCGCTGGGCTTCCGCATCCACCTGGCCAAGGACGTGGACGAGGCTGTTGAGGGTGCAGACATTATTACCACCTGCACCGCCGATAAGCAGCAGGCGAAGGTTCTGCTGGACCGCCAGGTGAAGCCCGGCGTGCACCTGAACGCTATTGGTGGCGACTGCCCCGGCAAGACTGAGCTGGAAAGCGAAATTCTGGACCGCTCCACCGTGTTTGTTGAGTTCCCGCCGCAGACCCGCATTGAGGGCGAGATTCAGCAGAAGGACCCGGACTTCCCGGTGGTGGAGTTCTGGAAGGTGCTGACCGGTGAGGAGCCGGGCCGCGTGTCGGATGAGCAGATTACCCTGTTCGATTCGGTGGGCTTCGCGATTGCTGACTTCTCGGGTCTGCGTTATGCCCGTGCGGCTACGCAGGACACCGACCTGCAGCAGTTCATTGACCTGGTTGCTAGCCCGGATGATCCGAAGGATCTGTACTCGCTGGTGAACGTTAACGTTCCGGTGGGCTAAAGGGCTAAGTAACCTGACGCTGAGTAGCCTTGAGCTGGTGGGCCTGTAGGTGCGCCGGCGTAGGCTGCGAGGTTGAGAGTGAATAAAGTGAGGGCCGGGGAGTGGTGACACTCCCCGGCTCCTTCTTGTGAAATTTGCTTGTGGGCATTCTGCGGGTGGTTCACCCCGTTCTGCCCTTCAGCGGGTGTGGCTACTGGTGGGTGGCGATAATTTCGCGCGCCTTCGCCACACGCTTTTCTTTTTCTGCTTTCAACTGGTTGAGCTTCGCCTGGTTCTTCTCAATGAGAGGCCCCTGATAGGATGCCTCAAGATCACCCAAACGCTGAGCCATACCCACCTTCTGGTTGCATTCAGCTTCGATGGTTGCGAGGCGAATTTCCTCCGGCTTAGTTTCTTCGTTGCCTTGGGAGGAGGCCATGAAATGTGCGCTTTCTTCGGACATCCAGTCGCTTTCTCCTTCTCTGGGGGTTAGCCCACGTTCACGCAGGCAGGTCCACCATTCTGAGCGGATATTTTTCCACTCATCGGTTTGGGAGGCGTAGGTGTATGCCTGTGAGTTGAGCTCTCCTACAAACCGGTATTCTTTTTCGTCCAGTTCGACGTCAGAGAATGCGGCTTTCACCTCTTCTTGGCACTGGGCATTGATGTCGTCCGCTGCTGAATCGTCCGAGCCTCGGGATTCCTCCTTATGGGAATACCCGTACTTTTTGGCGTACTCGACGTTCCAGGTGCCGTATAGGCCTCCCGGTTGCGGGGTGTCTATTGAGGGTACGGCGTAGGACTGCCCGTGGTGCGCGTAGCATTCAGACATGAGCGTATGCCACGCCGTGCTCACCGTACGGATTGTTAGTTCATCGAAGGCATACTCGTCCAGTGGAAGGTGTATGTAGTTCTTTGAATAATCGAGAACAGCTTTTCGTGAGGTGTCCCGCTCGGCACTGTTGGAGCAGGATACGCACGCCCCCAGCAGGCAGAATACTGTTACCGCAGAGAGAGCCTTACGCATAGGCTTTTCCTCCTCCATACCTCGTTGTAGCGTTCAAACGGAGTTACCCCAATTATCCCAAGGCCTGCTATCTGCTTGTCGCTGATATCTACTGGTGGGTGGCGATGATTTCACGCGCCTTGGCTATCTTCGCGTCACGTTCAGCCTTCAAATTATTCAGCAGCGCCTGATTCTTCTCAATCAAAGGCCCCTGATAGGACGCCTCAAGATCACCCAAACGCTGAGCCAACCTCACCTTCTCGCTACATTGAGCTTCAATGGTTGCCAGGCGGATCTCCTCCTCCAACACTTTGGGATCATCAGAATTCAGACTGGCCATTCTGGCCGTTTCTTTGCTCGTCCATTCGCCGTCCCCGGTGCGAGGCGTCAACCCTTTCTCACGCTGGCAGTCCCACCAATCTGAGCGGGCTTTCTTCCATTCAGGGTCACCCTGCGCACGCTGGTACGCTTCGCCACGGATACGATTGACGGGGCGGTACTTTTCCTCATGAGCCTCATCAAACTTGAGCGCATCCAGTTCTTCCCGATGCTCTTCGTGGCAGCTGTCCTTGACGTCTTCAGGGATGCTCTCATAAATCCTATACTGCTCTTCTCTGACTTTGCTGGACGTAAAATGATTCGCCGCATGCTTCACATTCCAGGAGCCGTACTGGGAGGCATCGCCAGAAACCCAGCCGTTTTCTAGAATTTCAAAATCGTATCCTTTTTTCGCATAGCACTCTTTACGAATCAACAATGACGCCCTACCCGTTATATCTAGGGCCTGGTCACTCCTGTCGTATTCGTCGAGCGGAAGAGTAATATAGTTATTTTCAAAATCTAGCTGGGCTTTGAAGCTAGTATCTTTAGGCGCAGCGGCACAGGAACTTAAAGCTAAAGCAAAGCAGGCGAGTAGGGCAGCAGATTTCTTCATTGTTACCGACTCCTTTCAGGGGAATGACGCCGCGGTCATTCATATCCACAACTCGCAACCATTGGCGAGCCGAAGCCAGGAAATCCATCGCACACCCCAAACCGAAATTGAGAGTGCAATTCTCACATCTCCTGTGACTTGCATTGACACTAACACCCCTAGGTAATTCCATGCGTGGTTTAAGCCACCCCAACCCCCAACAGAAAGGTTCCGACGCGCACACAACGCATCGGAACCTTTAAACACCTCATAAACAGCCACCGAACTACGACGGAATCTGGCCAAACACATGACGGCGAACCCACGCATGCATCGCAATACCCGCAGCCGTCGCCGCATTCATCGAACGCGTCGACCCAAACTGCTCAATCGACAGAGTATCCCTAGCCGCCGCATGCAACTCCTCCGACAAACCCGGGCCCTCCTGACCAAAAACCAGCACACACTTCTTCGGCAGATCATACGTCTCCAGAGGCACCGAATCCGGAAAAATATCAATACCAATAATCTCCAGACCCTCAGCCTGCGCCCACGCCACAAAATCCTCAATCGTCGGATGATGACGCACATGCTGATAACGATCCGTCACCATCGCACCACGACGATTCCAACGGCGACGCCCAATAATATGGACCTCCTTCGCCAACATCGCATTCGCAGTACGCACCACCGTGCCAATATTCAAATCATGCTGCCAATTCTCAATCGCCACATGAAAATCATGGCGGCGCGTATCCAGGTCAGCAATAATCGCGTCCATCGACCAGTAACGGTACTTATCCACCACGTTACGGCGGTCACCCTCACGCAGCAGCTCCTCATCCCAATGGTCGCCCTCAGGCCACGGGCCCTCCCACGGGCCCACACCCACCTCAAAACGGGCAGTACCCTGCTCAGTACCCTCAACAGCCTCAGCTACAGTCGCCTCCGCAGGCACAGCCTCAGCCGCCTCACGATTCTCAACCATCACAACCACCTTCACGCCAACAACCAGCGCCACACCGGCGCCCACAGAGCCATCTTACAGACAAAAACCCGCCCCCCCAGCCACACACAGCAGCCAGCGGCACGGGTTCACCCGCCGCAACGGGAACGTCTTAAAAATTCACGAGATCCTAGTCCAAGCCAGTAGAGACTAGTCCAGGCCCAGCTCATCCTTCGAGTACGCGTACAGGCACGGGACGCCCGCAACCTCTTCCACATGCTCCTTAGCGCCGGTCGCACGGTCAACAATCACAGCAACCGCCACAACCTCAGCGCCAGCCTTACGCAGCGCTTCAACAGCAGTCAGCGCAGAACCACCGGTCGTGGAGGTGTCCTCAACAGCAACCACGCGGCGACCCTCAACGCTCGGGCCCTCCACCTGACGGCCCATGCCGTAAGACTTCTGAGCCTTACGCACCACAAACGCGTCAATCGCACGGTCCTGATCACCAGCGGCACGCATAATCGCGGTACCCACCGGGTCAGCACCCATGGTCAGGCCGCCAGCAGCCTCAAACTCGATGCCGTTCTTATCCAGCAGGTCCAGCATGACCTGACCGACCAGGCGAGAAGCCTCGTGGTGCAGGGTGATGCGGCGCAGGTCAACGTAGTAGTCGGCTTCCTTTCCGGAGGCGAGGACCACGTGCCCGCGCACCACAGCCAGCTCCATAATCAGCTGGCGCAGGCGTTCACGGGCTTCTTCAATGGGGAGGTTTTCAGAAAGCTTAGTCATAGTTCAAGTGTAGCGGCTCACGTGCAGGCGGCGCAGGCTATTTCCCTGTGCTATTCCAGCGCTAGGTTATTCCACCACGCGGCCCACCGACGGCGGCAACGCAGCGCGCAGCTTCGTCAGCATCTCCTCATACTCGGCGGTCGGGTCGGAATCAGCTACGATAGCGCCACCAGCGGCAAGAGTCACCGTGCCCTCATCGTGCGCCACGAGCGTGCGAATCACAATCGACAGGTTCGCCGAACCATCCGCCGACACAAAGCCCAGAGCACCCGAATACACGCCGCGAGCGCGACCCTCCAGGCGCTCAATAATCTGCATGGTCGAGGGTTTCGGCGCACCCGTCATCGAACCACCCGGGAAGCACGCCCGCGCGGTAGCCACCGCGCTCACGCCCTCGCGCAGACGCGAACTGACCGTAGACACCAGCTGATGCACCGTCGAATAGCTCTCCACGCCCATAAGCACGGGCACGCGCACGGACGCCGGGTCAGACACCGTAGACAGGTCATTACGCAGCAAATCCACAATCATGAGGTTCTCGGCGCGGGTCTTCTCATCGGTCCGCAACCATGCCGCCGCCGCGGCATCTTCTTCCGGGGTGGCGCCGCGAGCAATCGTGCCCTTAATCGGCTTGGTCTGGGCGTTGCGGTGCGTATCCACGCTCAAAAAACGCTCCGGCGAAGAAGAAAGCACCGAAAAATCACCGCACCGCAAATACGCCGCATACGGCGCCGAATTGTGGGCGCGCTGGCGGCGGTACAGCTCAAAGAAAAGCTCCGGGCTCGGATTGGGGATGCGCGCGTTCGTCTGCGCGGTCAGGCACACCTCGTAGCTGTTACCCTCGTAGATTTCGTGCTGACTAGCGCGAACGGCGTCCATGTAGGCTTCCGCGGCGGGTGCCGGGAAGAGCAGGAGCTCGGCGAGCTCAGGGGTATTTACGGGGGCATTATCTGAGGCACTCTCCCCCACCGCATTCAGCACCGGAGTCAGCGCCGCACTCAGCAGCCGCTCCGCCGCCTCACACCACGACTCATCGCCCACCAGCCAGCTACGCGCCGCAACCCCCGGGCGGGCATGCTCATGCACCAGGTAGCGGACCGCCGGCAACCACAAAGAATCCGGGGTCGGCGCCTCATACGCCGGCAGGTAGCCCGGCACCGGGTGGCCGTGCTCCATGCCCATGGCGGCACGCGCCTCATAGCCGAAATAGCCCACGTAACCGCCACGCAAACCCGCGGGCAGACCGGTCGCCGCCGCGGCATCCGGGTGCACGCGCGGTGCGCAGGCGAGCGCCGCCTCCAGCTGGGCGAAGGGGTCTTCCCCGCCGGACTCAGCCGCCGCACGCGCCGAATCCACGCGCAGGGGCGACAGCTGCGCCGGAACCACACCCACATACGAGGCAACCGACATGGGCGACTCCTCGCGCGCGGAATCCAGCCAGAAGGAATACTCAGCGCCACCGCTCAGC
The DNA here is from genome assembly GCF_001812975.1 of Rothia sp. HMSC073B08. Classification (NCBI taxonomy): domain Bacteria; kingdom Bacillati; phylum Actinomycetota; class Actinomycetes; order Micrococcales; family Micrococcaceae; genus Rothia; species Rothia sp. HMSC073B08. The sequence continues at coordinate 5,931 of NZ_KV811078.1, read as the reverse complement.
AGCGGGTACGCCTCCTCGCAGTTCACCGCGAAAGGAAGCGGGCGCACGATAAGCTCCCGCGTCTGCGCATCCCACGGGATGCTCTGCAGAGTACTCGGCAGGGCATTCGGGGAGGCAGATGCGGGAGCGTTCGGGGTAGAAAAAATACGGTCCGCGGAAGTTTTAGTCACGGACTCCATTGTATGGCGTGCAGACGAATTGGCGGTTTAGTGAACGACTGCGGGTGCTTCGCCGTTTTCGCTGGTCATCGGCAGGCCGGCAGCAAACCACGCACTGGTGCCGCCCGCAATGTTGTGTGCGGCGTAGCCGTGCTCGCGCAGGAAGGTTGCCGCGCGGTTCGAACGGCCGCCGCCGTGGCAGATGACGTAGAAGTCTTCGCCGGGTGCGGGCAGTTCTTCCAGACGCTCAGCGATGGTGCCGAGGGTGATGTGCTTGGCGCCGGTGGCGTGGCCGCCTTCCCACTCGTAGTCTTCACGCACGTCGATGATGGTTGCGCCTGCGGGAACGTCGCGGGGGTCAACCTGGGGTACAGCAGTCATGGGGTTCTCCTTTGAATTGAATGAGGACGGGCCGGTCGGCACGGTGGAGTGCCGGGTGGGCATAGTTGTGGTTCCACTCTATCGCGTTGGGGGTGTGCGGCGCATCTAGCCCGGTATGTGGGGGTGTGTGAGATTCGGAAGTGGTGCATACGAAAAAATCGAAATGGTTTTTCATGCACTACTTAGGAGGTAATCATACGTAATACAAGAACATTCATGTATACATATACACTTATAAGGGTATAGACTTAAATACATATTGTCCGGGTCACACAGAACCCCAGGCTTACACAGAAAAGATTTCCGCCATGTCTCACACCATCACAGGTGCCGAACCCAAGGAAACCAAGACCTTCTTCGGCCACCCGCGTATGCTCGCAAACCTGTTCACCGTAGAAATGTGGGAGCGCTTCTCCTTCTACGGCATGCAGGGCATCATGATCTACTACCTGTACTACACCGCCGACAAGGGCGGCCTGGGTCTCGACCAGGCCCTCGCCACCGGCGTTATCGGCGCGTACGGTGCAGTCGTGTACCTCATGGCAATTCTTGGCGGCATCCTCGGTGACCGCCTCCTCGGCCCCGAGCGTACCCTCTTCTACTCCGCTATCGGCATCATGGCGGGCCACATCTCCCTCTCCCTCATCCCCGGCATTCCGGGTGTGGTGATTGGTCTGCTGCTGGTCGCTATCGGCTCCGGTGGTCTGAAGAGTAATGCCTCCGTGCTGGTCGGCTCCCTCTACTCGGACAACGACCACCGCCGCGACGCGGGCTTCACCATCTTCTACATCGGCGTGAACACCGGTGCACTCATCGGCCCGATTCTGACCGGTTGGGGCTGGAGCACCGGCGGTTTCCACCTCGGCTTTGGCCTGGCTGCTATCGGTATGGCAGCAGGTCTGATTCAGTACTCGCTGACCCGCAAGAACCTGCCCGCCTCCGTACACCACGTGGGCACCCCCTTCACCAGCGCTCAGAAGCGTAACTTCTTCCTGGCACTGGTGGGTATCGTGGTCGTTCTCGGTATCCTGCTGGCAACCGGCCTGATGACCGCAGACAACCTCAAGAACTGGGTCATGGGCTTCATCTTCATCGGCGCTATCGCCCTGTTCGCTCAGCTGCTGACCGCTAAGGACGTCACCGCTGATGAGCGTTCCCGCGTCACCGCATTCATTCCCCTGTGGATTGCAAACGCCGTGTTCTGGGCACTGTACCAGCAGCAGTTCACCGTCATGGCGGTGTACTCGGATGAGCGCCTCAACTGGAACATCCTGGGCATGGAACTGAGCCCGAACCTGGTCAACTCCATCAACCCGATTTTCATCATCGTCTTCGGCATGATGTTCTCCGCCCTGTGGACCAAGTGGGGTGACCGCCAGCCGGTCACCACCCTGAAGTTCTCCGCAGCGCTGATTATTATTGGCCTGGCGTTCTGGATCTTCCTCGCTCAGGCGGGTGTTCAGAGCGTGAACGTCGGCTGGATTGTGCTGATTCTATTCGTCTGCACCATCGCTGAGCTGATTATTTCCCCGGTGGGCATTTCGCTGGCGACCAAGCTCGCACCGAAGGCGCACCGCGTGAACATGATGGCGCTGTACTTCACCTCCGTGGCAATGGGTACCGTGCTGTCGGGTTGGTTGGCTCAGTTCTACAGCATGGAAACTGAAGTTCCCTACTTCACCTGGATGGGTATTATCACCATCGCGACCGGTGTGCTGCTGTTCCTGGTGCACAAGCCGGTTCAGAAGATGATGCGCGGCGTGAAGTAGCCACAAAGTTGCTTATCTACACTGCCAACTCGCTGCTTCGGGCAGCGTGAGCGTGTAGATGTGAGGGCCCCAAATCCTTGAATTACCAAGGGTTCAGGGCCCTTGCTGTACGCCCTGGTACATGCTCCAGTGTATGCCCCGGTGTATGCTCCCGGCAGTCGGAGCCCCGGAATGTCGAGGGGGGTTCAGGAGGGGCGTTCGGAGCATGTTCCTTAATGAGACAATCCGCGCAGATTTTCTTATTAAGCGCCTTAATAAGAAAATTGAAGTGTATTGTCTTATTAAGACCCCTCAAGCACGACCAGCATTAACGACACCCAGGAGGAGGAACCATGCCCTCAGCCACCACCTGGCCCGCCCTCACATGGGAGCCGCAAACCCCCTGGGTTCACCGGGACGCCCTCGCCTCCCGACGCGCAACGCGCCGCAACTCCGGCACCTTCTCCAGCGCCGTACCCGCTTCCATTGCCGCACTCAACGTCGAACTCAGCCCCGCACTGCGAGCGCGCCTCCAGGAGAACGCCACCGCAATGACCCGCTTCGATGAGCGGCTCCACCACATCGGCGGCATCCCCTTCTCTGCGGTTCTTCTGCGTGGCGAATCCGCCTCCAGCTCGCAGATTGAAAACCTCACCGTTAGTGCACGCAGGCTCTCACTGGCTGTCCTGGGTGCAAGCGGGTCGAAGGTCGGCGTTAACGCCGAGCTGGTGGCACGTAACGTTCACGCCATGCGTGCAGCCTTGAACACCGCAGAAAACATTAGCGTCGATAACATCCTCGCGATGCACCGCGAACTGACCCGCGGCCTACAGCAGGACTCCGGCGTACTCCGCACCCAGTGGGTGTGGATTAAGGGCGATTCGCCGGTAACCGCCGACTATGTGGCGCCGCATCACGAGAGGGTTCCTGCCGCCCTCGAAGACCTTGTAGCCTTCATGAACCGCCGCGATATTGACCCCCTCGCGCAGGCGGCTATCGTGCACGCCCAATTTGAAACGATTCACCCTTTCACTGACGGCAACGGCAGAACCGGGCGAGCCCTCATCTCCGCGCTCCTGCTCGCCCGCGGCGTCACCCGCCACGTGATTCTGCCCGTCTCCTCCGGGCTGTTGCACGATACCGATGGGTACATTCAGGCGCTCACCGACTACCGTGCAGGCGATGCCGAGCCCATCATCGAGCTCTTCATCGACGCCACACAGAAGGCAATTACCAACGCAGAAATCCTGGCGCAAGACATTGAAACCCTGCGCGATGAGGTGCTGTCCATTGCCCAGCGTAAAACCCCTCTCCTGCGTTCCCTCACCGACCTGTGCTGTACCGAGCCCGCCTTCACCGCACGCATGGTGGAGGAACACACGCGGGGGTCCCGGGCTAGTGTGTATCGCCTCCTCAACCGCATGGTGGAGTTGCAAATTCTGCGTGAAGAACGCGTCAAAATTCAGGGGCAAAAAGTGTGGACTGTCCCCGCTCTCAACCGCGCCCTCGACGACTTTGCAGCACGAGCGGGACGGCGCGGATAGATGCGCCTCCGGGTTCGATAACCCACGCGAAAATTCTGCGGCTGTAGGCGGGTTCCCATGCACGGAACTGTGACGATTTATGTCTCCGCATGAACACACATGACGAACATTAGAGTCAAAAAGGACGTATTAAGCCACGAACAGAAATCTACTAGACAGCCCTCAACCACGGGTCTAAGGTGAATCCATAACAAACCGGAAGGCCCCTTCCGGAACAACCCTTCAACCCTAAGCCGAGGAGAACATCATGGCACTTTACCTGGTAGAACTGACCCCCGCACAGCCGTCCAAGGACGAAGCAACCGCACTCATCGAGACCGTCAACTCGTCCCTGAGCCACGGCGCCGAGCTCATCGAAACCCAGGTCTCCGCAGACCACAAGATTGTCTTCGTCATCGTCGAAGCTGAGAGCACCGCATTCGGCCCCGACCTCACCGCAGCCATCGGTGAGCGCGCAGCCGTCGCAGGCCCCGACGCAGTCCGCCTGGTCGGCGCAGAGCTCGAAGACATCAAGAAGCTCAAGAAGGACGCAGACTACCTGGTTGAGTGGGACATCCCCGCAGAGATCACTATGGAACAGTACCTGACCCGCAAGAAGGCAAACGCGCCCAAGTACGCTGAAGTACCTGAGGTTTCCTTCCTGCGCACCTACGTTCGCGAAGACACCGCAAAGTGCCTCTGCTTCTACGACGCACCCGACGAAGAAGCTGTTGTTCGCGCCCGTAAGGCCGTCAGCACCCCCATTGACCGACTGTTCAAGCTGCACGCATAGATGTGACACTCCCCGCTTAGGAGAAACCCCATGTCCGAGTTCACTCTCGAACCCCTCTACGACTACCCCCAGCGCGAGCAGGTGCTCGCACTCGCCCGAACCCACGCTAGCGCGGTTGACCGTGGCGAGCGTTCCCCCTTCGAGAACCTGCGCGAAATCGCTAAGGACGGCCTGATTACCCTGGGCCGTGACGGCGGCTCCCTGGTCCCCCAGGTTTCGGTAGCGTTCGACCTTGCCACCGAGGATGCCTCCACGGCGTTCTCCCTGTGGGCTCACCGCTCCACCATCGCGTTCTTTGACGCTGTGGGCCGCGAGCTGCCCGAGGGTCTGGCGGATGCAACCGTCAGCGGCACCACCGCGATGGCGGCAGCGTACAAGGAGGCTTCGGGCCTGGCACCGATTAAGGTTGAGGGCACTCTCGTTGAGGGCGGTCTGAAGCTGAACGGTTCCGTGTCGTGGGCGTCGAACCTGTACCCGGGCGGCGTGATTGTTCTTCCGGTGGCTGTGCAGAACGCCCCGGAGAGCCACCCGAACCGCTACATCGTGACGGTTCGCCAGAACGTTGAGGGTCTGAGCGTTGACTACCACCGCAACCTGCTGGCACTGAACGGCACCGAGTCTGGCACTCTGAAGTTCGAGGACGTTTTCGTTCCGAGCGAGGACATTCTGAGCGACAATATTGAGGCGTTCCTGCACGATGTGACCGCGCCGTTCCTGCTGGTTCAGTCGTCGTTCTGCCTGGGTCTTGCCGCTGGCGCCCTGCAGGAGGCTGCTAAGCACCTGGACGTCTCTCAGGGCGTGTTCCGTCCTGAGTTCCCGCTGATTCTGGCGGAGTACCAGAGCCTGCGTGAGGAACTGGTTCGCCTGGCTTCTGAGCCGGAGCGTGCTGAGCGTCGTGACCTGCTGAGCCTGCGTCTGGGCGTGTCTCACTTTGCGACCATTGCTACTCACTTTGAGCTGCAGGTCGTTGGAGGCGCCGGTTACGTGGCTGATTCCCCGACTGCTCGTCGCCTGCGTGAGGCGTCGTTCCTGCCGGTTCAGTCCCCGACCGAGGGTCACCTGCGTTACGAGCTCTCAAAGTACGACCACTTAGAGGATTTGCAGGCAGCGCTGTAGCGGCTCCCCTTTGCTAAATAGGCTCTTGGTGTGAATAAAGCGGTGAAAATCCGTTTATTCACACCAAGAGCCTATTTATCCATTTTTTACACACGTGTATACATCATGAATTCTTTGCTTTACCTATTCGCAATGCTGTGAAGACATATCCAGTAGGAGCATCCCGGGTTCGGCACGGGGTAAACCGGCTCTTCCGAGTTGAGTGTGGGTGA
>NZ_KV811077.1:851-1263 GCF_001812975.1 Rothia sp. HMSC073B08 | reverse complement strand
TAATGTGGTGTACAACTCACTCTTATGAAAGGGGTTTAACGATGAAGTTCCTCAACCGCAGCTCCACTGCACCCGCCCCTCGCACTGGCATGAGCCGCCGCCTGCTCGCCACGGGCGCCCTGTTCTGTATCGGCATCATGCCCCTGAGTGCCTGCTCGCTCTTCAACCCGCCGCTGGAACGTGACGAAAGCGTCCACGCCATCTTTGACGCGGAACAGGACATCGTGAAGATGCCTCTGGACGATTACCTTTACTACGAGCGCACCAACTACGAGTACACCGCCTTTCAGATTGCCATGAAGCAGTGCTACGCCGAACACGGGCAGAACTACACCAGCCAGGCTCCCCACTCTGAGGGTGCGCCCCGCGGCGAGATGGGGCGAAAGTACGGTCCCTGGAACGTCGAGTACGC
>NZ_KV811077.1:0-751 GCF_001812975.1 Rothia sp. HMSC073B08 | reverse complement strand
AAGTACGGTTTTCAGAAGCGAGACCCCAACGCTGCCGCCCCCATCTCCTTCAACTCGGGGGAGAGTATGAGCCCCGAGGAGCGGCTCGACATCGAATGCTACCCCAAGGCCCGCGAGACCCTGGACGCCGCGGTGCCCGAAGGCAAGAGGCCCGAGAATGAAGGGCAGTCCACATACAGTCGTATCTCCACCGAGGCGGGCAATGCCGTTTACGGTAGCAAACTGCACCGCGAGCTCGAAGAGAAGTGGAAGCAGTGCGTCTCCGACCGCGGCCTCACCCCTCGCTCGGCAGGCTCCGTCGCCGAGGAAACCCCGCTGGCTGAGCAGCAGAGCAAGAACGGCGGTTTCAACGAACCCGCCTCCGAAGAGGAAATTCGCATCGCCACCATCCAGGCCGAATGTAACCAGCAGGTCGGCATGAGCAAGCAGCTCTACGACCTGGAGGCACAGTATCAGATGCCGCTCATCCGCAAGTACCAGTCGCAGCTTGAGCAGGAACGCCAAGCCGACCGCGACCGTGACGAGAAGTTCAAGCAGTACGTTCAGGAGCACCAGTAACCCGAGCGTCCACGACCGGTTTTGACGTCGGATTTTAAAACCGAATCTTGATACCGGGGAAAGACCGGTAATGGTGCGGGCCACCCGAGACACAGGCTCGGCGGGTAGCCCGCACCCGCGAGGATATTCCCGCAGCGGATGCAGCTCTCGGCAGACGAGTGGGCGCGCAAAAATTTTTGGTGCACACCCCCCC